>CADBBB010000158.1 GCA_902792795.1 uncultured Spirochaetaceae bacterium | reverse complement strand
CGCGTCCTCTTCCTTTGACACAAGGCGGTTTCGAACGCCTTCCAGCGCGGAAAGCCTTTTTTGCAGCGCCTCCGCTTCCTCTTTAAACGGAACGGGAGTGTATTGCGACATAAGCGAAATCACCGCGCGGCCGTCAAGGTTTTTCTTTAGCCAGTCAAGAACGTCGGCGCTGTCCTCAAAGCGGCCCGGCAAAAAAAGGTGGCGCGCGATTACGCCGCTCATAATTTTTTCGCGTGTTTCTCCGTCCTTTTTAACTTCGACGATTTTTAGCGGAGAGGTTTTCGTCATCCACAAGAGAGCGGCTTTCGCAGTCTCGGGATAGTCTGGAGCGTTGAAAAGCTTTTTGGAAAGGGCCGCGTTCAAAGTCTTTATGTCCGGGAGCCAAATGTCAACCAAGCCGCGCAAGAGTTCGAGCGAATGTACGCTTTCGTAGCCGCTGGAGTTCCAACAAACAGGAATCGCAAGCCCAAGACTGCGGGCGGCCTTTAGGCCTTGCGCCAGCGCGGGGATTTGGTGGCTTCCCGTGACAATGTTTATGTTTTCCGCTCCCGCCTTTTGCAAATCGATGCAAATGCGCGCGAATTCTTCTACGCTTATTTCTTTTCCGTAGCCTTTTTGGCTTATCTGGTAGTTTTGGCAAAAGGCGCAGGCTAGGGTACAGCCGGTAATGAAAATCGTTCCGCTTCCGCCAAAGACGGTGACAAAAGGCTCTTCCCCAAAGTGCAGGCACGCGACGGCCGCCCGCAGCTTGTCGTCCTCGCCGCAAAAGCCCTTTTGCCCCGCCGCTCTGTCAACGCCGCAAGAGCGCGGGCACTGCGCGCAGTGTTTGTAATATGATTGTGTGTCCAACATGGGGCCCCGCCTTTTTAGTCAGTGTTTCTATTTTTGGAATTATGTGATATTGCAAAGCCCGCGACGGCGGGCGTTTGAATAAATTTCCTATAGCAAAAGCGCGCGTCAGCGCGCTATAATGATTTTATGCTTAATACTTTCTTTAGTCAATTGCAAGATCTTTTCGCGCGGGGTGGGGCGACGCTTTTTTTGTTCGCGCTGCTAGCTTTTTTTGCGGGCTGGCTTTTTTCCGCCTTGCGCTTTAGGGGAAGGTTAATGGCCGCGCGCAAGGATGCTATCAAAAAATCCCGCGCGGTTTTGGGCGGCTTGGCCGGCGAGCAAGTGGCTCCCTTTTTGCCTGGCTTTCCCTGCAATCCAGCCGACGCTCGCTTTGTCGGAAAGCCGGTGGACTTTGTGGCGTTTCCCGGCGCGGCCGACGGCGGCGAAGTAAAAGAAGTTTTGTTGATAGAAGTGAAAAGCGGCGAAGCCTCCCTTTCCAAACGCGAGCGCCAAATAAAGGCTTGTGTTGAAAGCGGACTTGTCCGCTTTGTGGAATATAGGATTCCTGTCTAATGTTTAATTGCAACACGGACATTAAAGGCGGGACGCAGGCAAGAAAAGTTTGGAGGGCCCCGCCGCTTTATGTTTTTTGAATTAATAAAAGCGCGCGAAGGAGCGGGGCGGCTGGCGGAAACTCTTTGTTTGCGCCTGCCGCGAAAGCGGCAGCGTTAAATAGTTTCAAGCGCAAACAAGGAGTAGCGCAGATATCAAGCGGTTCCGCCGGACGCAGCCGTGACTGGGAGCGCTTTTTTTAATTGAAGCGAATTTGCTGCCACAGCTCGTGGTATTTGTCCAAGCCGTCGCCAAGGTCGGCCTTGAGCGTGCAGTTGAGCGCTTGTTCCGCCTTGTACATCGGCTTTGTTGTGACGTAGTCAAGGGCCTGCGTGTTCACTACGCAAGGATAGCGGAACTCGTCGATGAAGAGCGCGTAGTTTTCCGGCCTGTGGAAAAAGTTCGTCCTTGAGGATGACCATGCAGTCAAGGGTTGCCGGGCTTCCGCATTCAGGAATGAAAAAGTCGATCGTGTCGTCCCAGCGAGTCTCGTCAACTTCGCCGTAAACGATTTCGGGGTAGCCCTGGCAAAGCCAAAAGTCTCCGTTGGCGAACGACTTGCCAAAAGCCTCCGCGTCAAATTTGACGAGGTTGGGCTTCCATTCGTTGTTCACAAGGTTGAAGGCCTTCTTCAACTCGCCGTCGTGAAGGCTGTTCATGTCAAAGCCAAGGCTGAGGAGAGCCGTTCCAAAAACTTCGCGCGCGTCGTCCATCATCGTGGCGTGGCCGGCAAAGCGTGAGTCCGACAAAACGCTGTAGTCGCGGGCGTAGTCGGAAGGAGCCTTTGCCTTGTTGACCATGATTCCGGTGGCGCTGAGCGCGTAGGGAACGCACCAGGTCATGTCGGGGTCAAAGTCCATCATTCTCAAAACGCCGGGATTGATTTTGTTGGAGTTGCTGATTTTTGCCTTGTTGATTTTTTGCAACATTCCCTGCTTGATCATTATGGAGATAAAGTCGTTTGAGGGAACTACGACGTCATAACCCTTGGCGCCAGCGCGGAGCTTTGAATACATCTCTTCGCAAGTTGAATAGCTGTCAAGTTTTTGGCGCATGACGCCAAGAGCGCGCATGAGAACAGCGCGGCGATGAACTTTGAAATTTTTTTCATGACGGTTTCTCCTTTGTGTTTATCCAACCTCTAATAATATTGGCGGCCCAAAAGGGCCGCGACAGTTTTATGATGCAGGCCCGCAAGCGAAGTACCGCTGTTCGCGCGAGCTTAGTCGCGAGCGCGAATGTTGCGGCTTATGCGGCAATCGAACAATCTTTGGCTTGCAGAGTGTTGTTCTTGCCGCTGTTAGTCTGTGAACCTAATGCGCTGCCAGCGCTCGTTGTACTTGTCAAGGCCGTCGCCCAAGTCAATCTTAAGCTCGCAGTTGTTCATCTGTTCGGCCTCGTACATGGGCTTTCGCGTCATGTATTGGGCGGCGTCCATGTTGACAAAGCAGGGGAAGTTGAAGGCATCCAAGAATTTTGCGTAAACTTCCGGCCTGTGGATGTAGTTGATGAATTCGTTGGCCAAATCTATGTGCTGCGCGTCCTTTAGGATGCACATGCTGTCAAGGTATGAGGCGCCGCCTTCGCGCGGAATGAAGAAGTCGATCGTCTCTTCCCATTTGTCTTCGGGAACTTCTCCGTAGATGACTTCCGCGTATCCGTGGCAAAGCCAAAAGTCGCCGGCGGCGAATGACTTTCCGAAGCTTTCCGCGTCAAATTTGACAAGGTTTGGCTTCCATTCCTTTTCAATCATTTTTTCGGCTTCGTCCAATTCCGCGTCGTCAAGGGAGTTGACGCTGTGTCCAAGGTGAACCAAGGCGTCGCCCATAACTTCGCGCATGTCGTCCATCATCGTGGCGTGGCCCGCGAAGCGCTT
>CADBBB010000157.1 GCA_902792795.1 uncultured Spirochaetaceae bacterium | reverse complement strand
CAGCACGCAAGCCCGGGACTTGAAAAAAATGCAGGAAGCCGGCTACAAAATCAAGGACATGAGGCTCTTGGACTTTTATCCGCAGACAAGCCACCTAGAAAGTTTGTCAACCTGTATCTTAAAGTAGACATTGCGGCGGCAAAATGTATTATTTTTTATACAACCTAAGAAAAATTCTAGCTTCTCTCGCGCTTTTGGCCCTTCTTCCGGCCGCCGCCCTTTGCCAAGAGGAAGGCCTGCGCGACCTGGACTTGCAAGACGTTCCCTACGCTTGGCTAAGCGTCTTGAGCGGCTCGGCGGTCGCGGCTCCAGTAAAGGCCGCCTACGGCTGGTTTGTTCCCTGCGAAGGAAAGATGGCCTGCGCCTTTACGGAAAGCGGAAGCGTCTTGTGGCAAAAGCCCCTGCCCGGCCAAGCCCTGCCCTTGGCGGCCTGCGACGAGGACGGCTTTTCTTTGGCGGTCCTAAAGGGCCGGCGCGTTTGCCTTTTAAATCCAAGCGGCCTTGTCCTATGGCAAAAGCCCCTTGACTTTGAACCATGCTTTTCGCCGCTCTTTTTGCGCGACGGAAGGATTTTTGTCTTTGGAAAGCAAGCGGCTGCCGCTTTTGGAATGAACGGAATCCAAAAATGGAAGGCGGATTTGGAAGCGCTTTCGTCCAAGCTCGCCCCGGTCCAAATGAACGACGGAAGCGTCGCGGTCTTTTTGGAGGCCGAACACGAGGGAAAGACCTGCGCGCTTCGCGTCTCTCCTTTTGGCGAAACCTTGGAAAGAATCGTCTTTGCCGGAAGAGTTTCTGCCGCGGCGCAAGTCCAAGACGGAGCCTTGCTTTGCTTTGACGACGGAAGCGCAGGCCTTTGCTCGGCCGGAGGCCAAGGGGCCGCGTCAAAATGGGCGCTAAACGGCTTGGGCTTGGGAAGCAAAACGATTCTCCTCGCGCTTGACGGCGGACAAAAAGCCGCGGCGGTCTCAAAAAACGCGGCCGGAGCCAGGGCCGTTGTCTTTGACGCAAAAAAAGGCTTGGCCCTAAACGCCTTTGACGCGGAATTCAAGGACGACGTTCAAGCCGTCTGGCCCTGCCCCGACGGACTCTTTTTGGCCGGAGAAAATTCAGGCGTCCTATATTCGTTTGGCGGAAAAAAGATTCGCGGCGTCAAGTTCCCGCCAAAGACAAAAAAATTCAACTGGAACCACGCTCTTTTCGCTAAAAACGGAAGCCTTATATTTACTTCCAAAAACTGGAGCCTGGTCGGCTTCCGCGTCATAAAGGCGTCGCCGGCGCCAAAACGGGCGGCGGCCAAGCGCCAGGGCCTCAAAAATTTTTACATGGGCCAAAGCGACGACTTTTACCGCATAAAGGCCGCCGCCCTAAGTTCCCGCAAAGCCGCCTTGCAAGCCGGAAACTACGGCGCCGCCGAAAAAGACTATTTGTTCGGAAGCCAAAAAATTTTGGAAGGCTTTTTTGACAAGGCCTTGAGCCAAAACAGCGTCGGCGGCGCCGTCATAGGTTCGCTTGGCGGCGAAAGCCTTTTTGACTTCAGCTTGTCGGAAGAAAACGCGGCCATAGGCATGCTTGGCCTTTACGGCTCGTGTGAAGCCGCGGCGGCTTTGGCGCGGGTCTTGCGCGTCAGCAAGGACGAAAGCGTTTTGACAAGCGCCCTCAAGGCCGTCCAAGACTGCGGCTACGATCCAGACGGAGCGCTTATGGACGCGATCGAAGCTCTGGCCAAGGGCGCGCTTCCAAGCCAAGAGAATTTTTTGACGGAAATTTGCGCCTCCCTTTATTCGGTCTGCCGCTTTATGGGCCGGCCCGCGCTCATTCAAAAAGGCCTTAAAATTTTGGCCTCGCTGCAGTTTCCGCAATACCCAAATTCCACCAAAGAAGAGGCCAGAAAAATCTATGAAAAACTTGCAAAATTGCAATTGTAGGGTTATAATAAATGTTTATAGGAGCACATAATGAAAAGATTTGCGCTGGGAGCCATCGCGCTCGCGTTAGCCGCGGCCGCGCTTTTTGCCGC
>CADBBB010000156.1 GCA_902792795.1 uncultured Spirochaetaceae bacterium | reverse complement strand
TATTATAACAACAAGCGAATACAGGCCAAAACAAAATGGATGCCTCCTGTAAAATACAGGGAAGCATCCATTCAGTCTGCCTAGTTCATAATATGTGTCTAGAATTATGGGTACATATCAATCGGGCGGTTTTTTTGTTTTGCCATCATGCCGCGCTTGCGCGAAATCCGCTCGAAAAATCAATTACGGTCTTTCGTACGACGGCACGAGCGGCTACTTCCCTATAATATCCCGCGCAAGCACCTTGGCGATGTTCGGTCTCTTGACCAAGTCGCCCTTGAGGCCTTCCTCGCGGGCCTTGTTGACATAGGCGGGATCCTGGAAGCTGTACTTGAAGTTTGTGTGAACGTCGTAAGTTCCCTTCATAAGAGCGTAGGCGTCCTCTGTCATTACAAGCTCTTCGTCAGTGGGGATTACAAAAATCTTTGTCTTTGAATCGTCGGCGTGGATGTAAGTTTCGGCGTTGCCTGTGAACGACCATTCGTTTCGCTGGGCGTCGATTTTGATTCCATAGTTTTCAAGGCCAGAGCAAGCCTTCATGCGGGTAATCGGTCCGCGCTCGCCTACGCCGGCTGTCCAAACAATCGCGTCAACGTGGCCAAGCTCGGCCATAAAGGCGCCGATGTATTTTTTGATGCGCAAGGCTTCCATCTCAATGCTAAGCTGGCAAAGCTTGTCGCCCTTGGCCGCGTCGATTTCAATGTCGCGGCGGTCGGAATACTTTCCGGTGATTCCAAGGCAGCCGCACTTTTTGTTAAGCGCCTTGTCCATCTCGTCGGCGCTCATGCCAGTCTTTCGCATGATGTAAAAAGGAAGAGCCGGGTCAAGGTCGCCAGAACGAGTTCCCATCACAAGGCCCTCAAGCGGAGTGATTCCCATCGTCGTGTCGTAGCAAACGCCGTTCTTGACGGCGCACATTGAAGAGCCGTTTCCGATGTGGCAAATGATGAGATTTGTGTCCTTGGGGTCTTTTCCCAAAAGAACGGCGGCGCGCTTGGCTGTATACAAGAAGCTGGTTCCGTGGAAGCCGTAGCGGCGGGCGGCGTATTTTTCATACCATTCGCGGGGAATCGCGTACTGGAAAGTTTCTTCGGGCATTGTCTGGTGCCAGGCTGTGTCCATGATCGCCGAGTGGGGAACATTGGGCATGACCTTTTGCGCGGCCTCGATTCCCATAATGTTGGCGGGCATGTGCAAGGGGCCAAGGTCAACAACTTCGCGGAAGCCGTCCAAAACTTCGGGCGTAATCAAAACGCTCTTTGTGAACTTTTCGCCGCCGTGCAAAACGCGGTGGC
The DNA here is from genome assembly GCA_902792795.1 of uncultured Spirochaetaceae bacterium. Taxonomy (GTDB): domain Bacteria; phylum Spirochaetota; class Spirochaetia; order Treponematales; family Treponemataceae; genus Treponema_D. Next base: position 1,697 of record CADBBB010000156.1, on the reverse strand, counting down.
CCACCGCTCCGATTTCGTCCATCGATTTAATGACGCCAACTTCGGGGTCGGTGATTTCTTTTATGATAAGCTCAATCGCCTCTTTGTGCGTGGGGCACGGGCTTGTGATTTCGGTCTTCTTTCCCTTGGCCTTGTGGGTGATGCAGCTGCCTTCGATTCCGATGCGCTCGACCACGCCGTTAGCCATAACCTCTTTTTTGTCCCAATCGTAAACCTGATACTTCGCGGAAGACGATCCGCAGTTCAATGTAAGAATTACCATAAGTTCCCTCGATATAATATAGTAAAAATGAGTGAAAATATTCTAGCGCTTTTAATGGAAAGTATCAAGTTAAAACGCGCGAGGGAGACCGGGAGGCTGGAAGCGTTTTTTGGCTTGTTTATTCCTGTTTTTTTTAAAGTTTTTTATTGAAAGTTTTTGCGTTTTATGCTAAAATATGACGATATTATATTATAGGGATAATTCGGTGCTGCAACTTTCATTTGTAAATTATAAAAAGGGCGCGGCCCTTGTCGTGGAAGGCAAGGCGCAAAGCGACAAATTTTTCATCATTCAGGTTGGACAAGTCCAATGCGTCCGTGGGCGTAATTCCTTGCATGTCCAACCATTTGCAGATTGAAACCGTAATCGCCATGACGGACGTCACCGTAATCGCCGTAATGCGCGACCAATATCCCGAACTTATCGCAAAAAACACGCCTGTGGCCATGAAAATAATCCGCACGTTCGCCAACCGAATGCGCGTTTTGAACGGCGTTCTTACAAAATTGACATTGAACAATGTGGCCTCGGAATCGCCCGACCAACTCTTTAAAGTGGCCAACTTTTACGACAAGGCAAACCGCCCAGACGTGGCCATTTACGCCTACTACCAGTATCTCAAGGCCTGCCCCAACGGGGAGCACGTGGAAGCGGCCAAGACCCGCTTTGTGGCGCTAAAGCCCCGCTCGCGCGCGGTTTACTTTGAGCCCACGGAAGAAATGACAAGAAAGTACCCCAAAGGAACGATGATTTTCTGCGAAAACCAGTCAGGCGCGGACATGTTCATAATTCAGGCGGGAGAAGTTTCAATAAGCAAAGTCGTTGACGGAAACGAAGTGACGCTCGCGGTTCTCAAAAAGGGCGACATGTTCGGCGAAATGGCCTTGCTGGAAAACAAGCCCAGAAGCGCCTCCGCCATCGCGCATGAAGAATGCGTCTTGATGGTCGTAAACCGCAAGAACTTTGACTTGATGGTAGCCACGCAGGCGCAGCTTATCGCGCGCTTGACCACAACTTTGGCTGAACGCCTTTGGGCCTTGCACCGCCAGTTGACCAACAGCCAGATAAAGGAATACTCGCACAAGCTGGTGGACATGCTGGCCCTCCAGTTGGAAAAGGCCAAGCTCAACATCACAAGTTCGCAGAGCTTCCAGACCAACATTTCTGTCCAAGATTTGGTCACTATGTGCGGAATACCGACAGGCCACCAAGCGCAGGCCATAAACGACTTCACCAACTTGGCGCAACCCAAAATCGTCGGCGGAAAAATCTTGGTGGCCAAGCCCAACGAGATTATCAAGGCCGCCGCCTTCTACCGCTCAAAAGCGTGAGAATGGCCGCCACAAACCCGAGCTTCCGCTCGGGATTTTTTTTTCTAAACAGAACGCGCCGCTTTTCCGATAATTGAATTATGAAAAAGGCTTTTTTTCTTTTG
>CADBBB010000155.1 GCA_902792795.1 uncultured Spirochaetaceae bacterium | reverse complement strand
CTATAATAAGTACGCCAGTGATCCCAAGATGGCCAGGAGGGCGAAATTCCAGAGGCTGAATGTGGCCATGTAGCTTTGGCCTTCTTGGGCTTTTGCTTGTTCCGACGCGGAATAAAGCTTGAACGAAATGACGCTGGCCATCGACGCGATCAAGGTTCCCAAGCCGCCGGCGTTGACAGCCAGCAAAAGCGTCGGGCCGTTTTGCGTGAAGCCGCTCAGCAAGAGCGCGGCCGGAACGTTGCTGATGATTTGGCTCGCCGCGATTCCGGTGAGATAAGTTGAAAGCCGGCCCGAGAGCGCCGATTGCATCAGGTTTGAAAAGGCGGGAACGGTGGAAAGCGTTTTGGTGAAAATGAAAAAGCCCGCGAACGTGAACAAGAGGCTGTAGTCAACTTTTGCAAAAAGGCGGCGGTCGCAAAAAAGCATGACGGCGCAAGTGGCCATAAGCGCGAGCCTCCAGTCCGCCGCGTGGAAAACCGTCAAAAGGCAGAGGACAAAATCAGCCGCGTAGAATAGCGTCCGCGCGTCGGCCTTTACAAAGACCCGCTGTTGCTGCAAGACCGCGCCCGAAAATTCATGCGGCTCGTCCTCCGATTTTTTTGTAAGAAAAAGAATCATAGCCGTCAAAACGACAAGCGCGGGAAGCGCGATTTTTGCAGTTTGAGCGAAAAATTCCAGCGCGGAAAATTCGTAGTAAGAGAAAAGGTAGAGGTTTTGCGGGTTCCCCATCGGCGTGACGCAGGAACCAAGGTTTGCCGCGAGCGTTTCCAAAACGACAAGCTTCATCGGAGACAAGCCGACGCGCTTGAAAATCAAGAGCGATATTGGAACGAATGTCAAAAGCGCCACGTCGTTGGTGACGAACATTGAGGAAAAAAACACGAGGCCGGTCAGCAAAAGGTAGAGCGAGCGGCGGGTCTTGCAAAGGCGCAAAAGTCGGGCGGCGGCAAAGTCCAAAAAATTTTGGCTCTGGAATGCCTTTATCGTTATCATAAGGCAGAACAAAATCGCAAGCGTTCTAAAGTCAATCGCTTGGACATACAAGGACGGCTGGGGGCGGACAATGATTGCCGCGGCCGCCGCCAAAAAGAGCGCCGCAAAAAGGACTGGTTCGCGCCGAACAAAGGCCGCCAAGCAGGAAAATAGTTTTTTCATTGCTGTTCTACAATTCCTTGACGTATTTTCCGCGGCTGATTTTTACAAAGCCCATCTTGTACATGTAGGCTTCGTGGTTTTTGGAGCTGGTTTCAAAAACGGCTTTTTTGCAGCCGCGGCGCGCGATTTGGCTGTAAAGAAAGCGGCCGGCCGAATTGTCGCGATAGGCGGGCGTCGTGTAGTCTATGCTTATGTGGAAGGTTTGGAATTCGTCGATTTGTCCGGCCGTGACTCCTGTGGCGTTGTCTCCGTTCATCAAGATGAAAACCTTGTCGTCGTCCTTAAAGCCCGTAAAGTCCGGGAAGAAATTTAAAATGTCGTCGTTGTATTTTTGCGCCAAATATTTTGGAAGGCCGGCCGCGCCGGTGGACTCAATCAAGGTGTAGGATTTTTCCATGCGGAAAAACTGGACGATTTTGACGACGTTCACGATTATCAAAAATCCGTTCAAGGCGGCGACTGGATAGGCTTTGACGGCCATCGCGTAAAAAAAAGCGATCGCGCTTCCGGTTATGTTCACAACTCGGAGCTTAAAAACGGAGGTCATCATCATCGATATGACGACCAAGACCGAGCCGATGTAGCCGATTATTTCAAGTATTGTTCTTGTTTCCATAAGCGAATGAAATTATAGCGAATGGACGCCAGTTTTTGCAAGGGCCGCTCGTGCCTTTGCTTGTAAGGCTTCAATATTTGTTTCGAGCGGTTTTACCGCGACCTGCGGTCGCTGCTTGCCCTTACCTTGAAAGTTCCCAGTCGATGAGCTTGTAGAGCCAGTTTTCCAAGTCGTAGAATTTCCAGCCGATGGACTGGGCCTTTTGCGTGTTTATGCTTCGGTTGGCGGGAAGGCCGTTGTAGGGGGCGGGCTCTCCGGACTCTTCAAGGATGGCTTTCTTTCCGAGCTTTTCTTCCATATAATTTACGATTTTGGAAATTTTC
>CADBBB010000154.1 GCA_902792795.1 uncultured Spirochaetaceae bacterium | reverse complement strand
GTCGAGCTTGCCGGAATTGACGACCAAGTGGTAGTGGGCGGGATCTTCCGCGTCGGCGTTGAAAAAGCTTTTGTGGAAGCCGCGGCGGTTGTTGTCGCTTTCGTCAATTCTGGCTTGAGCCTGCTTTTCGGTAAAGTTGAATTCTTTTTCCAAGCGCTCAAGGCGGGTTTGGTGGTCGGCCACAAAACGGAAGCTGAGCATGTTGGGAAGGTCGCCCAAAACGTAGGAGGCGCCGCGGCCAATCAAGACGACGTTTCCGTCAGCGGCCGACTCCAAAATCGCGGTCTGCAAGTAGTCCAAGTATTCGTCGCGGTCCTTTGCCAGCGAGGCGAAAAAGCCGGGCTTTACCTCGTCATACTTGCGGAGCTTTTCTTTGGGAAATCCCAATTCAACGATGCGGGCCTCTATGTCCTTTCGCGTGATGAATTTGTAATTTAAAAGTTTGGCAACCTCGGCGCTGATTTCGTCTCCCATCGCCGCGACTTGTCTAGCCATGCAAATTATCGCCATTAGTTCCTCCCTGATGACAAAAACAAAAATTCAATCTATACTATATTATAAGGCAGGAAGCGAATTATGTCAAAGGAAAAAGACGGCTCGACGTTAATTTGGAAAGTTGGCAAAAAGGAAAGGCTTTTGGACACTCCGATTTTTACGGTGAACCAGAGCAAAAACACAGCGCCCGACGGACAAAGCGGAAACTATATTTCTATAGACGCGCGGGATTGGGCGGCCGTGGTACCGGTCGTGGGCGACGACTTTTTGATGGTCAGGCAATGGCGCCACGCATACCAGGGCCTAAGCCTGGAATTTCCCGGAGGAGTGATTGACGCCGGAGAATCGCCTGAAGCCGGGGCCGCCCGCGAGCTTTTGGAAGAGACAGGCTGCAAGGCGGGAACGCTGGTTCACCTTGGAACGATGAGCCCCAACCCCGCGCTTTTTTCAAACCGCTTCCACGTTTTTTTGGCGGAGAACTTGACAACCGCCGGAGAGCAAAAATTGGACGCCGATGAATTTGTTGACTGCGTCCGCGTTCCTAAAAAAGAAGTCTTTGCAAAGATGGGCGGAAGCGAATGCCCCCACGCGCTTATGGTGGCCGCGCTGGAATTGTACAGGCAACGGACGGGGGAATAAAAGACCGCGACAAGCGGCCCCACAGATAACTGCAATCACCAATAATAGACGCGATTGCAAAAGGAAAGACAAAATACAATGAAATTCAGTCCGCCACAGGAATGTCGGAATAAATGTAATGCGAAACACAAAAATCCGCGCGAAAATTTATTACGAATTTTCTAAAAAACTGGTGAATTTTTAATAAAAAAGTCTATCTTATATGCATAAGGGAACCGCACGACGCGGTTCCCGATTTTTTTATAGGGAGGCCGGATATGAGCCAAATCAAAAAAGAGCAAACGCTTGATGAAAAGTGGGAAAACGCCACGATTGCGAATAACTTTATCTTTTACAAGGTAATGCGCAACAATCCTGACATTTGCAAGGAACTGTTGGAAATCTTGCTTGAATTTAGAATCGAGCGGATTGAAATGTCGCAAGAAGAGGAAATCAACATAGACTTTGACAGCAAGGGAATAAGAATGGACGTTTACGCCAAGGACGCTGACGGCCTAAAGGTCTACAACATCGAGCTTCAAGCGACGGACACAAAAGAACTGCCGGAACGCTCGCGCTATTATCAAGGCATCATCGATGTGGATCTTTTAAAGTCTGGTCAAAAATATAAAGACATGAAAACGTCGTTTGTAATTTTTATTTGCGTTGACGACATATTTGGAGCCGGGCTTCCTAAGTACACCTTTGAAAACCTGTGCCAAGAAGACCCAAAAATTAAGTTAAACGACAGGGCTTACAAGTACTTTTTTATTTCCAAAAACTGTGATAGAATATTGGATGAAAGGCAAAAGGCTTTTTTGCGCATGGTGACCGAAAACAAGGCCTCGGACGACTTTACCGATAAAATAAAAAGTCTTGTAGACGATGCCAAGCGCAACACGCTGTGGAGGAAACAGTTCATGGAATGGGAACGCGAAAAAACATACATTAGGGAAGACGCAATGGAACAAAAAGCCGTGGAAGCCGCTCGAAATCTTCTTAACGAAGGGATCGCTCCGGAAGTCATTTCTCGCTGCGTTGCCCTGCCCTTGGAGCAAGTGCTGGAACTGCAAAAAGAACTGGCCGCCGAGCCAGCCCCCGCGAACTAGCACGCAAAAAAAACCTGCCCCTGCCTGTCCGCTCGCGAATTGCGGGCGGCGGGGGGAACGGTTGAAAAAAACAAAAATCTATTTTATCGG
>CADBBB010000153.1 GCA_902792795.1 uncultured Spirochaetaceae bacterium | reverse complement strand
TTTGCGGCTTATAAATTATTATCGGAAGGCGCGAGGCGAGCGACTTGTCTTGCAGCGAGTCGCGGTAAAGGACGCCCAAATGCTCCAAGTCGATTCCCAAATATTCCTTGCACGAGCGGCGGATGCGAAGCGCCTTGTCCGCGTCCTTGGGGTCGTCAATCATGTTCATCACAAGGCGGGGGCGGAAAATGTTCAAGTTGCGCATTACCGCGGCGGAATTTTTGGGGTCGACCCGCGCCAATTCTTGCATCATTTGCGGAATGTAAAGCTTTTGCATCGCGGTCGAGCTTTTCTTCAACTCGCGGAACCACTTGGCCGCCTCGCTTGAAGTCTTGAATGTCGAGTTCATCAGGCGGAACACTGCGTTCTTCAAAAACAAATACGCGTTGAGCGTTGCCGTGACAGCCGGCGCCGACACGACGATTCCCTGCGGCGAAAGCAGGAACAAGTCCAAAATTATTTGGTGGGTTCCCGCTCCCAAGTCGATGATCAAATAGTCGCAGTCTATGTTCTTGAAATTTTTTATTATCTTGGAGCGTTGCGGGGCCTTGAGCGCGGTAAGGCCGGGAATTTCCGAGTCGCCCGCGATGAAGCTAAGGTTGTCGTATTCGGTGGGCTGAATGATGTCGGCGAAATTTCCGTTCCCCAAAAGCCAAGTGCCCAAGCCGTGTTTTGGCGAAGGCTGGCCCAATACAAGGTGAAGGTTCGACGCGCCCAAGTCAAGGTCGGCCAAAACAACTTTTTTTCCGGCCTGGCCAAGCGCTATGGCCAAGTTTGCGGACAAAAGGCTTTTTCCAACGCCGCCCTTTCCGCTGGCAACAGGAATTATTTGCATTTTTTCATTCTACTATAAAAAGGAAAAATAGTAAAGAAAGCCGCGCGGTCGTTAAATTGGACCCGCCTGTAAGGCCCGCGCGTTTTGGCTTGCTTGCAAACTCTTGAATTTCGCGCGCTTTTGGATTACAATATTTCATTATGAATTTGCATTCATCCAAGTTAAGGTTTTTGCGGGCTGTCGCGTTTGCGGCGTGCTTTTTTGTTTCGGGATTTTTTGTTTCAAAGTGCTTCGCGGAGAGCGGGCAAAGAAAAACTGAACAGGACACAAGCGAATACATTCGAACCATAGCGCAAATTTTCTACACGCTTCAAAGCCGCTTCGTGGAAGAGGTTGACCCGGAAGTTTTGTACAAGGGCGCGCTCGACGGAATGATGAAGTCGCTGGGCGACCCTTACACCGTCTACCTTGACTCAAGCGACATGCGCAGCCTCAACGACACGACCGAGGGCGCCTTCTATGGCGTGGGCCTTTCCATCTCAAAGCGGAACGAGTCCACCGCCGACAATCCCGCTTATGTCGACGTCATTTCTCCGATAGAAGGAACGCCAGGCTACAAGGCTGGAATCCAGGCCGGCGATAAACTGATAGAAATTAACGGCGAGCCTACGCCGGAAATGTCAATGGAAACCGTTCTTTCCAAATTGCGCGGTCCCAAAGGCGAGGGCGTGGAAGTCACTGTTCTTCGCGGAAAGAGCGTCACATTTAAAAGAACATTGATTCGCGACTTGATTGAAGTTCCCACGGTGGAATACGGAACTGTTCAAAGCAAAAAGAATGTTTACGGCTACATGAAGCTGATTCAGTTCACGCCGGACACTGTTCCCCGCGTGTACGAAGCGATTGATTCATTCAAAGAAAAAAAATGCTCAGGCCTCATAATCGACTTGCGCAACAACCCCGGCGGCCTTTTGGACAGCGCCGCCAAAATCGCGGACTTCTTCATTGACGACGGTCCGATTGTAAGCACAAAGAGCCGCTTGTCCTACGAGACGCGCGTCATAAACGCCAGCGCCGACAACACGATTGTCCGCGACATGCCGATTGTCGTTTTGATAAACAGGGGCTCGGCGAGCGCGTCCGAAATTTTGAGCGGCGCGCTCAAGGACAATCACTTGGCCTACTTGATTGGCGAGCGTTCTTATGGCAAGGGCAGCGTTCAGCAAGTTATGACGCTAAAGCATGACGACGGAATCAAGGTCACGATGGCGCGCTACTACACGCCCAGCGACACCAACATCGACAAAATTGGAATTCCGCCGGACAAGGAAATCGCGCTCAGCCCCGAGTACACCGACGAGCAGACAAAGGCTTTTGTCAAGTTGAGCGAAGACGAGACGATTAGAAAGCATGTCGAAGACCATCCCGACATGACGGAAAGCGACATAGTCTCTTATGCGGAACTTTTGCAAAAAGACTACGACTTGGACTTGCGCCTGCTCCGCCGCTTGGTTCGCGTTGAAGTTGGCCGCACAAAAGAGCCGCGCCTTTACGATTTGGATTTTGACACGCAGCTTGTCGAGGCGATGAAGGTTCTTGACCAAGGCAACTTCAACGATTTGGTTAAGAACACAAAGACGCTCAAAGAGTTGCAGGAAGAGGCGGAAGCCAAGGCC
>CADBBB010000152.1 GCA_902792795.1 uncultured Spirochaetaceae bacterium | reverse complement strand
AGCAAAGCGGGAACCATCACAAGCGGCGAGGACCGCTTTATGGAATGGAAAAGCAAAGACGGCGAAAAAGAGACGCAACAAGTGGGCCGTTTTGACATTTTCTTTGAAGGAATTTTTCAAAAGGCGCGCTTGCTTGACATCATAAAAAATTTCATTTGCTTTAACAACGACGGCGTGGATTCCTATAAAATTCTTGCGGGCTACCACCAATACTTTGCCGTGCGCAAAGCGGTGGAGCGCGCCAAAATCGCAGTTAACGGCGACGGAAAAATCGGCGTCTTTTGGCACACGCAAGGTTCCGGCAAATCGCTCAGCATGGTTTTCTACGCCCACCTTTTGCAGCAAGCGATAGACAGCCCCACGATTGTCGTCATCACCGACCGCAATGACTTGGACAACCAGCTTTACGCGCAATTCGCCAACTGCATGGATTTTTTGCGGCAGGAACCTGTTCAAGCGGAGAGCCGCGAGCATTTAAAGTCGCTTTTGGAAGGCCGCAAGGCAAACGGAATCATTTTCACCACAATGCAAAAATTTGAGGAAGGCGACAAACCTTTAAGCGAGCGGCGCAACATTATCGTTATGGCGGACGAAGCGCATCGCGGCCAATACGGCCTTGCCGAAAAAATAAAGACTTTCCGCGACGAACAAGGAAACCTTGTCGCGCGCCGCGCAATCGGAACCGCCCGCATTATACGCGACAGCCTTCCCAACGCAAGCTACATAGGATTTACGGGAACCCCTATTTCGCGCGAGGACCGCAGCACCATCGAAGTTTTTGGCGACTACATTGACGTTTACGACATGACGCAGGCCGTTGAAGACGGCGCGACCCGGCCCGTTTATTACGAAAGCCGTGTTATCAAACTTAAGCTTGACGAAAAAGTTCTTGCGCAAATCGACGCGGAATACAGCCGCCTTGCCGCCAACGCCGACGAAGAAGTGATAGAAAAAAGCAAGCGCGAGCTTGGCAAGATGGAAGAAATTCTTGGCAACGAAAAGACAATCGACTCCCTTGTGTCGGACATTCTTGAACATTACGAAAACGAGCGCCAATACCTTTACACTGGCAAGGCGATGATTGTCGCCTACAGCCGCGCCATCGCGATGAAAATTTTCAATCGCATTTTGGAATTGCGGCCTTCTTGGGCTGGAACAAAATCGCAAGTTACAGTCGGCTCAAAACAAATTACAGTTCCAGGCGACGACGCCCGTATTGCCGTAGTAATGACCGAAAGCAACAAAGACCCGGAAGAATGGCGCGCGATTATCGGAAACAAAAAGCGCAGGCAAGATCTTGCAAAGCGTTTTAAGGACGACTCAAGTCCGCTCAAAATCGCGATTGTCGTTGATATGTGGCTTACTGGTTTTGACGTTCCTTCGCTTGCGACAATGTATGTTTACAAGCCGATGGAAAGCTACAACCTCATGCAGGCGATTGCCCGCGTTAACCGCGTCTTTAAGGACAAAGAGGGCGGCCTTGTCGTCGATTATGTCGGAATCGCAAGCGCGCTAAAGCAGGCGATGAACGATTACACCGTCCGCGACCGGCAGAATTACGGCGAGATGGATGTTGCAAAGCGCGCTTATCCTCTGTTCCAAGAAAAGCTTGAAATTTGCCGAAATCTTTTTTACGGCTGCGACTATTCCGCTTTTTTGGGCGGAACGGACTTGCAGCGCGGCATGACTATTACAAACGCCGTAAACTTTATAATGGCCCCAAGCAAGGAATCGGAAAAGCAAGCCTTTATAAAAGAAGCGCTCATGCTTAGGCAATCGCTTTCGCTTTGCTCGTCAATGGTTCAAGAGCGGATGCGCCTAGAAGCGGCCTTCTTTGAATCAGTCCGAGTTCTTGTGATGCGGCTTATGTACAATCCTGCAGGAAAGAAGTTTAGCCTAAAGGAAATCAACGAGCGCATAAACGAGCTTTTGAGGCAGTCGGTAAAATCTGACGGCGTGATAAATTTGTTCAGTACAATCGGCGAAAAAATCAACTTGTTTGACCCGGCCTTTCTGGAAAACATTTCCAAGATGAAAGAAAAGAACCTTGCCGTAGAGCTTCTAAAAAAACTTATCGCCGAGCAAGTCAAGGTTTACAAGCGGATAAACCTTGTAAAGTCCCAAACTTTTAGCCAAATAGCGCAAGAAACTTTGAACCGCTACCTAAACGGAATGTTGACTAACGAAGAAGTTATTCAAGAACTATTAAAGCTTGCAAAAGAAATGATTGACGCAAGCCAGCAAGGAAACAAGCTTGGCCTTACAGACGAGGAGTTGGCCTTTTACGACGCCCTTTCAAAACCGCAAGCGGTAAAAGACGTTTACTCCAACGACGAGCTTGTGGCCCTAACCCGCGAGCTTACGGAAACCTTGCGAAAAAACAAAACGATTGACTGGCAAAGAAAGGAATCAGCCCGCGCCAAAATGCGCATGCTTGTAAAGCGCCTCCTAAAAAAATACAAGTACCCGCCGGAAGGCCAAGAAGACGCGCTAAAAACCGTCATAAGCCAATGCGAGCTTTGGACCGACAATATAGTCGATTTTGAAAGCCCTGCAACTTATGTTCAATACGCGCATAGCGACGACGCCGGTCTTTTAAAAGTCGCAGCGCCAGTACCGCCAAAATACGGAGAATGAAGTTTCCCGCAATAAAAAAAAGCCGCCCGCAACATGATATGTACCCCTTTTACTGGACAAAAGTAAAAGGGGTATTTTTATGCGCTACACATTGGAGTTCAAGCTTAGATGCGTTGAGCT
>CADBBB010000151.1 GCA_902792795.1 uncultured Spirochaetaceae bacterium | reverse complement strand
TATCTTTTTGTGAACTTTTATCTTCAAAACATTCTGAACTTGTATCTTTTTTTAGACATTTTTTCTTGTATTCATTGATTTTTTCCCTGAGTTCCAAAAGCTCGCCCTCTCCAAAAAGACATTCTTTCATCGGAAATACAAGGGCGCTTTCAAGTTCCCGCTCGGTGGCCTGGGTGTCTGGGACGTAACTCTTTATTTTTTCTATCGTGTCAAAATCAAAGGCCACGCGAACGCCGGCCGCGCCGTCAGTTCCCCCGCCCGCCGGAAAAACAATGTCCAAAACCTCGCCGCGCAAGGCAAACTCGCCCGCCACGCTCGCGCGGGGAACCCTGAACCAACCGTTTTTTGCAAGCGAGTCTGCCATGGCTTGCGGGTCCACCGTCTGCCCCTTGCGCAAGACGAAAGAGCGCTTCTTTAGGCTTTGCGGGTTTGGAAGCGGCGAAAGGAAGTCGCGCATTGTCACGATAAAAACTCGGGGCGTGGCTGCCAAAGGAGACTGGTCGCGCTCCAAGAGGCGGGACAAAAACGCAGCCCGCTCTCCAAAAACCGCGCCGCCCTTTGGGGCAGGCCTGTAAGGAAGCGTTCCCCACGAAGGCAAAAAATAAATTTCCGCTCCGTCCAAGGCGGTCTCCAAGTCCTGCCGTATTTCCAAGGCGTCGCGCTCGCTCGCGGCCACAAGCAAAAGGTCAAGACAGCCCGCCTGGCTTTGGCTCGTTCCGTATTGAGCCGCCTGAATCTTTTGGGACCTGGCGCGTTCCAAAAAAGAAGCGACAAAAAAAGCGGCGAGGGATCCGTCCAGCCCTTCGATTTGCGCGGGATAGGCCGCGTCGGAGCCGACGTTTGGAGCGGAAAAAAGTTCTTGCAAAAGGCCGTTGAGGCCTTGCCATTTTTTTAATTTGTTTGTTACTATATTATCTAATGAACGCATAAAAAATTCCGATAATAAATATAGGAGTTTCCATGAAAAAGTCTTTATTCATTATAACGCTTTTGTCGTTCTTTGCCCATAGCCTTTCAGCGCAAAGCGCGTCGCAAAGCGCGGCAAAAAACTCGCCGGCGCTGGATTATTCCAACGCGAGCGTTTCAATAAAATTTTTTGACAGAACGATGTATTACCCCGGAAGCGCCGAGGACAACCCAATTTACGTCCATGTTACGATAAAGAACAAGGGGCCGGAAACTTTGCGCTTCAAATTGGCCGACGACAGAATGTTCAGCGCCGACTTTTCCGCCTTTACGGTGAAGAACACGCGCCTTGAGCAGACCGCCTCCCTGATCAGAAAGCGCACCACAAACCAGACGGTTTATTTTAGGGAAATCTCCTTGGAGACCGGCGAGGAATATTCCTTTGTCGAGAACGCCAAAAACTTTTTGAACTTTGACGAGCCCAGCGTCTATTACATGGAGCTTTCGTTTTATCCAGAGCTTTACAAGTCAAAATACATTGAGCTAAAGTCCAACCGCTTGACGCTGGAAGTTCGCCCCACCCCGTCGGCGGCCTCGTCAAGCTTCATTCCTGTGGCCGTTGGAACCGCGGAAATTTTGCAGCCGGAACAAATCTCTCCCGACAAGGTTGTCGAGCAAACAATTGTCGCGCGGCAAAAGTCTTTGTGGGACCAGTACTTCCTCTACATCGACTTGGAGGAAATGCTTAAGAGCGACCCCTTGCGCCGCAACAAGTACGCGGCCTCAAGCGCGGAAGACGGCGAAAAAATGATCAACGACTACAAGGCCGCGCTCATGTCCGACACAATCGAAAAGGACATCGTGGCCATTCCCGAGCGCTTTGAAATAAAGCGCACCAACTATTCGCAAACGGAAGGAACGGTCACCGTCTACGAATGGTTCAAGTACAAAAATTTCTACGAGAAAAAAGAATACATTTACTACGTGCGCCAGCGCGACGGCATTTGGAGAATCTACGGCTACGGCGTGAACAATTTGGGGACCGAATGAAAGTTCTTTTAATAGCGGAAGACGAACAAACGACAAGCGCTATTCTTCCCGTGATAAAGGATGTCGGAGCGGAACCCATCGTTTACCGTTGGCTCTTGAAGGCCTTGGACAACGTTGAGGAAATCGCGCCCGACGCCGTCATCATTTCCACCGCCGAATATCCCCGCCATTGGAAGACCTTCGTTCAGTTCACCAAGAGCGGAATTGGCGGAATCATTCCAAAAGTCATTCTCTACAATTCGCGCAAGATGAGCGACGACGAAAAGGAAAAGGCCCGCTCGCTGGGCGTGTTCGGAATGTTCGGCGCGCTTGACGAAAGCGGTTTGGAAGACCTTAAGAATTATCTTAGCGGAAAAAGTTCCGGCTTTGCCTACGTTTCCGGCGGAACAAAGTTCGAGCTTGTCTTTACAAATCCCAAAAACGCAAGCCTTGTGACCGGCGTCGTCCAGCGTTTTTCCGACGGCCTCGCGGTTTTTGCATGCGACGTTCCGTCTCTTGTCCAAAACCTGACGTCCGGCGACACGATAGAGCGCGCCACTTTTGGCGAAAATAAAATTTACAAGCATGTCGGCGCCAAGGTTTTGTCAAACGGCAAGGTCTTGGAATTGAAGCTCACTTAAAACGGCGCGGCGTTCTATGGCAAGCAATAAAAAACAAGCTAAATTCTTTTGCGAAAACTGCGGCGCGGAAGTGGCGCAAAATGCGCGCTTTTGCGGAAAGTGCGGCCGCTTCTTTGCGTCCGTGCGCTGTCCTGTCTGCGGAAAGACAGGCTCTTCAAACGCATTTTCAAACGGCTGCCCTTCTTGCGGCTACGGCGGCTTGGACCAGCCTGGAATGGCGGGCATGAGC
>CADBBB010000150.1 GCA_902792795.1 uncultured Spirochaetaceae bacterium | reverse complement strand
TGAAACGCTTGCTCAGGGCCATCGAGACCGTCATCTGGCGACAGAAACGGAAGCGACAACCTTGAGCAGATGGGAAAATTCCTTGTAAGCAAAGGTTTGACGGACGACACGGGCACTCCCGCAAAATATCCCGCTTTTTACTTTGCCAAAAACTACAAGGAACACGCGACGAATGTGGCCGGCACGGCTTGCGAAAGCGGCTGGTATTTGCCGAGCGTAGAAGAGCTTAAAACGTGCTTTGACAATAAAGCGACCGTGCAAGCCTCGTTCGCAAAGTGCGGCGCCGCAAATTTTGCGGTTGGGTTTTACTTCACCTCGTCTTCGTATAGCGTCAGCACCTCGAATCACTACATAGAAAAAGCCTGTAAGGCGATTATTAGAGACAACGGCAATACTGATTCTGGCGCAGACCCCAAGATTGATAATAATCATCCGGTTCGCGCCATCCGCGAATTCTAGTTTTCCATAAATGCCATCAAGCGGCTTTCCCTTGCGGAAGGCCGCTTTTTTTGGCGCAGTTGAATAAAATTCCAACTTTGCGCTATAATTGAATAGTGACTATAGAGCGGATACAAGAGCTTTGCAAGGAAAGAAAAATCGGATGGTCATTGCACGCCGCCGACATGATGATGAAGCGTGGCATATCAAGGCTTGATGTGTTGGACTGCCTCCAAAACGGCGAGATTATCGAAGACTATCCAAATTCCTTTCCGAACCCAAGTTGTCTTGTATTTGGCAAAATAGCTTCAAACAAAATTATTCACGCTGTAGTTGGAATAAAGGACGATATGCTTATGATAATAACAGCATATTTTCCTGACACAATAAAATTTGAAGAAGACTTGCGCACAAGGAGGAAAAAATGAAAACTTGTTTTTTTTGCAAAAACGGCGTTGTGGTTCATACAGTCACAACATACATGGTCGATTTAAAAGACTGCATTGTAATTGTAAGAAATGTTCCTTGTGAAGAATGTTCCGAATGCGGCGAAAAGTTTTTTTCTGACGAAGTGATGGAAAAACTTGAAGCCATTGTCAACAAAGTCCGCGGACTTGCAAGCGAAGTTTTTGTCACAGATTACTCAAAACAAGCGGCTTAAATCGTCCCCTTCCCCCTTACAATAATCCAAATTCCCGCGAAAATTTTTCTACCGCTTTTCCGCAAAGCGTGTTATTGCCAGCGCTCGCAAGAGCGCAGTTGAATAAATTTCTTATAGCAAAATCACACGAAGTGTGATACAATATAAGGCATGAACGAATCCCTTTTAAAGAAAATGACTGGCGTGGCCGTACCGCTTGGCGCGCTTTACACAAAAGAGTCTCCGGCTGTCGGAGAGTTTCCTTCGCTAAAAAAGTTCGCCGTCTTTTGCAAGAGCGCGGGGCTTAAGATAATCCAGCTGCTTCCCGTAAACGACACGGGAACGCAGTCCTCGCCCTACTCGGGGCTTTCGGCCTTCGCGCTGCATCCGATTTACGTTTGCATAAAGGACTTGCCTGAATTTTCCGCGCTCTACAAGTCCGACAAAGACTTCAAGGCGGCCTATGACGCGCTCCAAAAAGAGCATCCATACAAAGGCCGCTACGACTACCAAGGGATTCTTGACAAAAAAATCGCGCTCCTAATGCGCCTCTACCAAACCACGGACGCCGCCGCCACAGGAAAGCCCGACGCGGCCTTGGCCTCTTGGATAAAAAAGAACGGCTGGATAAAGGCCTACGCGGTCTACAAAAACTTAAAGTGGAAGTACATGCAGGCCACTTGGAAGGCTTGGAAAAAAGAAGACCAAGTTCCCGGCATGGAAGAAATCGAGCGGCGCTGGAGCGACAAAAATCTAAAGAAAGACCAGCTCTTTTACGCCTGGCTCCAAATGCGCGCCGCCGAGCAGTTTGCCGAAGCCGCCGCCGCAGTCAAGAAGGCCGGCATAATCCTTAAGGGCGACATGCCGATTATGATGAACGAAGACTCCGCCGACGCTTGGGCGCATCCAGAATTCTTCGACCACAGTTTGCGCGCCGGCTCTCCCGTTGACGGACAAAACCCCGCCGGCCAAAACTGGGGCTTTCCAACCTACAATTGGAAAAACCTCAAGGCCGCCGGCTACTCTTGGTGGATCGACCGCCTGCAAAGCGCCCAGCAGTATTACCAGGCCTACAGGCTTGACCACATCTTGGGCTTTTTTAGAATCTGGGCGATACCCGAGCGCGAGACCACCGCGCTTCTTGGCCGCAGCGAGCCGGGAAGCCCCATCGCCCGCGCCGAGCTTGAAGAGGCCGGCTTTACAAAAGAAAGAGTCAAGTGGCTTTCCGAGCCGCACGTTCCCACAGGCGACGTTGACTACTTTACTTGGAACCACGACGCTTCCACAAAAATTTTGGAGACGCTCGCGGAAAAACTTCCAAACGAAGAACTGTGGACTTTTAAAGCCTCGGTAAAAGGCGACAAGGACATTTACGAAGCCAACTTCAAAGGCCTTTGCCAAGCCGACGCGGAGCAAAAAATAAAGGACGCGCTCGCCAAGAAATGGCGCGACAGAACATTGCGCGAAATTAAAAAAGACAAGTTCATCGCGCTGTGGACTTACCAAGACACCTACCCTTGGTCAACATTGAACGGCGAAGAAAAGCAAAAGCTGCAAGCGCTGGTCGACTCGCATCGCGCCAAGGAAGAAGGCCTTTGGAAAAAGCAAGCCTCCGAAATTTTGGCTTCTCTCACCGCCAGCGTTGACATGGTTCCCTGCGGAGAGGACTTGGGCGTGAACCTTTCCGCCGTGCCGGAAGTCATGGGAAAGAACAAAATCCTCCGCCTAAACGTTGTCCGCTGGAGCCGCGACTGGGGAACGCAAGGCTCGCCCTACGTTCCCTT
>CADBBB010000149.1 GCA_902792795.1 uncultured Spirochaetaceae bacterium | reverse complement strand
GGCCAATTGCAGTACATCCTAAAGCACTGGATGTACCTTATCGGCGAATGGCTCAAAAAGCGCCTTTTGGCAAGCCTTGACACCCTGAGCGAGGAAGAAAAGGCCGCTTGGCATGGCATTAACGGCGGCGAAGTTGAAATGTCGCCCTACAGCTACGACAATTTGATGAACGAATACGAGCGCTACTCGCCCGACCGCGACTGGATGCCAAAAGTCGTATTGATGGCAAAGACCATTCTTGTTTGGCTTTACCAGCTTACCAAAAAGTACGGCCGCCCCATCGAGCGCTTGGACCAAATCCCGGACGAGGAGTTGGACTTACTACGCGACCAAGGCTTCACCGGCCTTTGGCTTATCGGCTTGTGGGAACGTTCCAACGCCTCAAAGCGCATAAAGCAAATCTGCGGAAACCCAGAGGCGGCTTCTTCCGCCTACTCTCTTATGGACTACACAATCGCCGGAAACCTTGGCGGATGGGACGCGCTTGACAACTTGCGCCGCCGCCTTTGGCAGCGCGGAATTAGGCTTGCAAGCGACATGGTTCCAAACCACACGGCTATGGACAGCCGCTGGGTCGTCGAGCGGCCCGACCTTTTCATGCAAAGGCGCGACTGCCCCTTCCCGCAATACACATTCAACGGCGAAAACTTAAGCCACGACGGCCGCGTGGGCGTTTACTTGGAAGACCATTACTATTCCAAGAGCGACTGCGCGGTGGTCTTCAAGCGCGTTGACAACCAGACCGGCGACGTCCGCTACATTTACCACGGAAACGACGGCACCGGAATGCCTTGGAACGACACCGCGCAAATCGACTTTTTGAACCCCGCCGCGCGCGAGGCCGTAATCCAAGACATTTTGCACGTGGCAAGGAACTTTCCGATAATCCGCTTTGACGCGGCGATGGTTCTTGCAAAAAAGCACATACGCCGCCTTTGGTACCCGGAACCGGGACGCGGAGGCGACATCGCCACGCGAAGCGAATACGCGATTTCCAGCCAAGCCTTTGAGGACGCGATTCCCAACGAGTTCTGGCGCGAGGTCGTGGATCGCGTGGCAAAGGAAGTGCCCGACACGCTGCTTTTGGCCGAAGCCTTTTGGATGCTGGAAGGCTACTTTGTGCGCACGCTCGGAATGCACCGCGTCTACAATTCCGCCTTTATGAACATGCTCAAAAAGGAAGAGAACCAAAAATACCGCGACACAGTAAAGAACACGATAAAATTTGACCCGCAAATCCTAAAGCGCTACGTCAACTTTATGAACAACCCCGACGAGGAAACCGCCGTGGCGCAGTTTGGAAAGGGCGACAAGTACTTTGGCGTCTGCACTCTTATGGTCACGATGCCCGGACTTCCGATGTTCGGCCACGGCCAAATCGAAGGCTTTGAAGAAAAATACGGAATGGAATACACCCGCGCCTACCGCGACGAAAAGCCCGACGAAGGCTTGGTAAACGGCCACTGGCAGCTTATATTCCCTCTTATGAAAAAGCGCTGGCTCTTTGCCCAGGTTGAAGACTTCCTTTTCTATGACGTTTGGGACAACGGCCATGTAAACGAAAACGTATTCGCCTACTCCAACCGAGTCGGAAACGAAGCTGCCGTGGTTTTCTACAACAACAAGTACGACAGCGCCTCTGGCTGGATAAAGCAGTCTTGCGAATACGCGGTAAAGACCGGGCACGGCGACGAAAAGGTTATGACAAGCCGCTCGATCAGCGAAGGCCTTGGCCTTACGGCGGAAGACGACAAATACTTGATTTTCCGCGAAAGCCGCGCGAACCTTTGGTATGTCCGTAAATCCTCCGACATTTGCCGCGACGGAATGTTCATAAGCCTCAGGGGCTTTGAATGCCAGGTGATGCTTGACGTTCACCAAGTGAGCGACACGCTTGACAAAAAGTGGAGCACGCTGAACAGCGTCTTGGCGGGCCGAGGCTGCGCCAACCTTGAAGTTGAATGGGAAGAAATCCGCTACAAGGAATTGTACGCCGCGTTGACAGCTTTTGCCGGAGAGGACTTTTACAAAAGAGGCCTCGCAATCCTTAAAAAGCCGGCCGCCCCTCAAATCAAAAAATTCTTGGACGGCGCCAAAAACGCCGCGCTTGCCTTCTACCAAAAAGCGGACGAATTCCGCGCGATTGACCATAAAATCTTTGGAGAGCCCTACAAGGCTCCGGGCGCGGCGGCCGCCAAAAAGTCTGCCGAGGCCCAGTTCAAGGCCTTTGAAAAATCTTTCAAGGCCGTTTGCAAAATCGCGGCGACCAAAAAGGCGGCCAAAGATTTGGCAAAAGCAAAAGGCGCCGCGGACTTTGTTCTTTGCGGCGCGGCAAATGATTGGGCAAGCCCGGAAATTTTGCTTTCCCAATGCGTCGCCCTAAGCCTTGCCGAGCGCGGCTTTGCAACAAGATGGTCGCTTGACAGAAAGCTTTGCGAAGCGATGCAGGCGGCCGGCGTAGAATGGAAAGGCCAGCGCGACATTCTTTACCGCGCCTTTGTTCTTGCCAAAGTCTCAGGCCTTGATCTGGCCGCAAAAAAGACGGCAGCCAAGAAGCCCGCTTCCGGCGCTAAGCCAGCGTCACCAAATCCGGTCGCGCTCGCCCTATCCTCTTTGTGCTGCGAAAGCGCGGACGCCATCGCCTTGAGCCGCGCCAACTCTTTTGACAATGTCGTTTGGTTCAACAAGGAAGAGCTTGACAGAAGCCTTTTCTTGGCCGCGCTCAACGAAATAGTTTTGGGCGCCAATTCCGAAAAGGACATACTTGCCTTTTACAAGTTTATGGCCGCCGCGCAAGAAAAGGCAGGCTACAAATGCCGCGCGCTTGTGGAGCAATTTGAGCCGCCCAAGCCAAAAGCCAAGAAAACTGTAAAGGCCGCAAAGAAAAACG
>CADBBB010000148.1 GCA_902792795.1 uncultured Spirochaetaceae bacterium | reverse complement strand
TGATTGTCGACGCGCATTTGCCGATCGGCATTTCAATCGTCATTTGTCTTTTCATCGGAACTTTGATCGGCGCCTGGCACGGAGCCTTTATCGCTTACTTGCACATTCCGCCCTTCATCACAACCCTTTCGGGAATGCTCTTGTGGCGCGGCGTGGCGCTCATCGTCCTTGACGGCTTGACAATCTCGCCATTCCCGCAAAAGTACCTTAACTTGTTCTCAAGCTACATCCCCGAAGTGTTCTTCCCGGCGCTCGCCGAAGCCGCTTTGGAAGAAGGCCCCGCGGCGGAAGCGGCGGCCGCAAAGCTCGCTTCCATGACGATGACGGTGACTATGGTCGCGGCCATCGCTATTTGCGTGATTATGATCGCCACAAGCCTCATCAGCCGAAAGACAAAGGCAAGCAAGGGCTACGCCGTGGAGGCCGCCGCCCCCTTCTTTGTCCGCTTGGGCATTATAACGTTCGTGGTTCTCGCGGCCGCCTGGAAGTTGGGCCACCACCACGGAATCCCGACAGTATTGATTTTGATCGCGATTGTCGTGGCCTTCTACACATACTACACTCAGAACACAGTTCCCGGCCGCTACCTCTACGCGATCGGCGGAAACGCCAAGGCCGCCAAGCTTTCCGGCGTCAACACCGACAACGTAATGATGTTCGCCTACACAAACATGGGCTTCCTTTCGGCCGTCGCCGCCTTGGTCTGCGTGGCCCGCTTCAACTCCGCCGCTCCTACAGCCGGCATGAGCTATGAAATGGACGCCATCGGCTCCTGCTTTATCGGCGGCGCGTCAGCGTACGGCGGATCGGGCACGATTGGCGGAGCGGTTGTCGGCGCCATCTTCATGGGCGTTTTGAACAACGGCATGTCTTTGATGGGCGTTGACTCCAACTGGCAACAGGCCGTAAAGGGCTTGGTCCTCTTGCTCGCCGTAATCTTCGACGTAGTCTCTAAGCAGAGAAACAAGCGCTGAAAAAAATGCGGACCCTAAAGGCGGGAGCCGTGCCGAGCGCGCAAGCGCGAGTGCAAAACCTTTAGAGGCCTCATTCCGAAGGAATGAGACGCAGAAAAAAAAAGACGGAAGGACCCGTCAGCGTAGCGGCTTGGCCGAAAGGCTTCAAGCCGCAAGCGAATGACGGGAGGCTCCGTCTTTTTTTTTCGTCGCTGGGACCCGCCTTTTGGGGCAGCGTATTATCTCTTCTTTGCGAAGATCCTGTAGTTTAGCCAAGGCATTACGGGGTGCAGCTTTTCGAGCGCGCAGAACCATTCGGTGCTGACGGTGTTGCTGCCCAGCGCGTCAAAGATGTTGGAGAACGAAACGATTCCCCGCTTGAAAAATTCCGAAACATAGTCAACGCACTCGCCGCGGCCAACCATCTTGGCGAACGAACAGTCCTGGACCAAAAGCAGCTCGCGCGCGCCTAGATTTAAAAGGCGGGTCTTTAGGCCGCCGTCTCCTGGAAAGCGGGAAACCAAGTCAACCGCGCGCTCGCACGCCTTGCGCAAATAGCGAATCATCCAAGAATTTTTATTTGACACCAAGTCCTCGCCGTAAGAGAATTCCGAGAAGGCGGCCGGATACGGGGCGATTTTTTGCGAGCAAAATTTTCCTTCCAGCAAATCATTGGGCGCGGAAATCTCAAGGCCTTCGTCCAAGCAGGCGCAAGTGAAAAATTCAAGCCAATCAAAAAATTCCGGCCACGCAAGGCTTATGTCCAAAGCGTTAACGGCAAGGCAGGCGGAAACGTCCGAGTCGTCGCCCAAAATTATTTGCGCCTTTTTCAAGACGGCCGCCTTTTCCCTTGCCATAGTCTCAGCGTCCAGCTTGGCTTGTTCCAAAGCGTCTTTTTTGGAATAAGGGCCGCCGTCGCGATTTTGGTAAGACCAAAAAGTTCTTCCGCGCGGATGGCCTTCCTTTATAAAAGGCGTAAGTTCCTTTGCGCCAAGCTCCCACGCCAAATCGCTGGACGAGTCCCGGTAAAGGCCGCTGGCAAAAGTTTGCGGCCCCACTTCGTCGGCGGCAAAAATTGAAAGGCCGTTTTGGCACCGCGCCGGCATGAATGTTCCGTTTGCGGGCGGAATCTCGGAGAACAAAAAGCTCTGCGACGGCAAAAGCGCGTAAGAGTATCCGTAAGACTTTATCACGGCTTCCACGCCCGGCGCGTATCCCATCTCCGGCAAGAAAAAGCCGTCGCTCGCCCGGCCAAAATGATTTTTTATGGCCATAAGGCCGCTTTCAACTTGCGCGTTTAAAATTTCCGTCATGTCGGCAAAATGCGGCATGAACATGTATGTTCCGCAAGTGGACAAAATCTCGACGCGGTCCTGGCAAGCGAACGACACAAAGGCGGCCAAAAGGTCTCCGCCCCAAATCTCGTTGAATTTACGCTTGTTCTCCTGGGCGGTCTCCAAGTTGGCGGCGGCCGTTTTTTGCGCGGCGCCGTCCTTTTTTGTCCGCTCGGTTTCTTTTTTGGCAAACTCAATCAAATTGTCAAGCCACTTGTTGTATTTCTTTTTTAAGTCCGGATCCGAAAGAACCTCGCAAGTTGAGGCGGAAAAAACCAAGGCCACTTTTGAGGCGGAATTCTTTTCTTTTAGGAACGAAAGGTAATCCAAGACAGGCAAAAATAAATTTGAAATTTCCTGAAAGACAAGCGCGCTTTCAGCCTCATAGCCGGACGCGTCGTTTTGTCCAACCTTTATATACGGGCAGTGAAGGTTCAATATTAAATGAATGTTTTTGGACGCCATATTTTTTGCCTTTTAATAAAACGATTGTCTGTAACTGTTATAATGTTTGCGCAGCAATTCGGCCGCGCCGGAAAGTTCCATAATGCGGGACACGTTGAGCTTTTCGCCGGGCTTGGAAGCCATCAAGGCGCCGCCCTTTGGCAGAACAATTTTTTCTGTGTGCGCCAAAATGTCGTTTTGCCCCAACGTGTCGGAAATCAAGTCCACGCGGACAATTTTTTTTGAGCCGGGAATAATGACATATTGCTCGCGGTCTTCCAAAGAAAGCTGAATGTCAAACATGTCAGCCGGCTTTTCGTCTTGGAGCGCGTC
>CADBBB010000147.1 GCA_902792795.1 uncultured Spirochaetaceae bacterium | reverse complement strand
TTTCGGCCGCGTACCATTGCCAGACAAAAGTCTTTCCGGTGTATTCAACGCCTCCTGCATAGGCCTTGGCTTCAACCTCCTCTCCCACGCCAGGCTCGTCCGGGCCGGCTGAGACGCTTGTAATCTCCAAGTCTTTTTTGCAAGTGATGACAAGCGTCGTTGAGGCCGCGGAAGTCGGGTCTGTGTCCGGCTTTGGCGTCGCGGCCGCGCTTATAGTCAAAGTCTTTCCGTCGTTATCTGGGTCTGCCAGCCATTCCTTAACCGCTTCCCAGTCGGCCAAAACAGTCGCGCCGGGGTTTGCAGTGTAAGTCGTCTCCATGTCCACGTTGTCGTGGTAGTTGGTCGTGATTTTTGGCGGCTCAAGGCCGTCCGCCTCGGAATTGAACATCGTAAAGTCGGCGCTCTTTCCGCCAACGCTTATTTCAACTTGCGCCTGCGGAATGTAGTCCACCGTAACGTCGGTGGGCTTGTGGTAGCCGGGAACTGTCACTGTAAGCGGGAGCGTTCCGCCCTGCAATTCCTGCGGAATCGGATTAAGGTCAAAGGTCAATGTCTTTGTTCCGTCAGGATTTTGCGCCACAGTTCCTTCCACTTCTATCGGAGTTCCGTCGGGAAGAAGGTAGGTCACAGTGGGCGCGGGCGTCGCGGGTATGTCGTCCTTTATTGTAATCGAAACGATTCCGTCCGGGTTTTTCATATCTGACGCGGTCACGTCAAGCGGCTTTGGCGCCACGTAGTCCACCTTGGCCTTTGTCGGAGCGTAGCCTTTGGCTTCTAGCGTTATCTCTATCTCGCCGTCCATCAAGTCCTTGGGAACAGGGTTCATGTCATATTTTATGGTTGAAGTTCCGTCTGCGTTCTTTACGACGGTTCCCTCAAGCTCCACCGTCTTTCCGTCGGGAAGCTTGTAGGTCATCTTGGGCTTTGGGCTGTCGGGAACTTCGCCGTTCACCACGATTGTCACAAGGCCGTCGCTAAAGTTTGGCCCGTCCTTTATGGAAAGCGGCGAAAGCGCGGGGCCGGAAGCCTTGGGCTTGAGCTCCTCCATCATGTTTGAGCATGACGCGGCGAGCGCCGCGACAAAAACGCAAAGCGCGAATATTTTTTTACTCATTTTCATTGTTGCCCTCCTCCGCGTTAGCGGCTTCTTGCGGCGCGGCTTCCTCTACAGGAGCCGCCTTTTCTTCCGGCGCGGCGCTTTCAAGGTTCGCTTCCATTCGCTCTATGTAGAACTCGATGCGGCGGTTCTTCCACCAGTTGGCGCGGTCCTCGCGGCTTGCGATTGGGTTGGCGTCGCCCATTCCCTTGGCGGAAAGGCGCTCGCGCGCGATTCCGCGTTCCGCCAAAAGCTCCATGATCGCCTCGGCGCGCTTTTGGCTTAGCGGAAGCAAGTCCTTTTCGTTCTCCTCGCGCGTTCCGCTTATGTTGTTGGCGTAGCCTTCAACAGTCACATGGGCGCCCTCCACGGAATTGAATTTCTTCACCAGCTTTTCAAGCGTCTCGTCCAAGTCCTTCTTGCCGGCGGCGTCAAGCTTGTCAAAGGTGGCGGCGTTGGCGTCAAAGCGGAAGGTTGTCATCGTGATTCTCCACTGGCCCTCGCCTTCGGGCTTCATTACGATTCCCGTGTCGATTTCCACCGCGCCTTCGACGCTGGCCTGGACTTTGTCCATGCCCAAGATTTCCTTGTCGGCGGCGGACGGAACGACTTCCAGGACGGCCTTGTAGGCGCTCTGGCTGAAGGCCAGGTCTCCGCCCTCGCTCTTTCCGTCCCATACGATTTGCGCGGGCGGGTTTCCGCTTCCGCTCCATGTCCTGAACTCGCCGCCCTGCGGGTCGAGTATCTTCAGCGTCCACGACTCCGCCGGCTCCGACAGGTAGCTGACCGACGGGTTGAAGGCCACTGTGTCGTGGATTCCGTCGCCGTCGGGGGTGAAGTCCTTAAGGCTTTCCGGGTCTACGCCCAAAAGGAATTCCGGCTTTTCGAGCGCCTTTTGGTAGGCTTCCTTTTGCGCCTTGGCCAAGGCCGCCTTTTCGATTTCGGCGCGCGTCCTTTCCTCAGCCGCAAGCCTCGCGGCCTCTTCCTCGGCGGCTTTTTGCGCGGCGAGCGCGGCGGCCTCTTCCTCGGCCTTGCGCCTCCTTTCCTCCTCAGCCGCCTTTCTGCGGGCCTCGTCTTCTTCCGCCTTTTTGCGGGCGGCTTCTTCTTCCGCTCGCTTGGCGTCAGCCTCGCGTTCCGCCTTTGTCCTAAAGCCCTTGCCCAAAGAGAACAAGTCAAAGTGGTAAACGGCGCCCAGCCTAAAGCCAAGCTCGTTCACTACGTTTCCGTGCCGCTCGGGGCTTGTGGTCCAAACCGGGCTAAGCTCCACTTCCAGCTTTTCAAATTTTTCTCCCGGCGGAGTCCATCGCAGGGCCGGAGCGAAGACAATCACTTGGTCGCTGAACCAGCCGTCCGCCGTGGAACTGTTCTGGCCTGTGGCGCGGTTGGCGTCGATTCCCCAGCAAAACTCCGGTTGGAAGGCAAAGCGCTGGCCCCAGGCGGTAAAGGGAATTCGCAAAAAGCCTCCGACAGTGAATTTTATGTCGTCGCGTTTGGCCAGCGTGGAATTCTTTTTTGGAAATGTGTGGCCGTAGTCCAGATGGAGCGTCGCGCCCCAGTCAAGGTTTAGCGGCAAAATGCGGGGCAGCGTGTATTCCGCGTCAATGCCGAAGCCCAGGCTTGCGCTGGCGTAATCGCGCCAGTCGCCGAGGGCGTACTGGTTTTCAAAAAAGCCGCCGAACCCAAGGCCTTCGTGACGGGGAACTTCTCCGCTAAAAAACTTGAACGGGCTTTCCGCAAAAAATGGAAACGTCAAGACTGCCGCGAAAAACGCGGTAATAAAAAATCTCTTCATGCAAAACTCCTATGTAAGCGAATTATTTAATGACGGACAGCGCCGGGATAAATGTGGCGCCAATTTCGGAGAATACAAGCGGCCCGCAAAAAAGTTTTGCGGGCTTGTTCTTGACTGTTAATTGCGGGCGCGAGGACGCGCCTAGAATTGCGAATTGCGAATTGCGAATTGCGAATTGCGAATTGCGAATTGCGAATTGCGAATTGCGAATTGCGAATNGCGGCTCGCGACTTAATCTGTCAAGCCCTTTTGAGAAAATTCGCTGTTTTTTTTGCTGCCTTGCGCGTTGCATATCAATATAATTGTAACATGTTTTTTCATATATTACAAGAAAAAGAATAAAAAAATCTCACCTGTTGACAAAAAGTGTCATTTTGTCATAATATAATATAGAGCCAATGACAAACGGTCGAAAGGCCGAAATTGCGTGATTGGCGCATAAGCGGCAACATTCGCGCTCGCAAAGCTCGCGCGAACAGCCGTACTTTTTGAGAGGTTATTTATGGAATACAATGTTGAAAAGCAACACGCAAAAGGAAAGCTTCACGCGATTGAGCGCATCAACGCCCTTTGCGACAAAGACACGTTCAAGGAAATTTATTCCGGCGTCCGCCACAACTGCTCCAGCTTTGGCATGGAAAAGAAAGACATTCCCTACGACGGAGTGATCACCGGCTTTGGAAAAATAAACGGAAAGAAAGTCGCCATTTACGCGCAGGACTTTACCGTGCAGGGCGGCTCGCTGGGCCTCATGCACGGAGAAAAAATCGCCGAAATAATCGACCTCGCGATAAAGGCCCGCTGCCCGGTCATCGGAATCAACGATTCGGGCGGAGCGAGAATCCAGGAAGGCGTCGACGCCTTGTGCGGCTACGGCGACTTGTTCTACCAAAACGTCCGCGCTTCGGGAGCGGTTCCGCAAATTTCAATCGTCGCGGGTCCTTGCGCCGGCGGCGCCGTTTACTCGCCCGGCCTCACCGACTTTATCTTTGCGGTTGACAAAATCAGCCAGCTTTTCATCACTGGCCCCAAGGTCGTCAAGAGCGTAATGTTCATGGACATCAGCGCGGAGGACTTGGGAGGCGCCGCCATTCACTCGCAAAAATCCGGCGTCGCGCACTTTAGGGCGGCCGACGAAAAGGAATGCTACGAAAGCGTCAGAAAGCTTCTTGACTACATTCCCCACTACTACGGCGAAGAAATTGTCCAGGCCGCCAAGTTCCACTTTGACGAGCACAAAAAAGCCAAGGACATCGAAACGATTTTGCCCGAAAACCCGCGCGCCGGCTACGACATCCGCCGCGTAATCGAAGACGTCACCGACGACGAAAGCTTCTTTGAGGTTTCAAAAGAGTTCGCGATTAACTGCGTCGTGGGCTTTGCCAAGGTGGAAGGCCGCACGGTAGGAATCATAGCCAACAACCCCAGCGGAATCGGCGGCGTCCTTGACTGCGACGCGTCTGACAAAATCGCGCGCCACGTCCGCTACTGCGACTCCTTCAACATTCCGCTTTTGACATTCGTCGACGTGCCCGGCTTTATCCCCGGACCGCAGGAAGAGCAAAAGGGAATCATACGCCACGGAGCAAAGGTCATCTACGCCTACTCAGAGGCCAGCGTTCCCAAAATCACTGTAATCACCCGCAAGGCTTACGGCGGAGCCTACATCGCGATGTGCTCAAAGCACTTGGGAGCGGACTTTGTCTACGCTTGGCCCAAGGCCGAAATCGCCGTCATGGGAGCGGAAGGCGCGATCGGCATTTTGTACGCAAAGGAATTGGCCGACCCCGCCAAGGCCGCCGAAGTGGCCCAAAAGAGCGAGGAATACAAGACAGAGATTATGACGCCAAAAATCGCGGCCAAGCGCGGCTACGTAAGCGAAGTCATCGAGCCCAAAGAAACTCGAGAGCGCGTCGCCTCAAGCCTTGAGTTCCTGCTTGAAAAACGCGCCTCGGACGCCGTTTGCAAAAAGCACGGAAACACGCCGCTCTAAAATAGTAAAAAAAAAAACACGGACCCCAAAAGCGGGTCCCAGCGCGTGGCCTTAGTTCGTCAGTAATACATACAGCGAATCTTCCGCGAGGAAGTATTTTTCAAACGCGCCGCGAACGGCTTGGGCTGTGACGGCGCGTATTTTTTTTGGCCGTTCTATGAAGGACTTTGCGTCGCCTTGGTAAAAAATTCCTGACGCGATTTGGTCAAGCGTGGCCGACGCGTTGTGAGAGGCGCCGATCACGCGCGAAACGTAAATGTTTTTGTAAAAGTCAAGCGAGCCCGCCAAGTCGTATTCCGTTGGGAACGTCTTGAGCGCCTCGTCCAAAGCCTCGTGAAAGTCGCGGGCGCTTTTTTTGCCGCCGGCCAAAATCAAGGCCGCGCTTTTCTTGGCGTTGAGAACAGCCGTTCCGCAATAGGCAGCGATTTTTTGTCCCTCCACCAATTCGCGCGAAAGAGTCGAGTCAAGCGCCAATGAACACAGCGCGAACGCCTCGTAGTCCTCGTCGCCGCGGCTTGGACACGCAAGGCAAAGCGCGCCGTAAAAATCCGCGCCCGCAAATTCCGATCGCTCCTCTTGCTTGGCCTTGCCCTTAAACTTTAGCGCGGGAACGGCGGGCGCGCTCCATTCCTTGGACTGGACGCCGCCAAAAAGAGTCTCAAGGTCGTCCAGCAACTTTTGCGCGCGCTCCTCGAACAATTCACGCTCATTTTTCTTAACCCGCTTGGCGCCCTTCTCGACCTTTTCTTTGTAAGAAAAATTTCCCGCCGCGATTATCGTCATCCGCGACGCGTTGAGCAAGGAGGCCAAATTTTTTTCTATGTCGTATTCGGAAACGCGGCTGGAAGGCTTGTAGTAAATTCCTTCAAGATAGGGAGAGCCTTGATAAATCGTTT
>CADBBB010000146.1 GCA_902792795.1 uncultured Spirochaetaceae bacterium | reverse complement strand
CGCCCTCAAAGGCCACCGGCGCCAAAATGTCAAGGCCTTGGCTAAGGCCTCCGATTGTCTGCTTTGCTATCGCGTGGAAGGCGCTCAAGGCCAAGTCTTCTTTTGCGATGCCCGAGTTCAACAAGGGCTGAATGTCTGTCTTTGCGTAAACTCCGCAGCGGCCGGAGATGTCGTAGACGCATTTTCCGCGCGAGGCGACCTCGTCAAATTCTTCTATTGGAACTTTTAGGATTGAAGCGACCTCGTCGATGAAGGCGCCGGTTCCGCCCGCGCAGCTTCCGTTCATGCGCAAGTCGCGGGTTTTTAGCGCGCCGTTTTCGCGGCTAAAGAAAATCATCTTGGCGTCTTGGCCGCCAAGCTCAATCGCCGTGTTGACGTTTTGGCAAGTCTTTTTTAGCGCGATGGAATTTGCCACGACTTCCTGCACGAAGGGCAGTCCCAAAATTTTTGCGATTGGTTTTGAGCCGCTTCCTGTCATCGCGAGCTTGAATGTCTTGTTGGGGAAGCGCGACTTGATTTCGTTCAAGACGGCCAAAACGCTTTTCTTTTGCGCGGCGTGGTGGCGCTTGTATTGCGAGTGGAGAATTTGTTTTGCGGTCGGGTCGTAAACAACCAATTTTGTGGTTGTGCTTCCGATGTCTATGCCAGCCCACAAGGGCGAACCTTCTAGCAGCGCCATTCTTACTATTATAAAGTAGGAACGGGAAAAAAGCAAGGTAGTGGGAGGGCGCGGCGTGGGCAAGTTGGAGTTACGCGAAGAGCGGCCGCTTTTTGTTTTTTGCGTACCAGGGGCGGAACTCTTTTAGCTCTTCCGCAGTCATTGCTGGGCAGTCGTCGGTTGGAGTCGCTCTTGCTTGTTTTATGATTTGCTTTTCCTGTTCTGTGAGCGAGGGAAGTTTTTTAAGGTCATCTATAGACATATTTATATTATGTGTATATTGTAAATATAAGTAAAGATATGGAAGATAGTCGAAAAAATAATCCATGCCGATCTAGAATTAATTCGGAGAATCTAGTATAATTAAGTCATGTGTTTGGCGAAACCGTTTGTGAAATGGGTTGGTGGGAAGAGCCAATTACTTGATGAAATCAGAGAAAAATATCCGTCTCAAATTGAAAAATATTGCGAGCCTTTTGTTGGCGGCGGAGCTGTGCTTTTTGATGTTCTAAGCAAATTTAAGCCTAAAAAAGTTTTGATAAACGACATAAATAACGAGCTTATAAACACTTACAAGCAGATACGCGATAATTGTGAGAATTTGATTGCTCAATTGTCAGAAATTCATAGTCTATATAAAAGCCAATCTATGGAGAAAAACAAGGCTTATTTTTATGAAAAGCGAGAACGCTACAACGAATTGAAAGTTAATGGCGATAAAGCGGAAAATCTTGAGAAAGCCGCGCTTTTCATTTTTTTGAACAAAACTTGCTTTAACGGTCTGTATAGGGTGAACTCAAAAGGTTTGTTCAATGTTCCGTTTAACAATGCGAAAAATCCGCTTTTGTGCGATGAGGAAAATTTATGTGCTTGTTCAAGCCTTTTGCAGAATGTGGAAATGAAAGTTGGCGATTACAAAGAATGTGGAGCTTTTATCGATAAAAAAACCTTTGTGTATATTGACCCTCCTTATAGGCCTCTTACACAAACAGCTGCATTTACTTCCTACAGTGAAAATGGTTTTGCAGATAAAGAGCAAATTGAACTTGGAAATTTTATAACAGAAATTTCAAAAAAAGGCGCGGTTGTGTTGGCTAGCAATTCCGATCCAAAAAACGCAGATAAGAACGATGATTTTTTTGACAAACTGTACGCTAATTTTAATATAGAAAGAGTTTCCGCTTCTCGAATGGTAAATTCTAATGCAAAGAAACGTGGTTCAATAAATGAACTTTTGATAAGCAATGTCGCTTCTGTTTTTTAGAGGGGTAGAAATGTTTTTGGAAAAATCGAAAGACGAACTGGCTGATGTTTTTATGAACAATCTTGTTTCAACCAATAGAGGCTACAATTATTATGTAGATTGGTCAAATATCGAAGGTTACGATGAGTTCGAGATAGAAATAAATGCTATTGATGTTCTTATTGGTTGTAAAGATGATCAGAGATTTAAAAATCAATTTGAGAAACTTCTCAAGAAACTTCCTACGGTAATTTGTATTTTTCCGCTTTTATTTGGTCTTTCAAAAGGAGAGAGAAAAAAAGCGTTGAAGGGAAAATATGACTTGACTGTAGTTAGTGATACTCTTGGAAGCAAAGACAATTTGTCTTACACTTTCCCAAAATCCGTAAAAGACTTATCAAAGGAAGACATTGAAAAATATTATAATTTCTTTGTAAAACTTGGCCTTAAGAATCTTTATCAGTCAAAAATCGAGAAAAGTACAAAAGATTATATAATCGGAGTTCTTGTCGGCATGGATTCAAATGGCAGGAAAAATCGCGGTGGTTCAGCTTTTGAACTTGCTTGTCAGCCGATTTTTGAGGAAGTTTGTAAGGGGTTAGGTCTTTCTCTATTAATTCAAAAACAATTTTCAGTTCTTGGGGATTACAATTTTAATATTTCTGAAGATATTGCCAATCGAAAGGCCGATTTCATTGTTTTTGACAAAGAAAAATCAATTGCCATGAATTTTGAAGTGAATTTTTATAATGGAACGGGTTCAAAACCTGAAGAAATTATAGATTCTTACATAAACAGACAAAATGACCTCAAAAAGGCAAATATAAATTTTTCACTTGTAACCGATGGAAATTGTTGGTTGAGTGCTAAGAATCAACTTCAAAAAGGCTTTCGCCATTTGGATTATTTGATAAATTTCAATCTTCTAAAAAATGGGATTCTTGAGGAAATATTGCCAAAAGTTTTTAAATGTCAATAAAATCCTTCTATCGTTCTGAAAACAAAGACTTTTCTCTTGCAAAGGGCGATTGTCTAGAATTGCTTCCTAACATTAATTTTCAATTTGACATGATTTTTGCTGACCCGCCATATTTTCTTTCTAACGGCGGGATTTCTGTTCAAAGCGCGCTACAAATTAAAAGATAACGGAACAATTTGGAGTAGTGGAACATACCATAATATTTTTAGCGTCGCCCAAATGCTTAATGAATTGAATTTTAGAATTCTAAACTGCATAACTTGGGCAAAAACGAACCCGCCGCCAAATTTAAGCTGCAAGTTTTTCACTCATTCAACGGAATTTATTTTGTGGGCAAGAAAAAGCAAAAAAGTTACGCATTATTATAATTATGAATTGATGAAAGAAATTAACGGCGGAACCCAAATGCGTGATTTATGGAGTCTTCCGGCAATAGCAAAATGGGAAAAATCATGCGGCAAGCATCCAACGCAAAAGCCTTTGCCGTTGCTTTCCAGAATAATTCTTGCTTCTACAAAAGAAGATTCCTGGATATTAGATCCGTTTTGCGGAAGTTCAACTACGGGTATCGCGGCCAGCCTTTTGAAACGACGGTTTTTGGGATTGGACAAAGAGGAGGCCTTTTTGAAGCTTTCAAAAGCCCGCCGAGAAGAAATTAATGATGTAAAAACGCGATTTGAGTATCGGGAAAAAATAATTCGATATTCAGACAAGCCGCTAAAAAACATCCTTGAAATTCATGATGAAATTCCTTATTACGGCCTTGATTTGCCAATAGACTAAATTATTTCTATTCTGCCTTATTCGTGTAGTTTTGGATGCGGGGTCTTAGGGGCGGCAGCCCCTAGGAGAGGGGGTGGCGGACAAGCAACAAAGCGGAGAAAATCGGAGCGGCTTGCTTGGAAGCGAGGGGGCGGCTTCCCCCTTCAACCCCCTTGATGCCCATGCGTCGAAGACGCAAACGTCAATAATATCCATATATGCAACAAGCCCGCAGGGCTTGACACTTTTTTCGTTTTGCGCTAAATTAACCCTTGCACATTCCCCGATTGTGTAATGGTAGCACTGCAGATTCTGGTTCTGCCTGTGGGGGTTCGAGTCCTCCTTGGGGAACTCGCCGGTCAAAGGCCGGCTTTTTTTTGGTTGGTTCGTCTATCGGTTTAGGACGAGAGATTCTCAATCTCTAAAGACGGGTTCGACTCCCGTACCGACTATAGTGGCGCCGTCCGGCAGGTTGGCGCCGTTTTTTTTGTTTTTTATTTTTTTATGGTTGGAACTGTAATCGCGGGAACAAACAATTTCTTT
>CADBBB010000145.1 GCA_902792795.1 uncultured Spirochaetaceae bacterium | reverse complement strand
CGATGGCGTGCTCGCGGCCGCCCGATCCTACTACGATTATCTTTTTCATGCCGCCACTATAATGGAAAAGTTGAAAAAAATCAATGCGCGGCCGCAAGCTGGCGCGCGGGCTTTTTTACAAGCCAAAAAGGCCGCGGACAAACGGCTCGCAAAGGACAAAGAGCGCGCTGAAGATGACGGCTGGCAAATAGTTGGCCGTCTTGATTTTTTTTAGTCCCATCAAGTTGATTCCGATAAGGACAATCAAGGCGCCGCCGCTTCCGGTGATTTCGGAAAGCAAGGCGTCGCTTACGTATTGCTGGATAAAGACGGAAAGCATGGTCAGCGCGCCTTGGTAGACAAAAATCGCCAGCGCGCTAAAGGCGGTTCCCACGCCCATCGCGGCCGCGAAGCCTATGGCTATAAAGCCGTCCAAAACGCTTTTTAAGAATATGATTGAATAGTCGCCTTCGATTCCGGCCTTAAAGCTTCCGACAATCGCCATCGCTCCCACGCAAAACAATACCGACGCGTTTAGGAAAGCGTAGGCGAAATTCTTTTGCAGCCTTCCGGCGGAAAACTCGGCGGCGCGTTCTTGGTTGGCCAAAGCGTCCGCGTCGTTTGAAGCGCGCGAATCGGTTGAGGCGCTAGGATTGCTGGAGGCCGCGTCGTTCGCGCTCGCGCCTGCTTCCGGCTTTTTCAAAAAGACGCGCTCCAAAAAGCGGCCCACTTTTAAAATCTTTCCGTCGATGTCTAGCGCGGTTCCTACAACGCCGCCCAAAATCAAGGCCAGCGCCAAGTAAACGACGTTTTGGTATTTAAAGGCCATTTGAACGCCGATGACAAACGACACCAAGCCGCAAGCGATTTGAATCGCGTCGTTGATTTTTTGCGGAATTTTTTTTGCGAACAAAAGTCCGATTACAGAGCCAACCACGATGGCGGCGCAATTTACGAATACGGCTAGCATTTTTTTTCCTCGCGGGAATTGTAGCGCAAAAGGCAGCCCTTCCGCAAGCGACGCGCTGTGCCAGGACAGGCGCTTTATTTTATTTCAAAAATTTTCATGCTTTTAATTTTTCCGTCGGGATAATATGTGTATTCGTATTTTAATTCTTCGGCCGGCCCGCCGCTGATGTAATTTTTTTCCCGCTCAAGATAATTGTTCGCGTTGTAGAAATACTCGCTTTTTAGAATACCGTTGAGAAGCCTTTTTGTCCTTTTGTTGGCGGAATTGTATTCAAATTTTTCTTCTGTCGCCACTTTTCCGATTTTTTGCTTTTGCAAAACAAGGTTGTCGTTGGAGTCGTAGAAAAAAGTCGTGGTCGCCTCGTCGCCTAAAAACGACCGCATTTCTTTGACTTTTCTTCCTGCGGAATCGTAGTCGTACCAGCGTTCCATTCCGTTGGAATCTTTTTCGTGAATCAAAAGATTTTTTTCGTTGTATTCAAAGGTCACTGTGTTGCCGCTTGAAAATTCCTTTAAAATCAAATTGCCGTTTGAGTCGTATTTGAAAGAGCAGGAGAACAAGTCGCCCATATTGGTCGTGTAAGAAAGCGCGTTCCCATTTGAATCGTAGGTGTACCAGACTTCGTCGCCGGCCGTGTTTTTGGAATGCTGGAGCTTTCCAAAGGAGTTGAACTCCCGCCATTCCTTAAAGCCCGAGGCTCTTTCCGTGTAAGTGACGTTTCCGTTTTCGTCGAACTCGGAATATCGGACGAAGATTTCTTTTGGCTCTTCCGCCTCCCACCAGTCTTGGGCAAGGCAAGGGAAAACGCCTAAAAGAGCGGCGGACACAAGAACGATTGCTTTTTTCATAAAGATTTCTATGCAATTTGAGCCGCTAGTCGCGCTTTTGTCCTCGTATAGTTTGAGAACCCCGCCTCTAAGCCTCACGAACCCGCCGAGCGCGTACCGTTCCACCGCGTTTGAAAGTTTCACCCCTTCTTCCATAACCAATCCTCCTGTCAGAAAATTATATAAAAAAAATTAAACAAGGAAAAGCGCAAGTCCGCTATTCTACAGCGGCAGCTCCGCCACGAGCCAGTCGCCGTTTTCGTCCTGCGTCATCGCAACTTGGTCTTCACCCTCGTCTGATTCCCCCTGATAATAAGCGGCAATATTCACCGTGTATAACGCCCTCCCGTCGCCGTTGGACTTGAAAGATGAGGGATTGATTGTAACGCGGACTGAATCAACTTTCCCATAGAAGCCTTCCCATGCTTCATTCATCGCGGCTATTCCTTCGTCAAACGAAGAGCCTGGGAAACTATAATGCGCGATTAAATCATGCCATTCTTCGCCCTTGGAAAAATAACTGACGAAGAACGAAACGAGGACAGAAGTCGGATCTTTTCTGTCGGTCTGCGACAGGATTTTTGCATTGTCAAAAACTTCCTCTTCAGAAACCGCGGCAACTTCGCTTCCTCTTCTTGAGACAATGAAAGACTTATTGTCATTCGCCGTTTTCAGATTTCTGTTTTCCGCAAACGCAAGCGACGACAGCGCGACCGCCGCCGACAGAATCAGAAATAGCTTTTTCATAGTCCTTCCTTTCTGTTACCGTAATCCCATAATATCCATGAACGCGGCGTATGAGCGTATCCGCTCCAGTGAGGCGGTGTCATCGATGACGATTTTTTTTGAGAGGTTTCTTTTTTCTTCCTCTGGCAGATTCCATCGGTCGGGGGCATCTGGTGTTTTTACAAGATAGTCGATTTCAAGCGATTTTGTCGTTGTGAACACCGCTTCAAGATAGTTGGGCATTTGCATGGTTTCCCAGTAAACATCTCCGTCCTTTGCAATGTTATCGTCACAGAAAAACGCTCCCTCTATGCTGTCCAGAGTCGCGCCGTCAGAGTCTTCATACTCATCGGTCTTGAAACAAAAATAGGCGTAGTCAAAGAGCGTTTCCGTCTCAAACCTCATGAAATATCTGCCCTGCGCCGGCTTATATTGCCACCAGACCGCCACATTCTCATCTTTGCAAAGGCAAAAGCGGAGGGAATCTTCCATGGAGGAAAGTATGTCATCATCTGAAAGCGCGGCTTCGCTTCCGTCCGCAAAT
This sequence comes from uncultured Spirochaetaceae bacterium, assembly GCA_902792795.1. Classification (GTDB taxonomy): domain Bacteria; phylum Spirochaetota; class Spirochaetia; order Treponematales; family Treponemataceae; genus Treponema_D. The sequence continues at coordinate 77 of CADBBB010000145.1, read as the reverse complement.
ATAATCCTGATAGTTTTATTCCGTATTGTCTCCGTCCACCCCGAAACTTCTACAGGATTTCCGATAGAAAATGTACA
>CADBBB010000144.1 GCA_902792795.1 uncultured Spirochaetaceae bacterium | reverse complement strand
CGAGCATCTTTACATTGACGATCTCATCGAGGACATGCACAAGGACAAGAAGGTCAAGCTTCACTACGGAGACCTGACTGACAGCGAAAGCCTTATCCGCCTTATTCGGGAAATTAAGCCGACCGAGATTTACAACTTGGGCGCGCAGTCGCACGTCAAGGTTTCTTTTGACGTTCCCGAATACACCGCCGACTGCGACGCGACCGGCGTTTTGCGCATTTTGGAGGCCGTCCACTTTTTGGGAATGGAAAAGACTTGCCGCATTTACCAGGCATCCACTTCGGAGCTCTTCGGCCTTGTCCAGGAAATTCCGCAAAAAGAAACTACTCCCTTCTATCCGAGAAGCCCTTACGCCGTGGCTAAGATGTACGGCTTTTGGATCATGAAGAACTATCGCGAGTCTTACGGAATGTTTTGCGCCAACGGAATCTTGTTCAACCACGAATCCGAGCGCCGCGGCGAAACGTTCGTCACCCGAAAAATCACTTTGGCGGCCAGCCGCATCGCGCAGGGCTTCCAAAAGAAATTGTACCTTGGAAACCTCAACGCCCTCCGCGACTGGGGCTACGCCAAGGACTACGTCGAATGCATGTGGCTGATTTTGCAGCAGGAAAAGCCCGATGACTTTGTCGTGGCCACCGGCGAGCAGCACAGCGTCCGCGAGTTCTGCCAGCTTGCCTTTAAGGAAGCGGGAATCGACATCGAGTTTAGGGGCGAGGGCGTTGACGAAAAGGGCTACGACAAGGCCACCGGCAAGGTCTTGATTGAAGTGGACCCCAAGTATTTCCGCCCTGCGGAAGTTGAAACTTTGCTTGGCGACCCGACCAAGGCCAAGACGGTTTTGGGCTGGAACCCTACAAAGACCAGCTTCCCGGAGCTAGTTCGCATTATGATGAAGCATGATATGGAATACGTAAAGAACGAGCGAACGGTTCGCGCGAGATAAGGATTATGGAAAAGAACGCTAAGATTTATGTTGCCGGCCACCGCGGATTGGTCGGCGGCTCGATTGTCCGCTGTCTTGAAGCCAAGGGCTACACAAACATCGTCACTCGGACGCACAAGGAGTTGGATTTGCTTGACCAAGCCGCCGTCAACAAATTTTTTGCGGACGAAAAGCCGGAGTATGTTTTTTTGGCGGCCGCCCATGTCGGCGGAATCGGAGCCAACTCCACATATCCCGCTGACTTCATCTACCAAAACATGGTCATCGGCTTTAACGTGGTGGAAGCCGCGCGCGTTAACGGCGTAAAAAAATTGATGAACCTTGGCTCTACTTGCATTTACCCCAAGATGGCCGAGCAGCCGATTAAGGAAGAGTCGCTTTTGACAGGCCCCTTGGAGCCGACCAACGACGCCTACGCCTTGGCCAAAATCAGCGTCATAAAATTGTGTACCGCTTACAACAAGCAGTACGGCACAAACTTTCTTAGCGTGATGCCCACAAATCTTTACGGCCTTGGCGACAACTACGAGCTTCAGGGAAGCCACGTGTTCCCGGCGATGATTCGCAAGTTCCACGAGGCCAAGGCTAGCGGCGAGGACGTTGTTCACCTTTGGGGAGACGGAAGCCCCTTGCGCGAATTCTTGTTTGCCGGAGACCTTGCCGACGCGGTGGTCTACCTTATGGAAAACAAGGACGCGGTCGACTTGCGGACTCCGACCGGCGACTTTGTGAATGTCGGAACTGGCAAGGAATGTACAATCAAGGAATTGGCCGAAACTATTAGAGACGTTGTTTACGCCGATGTCGCCGCGGTCGGCCGGACTTGCAAAATGGAATGGGATTCTTCCAAGCCCAACGGCACTCCGCGAAAACTTTGCGACGTGACTCGTCTTAACGCGCTTGGCTGGAATGCCAAGGTCGGTTTGAGAGAGGGCGTGGAGATTGCCTACGACGACTTTTTGCATGGCGACGTGAGGAAGTAGGGGGAAATAATATGTTAAACTTAGAACAGTTCATTTCAAAATATGTTACGGAACGTGATTCTAGTCTTTTTTCTAAAGACATTCAGAATAATTCTGAAGCGCTGACAAAAGCGATCAAAGACAAGTCTATGCTTGTAATTGGCGGAGCGGGCAGTATAGGTAGTTCGTTTATTAAGGCTTGTTTGCCGTTTCATCCAAAAGCTCTTGTTGTAGTTGATGTAAACGAAAATGGACTTGCTGAACTTACTCGTGATCTTCGTAGTACAAAAGGTATGTATGTACCGGAAGATTATGTACCATATCCTATTAACTATGCTCAGCCAGTGTTTGAAAAGATGTTCCGAGCGCGTGGCGGGTTTAACATCGTAGCAAATTTTTCTGCGCATAAACATGTCCGTAGCGAAAAAGACATTTATTCTGTAGAAGCCCTTTTGCAGAATAATGTCTTGAATGCAAAGAGACTTCTCGATTTGCTTGCGGAATATCCTCCGGAAGAATATTTCTGTGTTTCAACAGATAAGGCCGCTAACCCTGTAAACATTATGGGCGCAAGCAAGAGAATTATGGAAGACGTTATTTTCTCTTACTCTGATAAATTTCCTGTAAAAACAGCCCGCTTTGCGAACGTCGCTTTTTCAAACGGTTCCTTGCCGGCTGGTTTTATAGATCGTCTGTCCAAACTTCAGCCAATTTCAGCGCCTAGCGATGTAAAACGATATTTTGTCAGCCCGGAAGAAAGTGGACAGATTTGTATGCTTGCTTGTATGCTTGGAAAGAACCGAGAGATTTACTTTCCTAAGCTTGAAGAAAAGAAAATGAAAACTTTTTCTTCTATTGCAACAGACTTTTTGCATGAAAATGGCTATGAAGTTTTGGAATGTAATTCAGACCAGGAAGCAATCGACAAAGCGGAAGAATTGAAGAAAGGTTCAAAAAAATATCCCGTTCATTACTCTGGTTCTGATACAACTGGTGAAAAAGCTTACGAAGAATTTTTTACAGATACAGAACAGACTGATATGAATCAGTTTGAATCGCTTGGTGTTGTAACAAACCGAGTTGCTCGACCTGTAAGTGAGATACAGGATTTGTTTGCAAAACTTGATAATGCTTTTGCAAAGACAAATACGACTAAAGCGGAAATTGTAACAATTTTGAAGGAGTTCTTACCTAACTTTGAGCATGAGGAAAGGGGGAAGAATCTTGACGGGAAGAATGTTCCGGCGAAAAAGAA
>CADBBB010000143.1 GCA_902792795.1 uncultured Spirochaetaceae bacterium | reverse complement strand
AAACCACTACGGCTATTACATAGCGTCCGGCATTCTCGGACTCTTTTTCTTTCACTTTATGGTCAACGTTGGCATGGTCATGGGCATCATGCCGATCACCGGAATCCCGCTCTTGTTCCTGTCTTACGGAGGCTCGTCCATGTGGACGGCGATGGCCTGCGTGGGAATCATGATGAGCGTAAACTACAGGCACTTTTCGTTCATGCAACAGGAATAAAATTGAGTGTTTTCGCCAAACTCCCATCCGCCTCGCGCGTTGTTTTTTTTCCATTTCCACCCGCATATTTCACTTCCTATAACGCATATTCTGTCTACCACAATATATTGTTTAAGACGACCTTCCCCATAAAACGGCGGAAAGTTGAATTTTTTTGAAATTAAGGCGGCAAAGCCCTTGAAACATTTTTTAAAATCTGATATTATATCTTTTACACATCGGGCTATAGCGCAGCTGGTTAGCGTGCTTGTCTGGGGGGCAAGAGGTCACCGATTCGAATTCGGTTAGCCCGACTTAAAGCGGTTGGTTTTTCCAGCCGCTTTTTTCTTTGTTGCGGTTGCGAACCGTTACGGCAGTGTCCGCAAGGACGCGGTGAAACCGCTCGAACTATCGATTGTTGTTTTTCTTGCAATAACACGAGCGGATTAGGCCAGCCGCTCCAGCATCTCCGACAAAAACGCGCCTTTTTCCTTTAAGCCGACCTTTCCTGTTTGCATCAAAATCACGTTGGGCGCGGTTGGGTCAAGGCGAATGGCGCCGGGGGTGGACTTAATCAGGGCCATCAATTTGTCCACGCTGATATCCCTTACCTTGTTGAACTCCACGCGGGCTACGCCGTTCTTTTCCTTAATCGAGCTGATGAACAAGGCGTCGGCGATGACGCGGATTTCGGCCAGCGTCAAAAGGCTTGAAACCTCGTCGGGAATGGGGCCAAAGCGGTCGGACAATTCCGCCGCCACCGCGTCCAGTTCCTCGCGGCTTAAAACGCCCGCGATTTTTTTGTAAATTTCCATCTTGACTTGCGGATTTGAAACATAAGTGTCGGGAATAAAGCCTGTGTAGTCCAGCTCCAGCAAGACTTCGCTTTGAGGAACATATTCCTTTTGCGCCGTCCGCCGTTCCACGGCCTCATTTAGCAGGCGCAAGTACAAGTCAAAGCCCACCGAGTAGACGTTTCCCGACTGGTCGCGGCCGAGCAAATTTCCCGCGCCGCGCAGCTCCAAGTCCTTCATCGCGATTTTAAATCCGCTTCCCAATTCGGTAAAGTCGCTTATCACCTGCAGGCGCTTCATCGCCACCTCGCTTAGCGAGCGGTTTTCCGGATATAAAAGATATGCGTAGGCCTTGCGGTCGCTGCGCCCTACCCGCCCCCGCAGCTGGTACAATTGCGAAACTCCGTACATGTCGGCGCGGTCGATTATGATTGTGTTGACGTTGGGAATGTCGATTCCGTTTTCGATGATTGTCGTGGCCACAAGCACATGAAAGCCGCCCATCTTAAAGCGGCGGAAGATGTCGTCAAGCTCGTCGCTTGTCATTTGTCCGTGGGCCACGTCAATCATCATTTCGGGAACCAGGCGCTCAAGCTTGCGCTTTGTTTCCTCCAAAGTTTCCACGCGGTTGTGAAGGTAGAAGACCTGGCCGCCCCGCTCCACTTCCGCCCTTATGGCGGCCGCGACGCGGTCGTCGTTGTACGGATCGATCACGGTTTCTATGGCCTGGCGGTTTTGGGGCGGAGTGGTCAAAAGGCTCATGTCGCGGATTTTCAAAAAGCTCATGTGAAGCGTTCTTGGAATCGGCGTGGCGCTCATCGAAAGGCAGTCAATGTTGTTCTTCATCTCCTTAAGCTTTTCCTTGTCCTTGACGCCAAAGCGCTGTTCCTCGTCGATTATCACAAGGCCCAAATTCTTAAACTGGACTGTCTTTTGAATTATCTTGTGCGTTCCAATGAGAATGTCAACGCCGCCCGCCTTGAGCTTTTCCAAAATCTTTTTTTGCTCGCCCGCAGCCACAAAGCGGCTAAGCATGGCGACCGAAACAGGAAAATTTTTAAAGCGTTCCAAGCAAGTTTCATAGTGCTGTTCCGCCAAAATGGTTGTCGGCGCCAAAAACGCAACTTGCTTTCCGCCCAAGACCGCCTTGAAGGCCGCGCGCATGGCGATTTCTGTCTTTCCGTAGCCAACGTCGCCGCACAAGAGCCTGTCCATCGGAACGGGCTTTTCCATGTCTTCCTTGACTTCCTTTGTGACCGTGATTTGGTCCGGCGTGTCCTCGTAAGGAAAGGCGGCCTCAAAGGCGGTCTGCCATTCGGTGTCCTTGGGGAATGGAAAGCCGGCCGAAGCCTTTCTGCGCGAATACAAGTCGATCAGTTTTTCCGCAAGCTCCTCCACGGCTTCCTTGACGCGGTTCTTGCGGTTTTCCCAAGCCTTGCTTCCGATTCTGTCAAGTCGGGGCTTTTCGCCCTCGTTTCCGATGTAGCGCTGCACAAGGTTCGCCTGCTCAATCGGCACAAAGGCCACGTCCTCGTCGGCGTATTCCAGCTTTATGTAGTCGCGCTCGCGTCCCGCGCTCTTGACGCGCTCGATTCCCTTAAAAAGGCCGATTCCGTAGTTGACGTGAACGACATAGTCGCCCGGCGTCAATTCCACAAAGGTGTCTATCGGAACGCTCTTGGCGCTTTTTATGGACTTGGGAGCCTTTTTGCGGCGGCCAAAAATCTCGTTTTCCTGTATTACAAAAAGCTTTATGTCGGGAATAGAAAAGCCTGACGATATCGCTTTGGGAAGGACTGCGGCGGGCCTGTCCGCCCTCTCGACCGCGTCGGAAAGAATTTCCTCGATGCGGAGCGCCTGGTTGGGATTGTCGGCGTAGACGACAATGTCGTAGCCGTCGTCCTGCAAGGAAGCGAGGCGCTCCTTTAAGTAGTTTATGTTGCCAAAAAAGCTCGACGAAGGCTCGGCCTTAAGGGAGAAAGTCTTTGAAAAGGAAAGCGCCGTTTTTGGGGCGTAAGCGCCGCCCGCTTGTTGACGGCCCTGCCCTTCGCCGCTTTGCCCGCCTTCTTGCGCCGGGCCGTCGACAGCCGAGCCTGTATGGAGCGTCCTTAGCATCATCGAGCGCGGCCACTTTTGCGCCAAGCCTTCAAAATCCTTTAACGCCATGGACGGCGGAAAGCAAGGGCAGTCCAAACGGGCGCGGCGGTAAAGGGAGTTCCATTCCCTAAAAATTGACTCCCGCGAATTGAGCTGGCGGTCAAAGTCAAAGTAAAGGACACTAGCTCCGGGCGCCAAATAGTCCAAGAGGCTGTTTTGAAAGACTAGCGGATAAAAAAGTTCCTCGCCTTCGCAGGCGCCCTCCCGGAGGACGACGGTCTCCCTGCGGCCCAGCCGCAGGCGGACGGGCCCGCGCTTTAGGGGAAACATGTCGCCGCTCCAGGGATCCATGCCCGTCATCGGGGCGTTTTCATCCGATCCGGGAACGCGGAGGACGCCGCAAATCTCCGTTTCGCCCTCGTTGGACAGGATGTAGTGCGTTTTTCCTTTCCATAAAACGGGGGACACCCTGAGGAAAGGCGCGGGAGGCGTGACCGTGACCGCGGGGCGGGAAAGCGCGTCGTCATCG
>CADBBB010000142.1 GCA_902792795.1 uncultured Spirochaetaceae bacterium | reverse complement strand
CTTGATTTTGGAACCGACGCGCGAGCTTGCCATCCAAACTTGCCGCGAGATGGATTCCTTTAGCGACAACGGAAAGCCCACAAACTGCGTCGTTTACGGCGGCGCGAGCATCTTGGAGCAAATCCGCGCGCTCAAAAAAGGCGCCGACATCGTGACCGGAACTCCCGGCCGCGTGCAGGACTTGATTGAGCGCAAAAAACTTGACCTTTCTAAAATAGAATATTTTATCTTGGACGAAGGCGACGAGATGTTGGACATGGGCTTCATCGAAGACATCGAAAACATTTTTGCAAGCGCCAATCCCGACTCGCGCATTTTGCTTTTTAGCGCCACGATGCCCGCGCCGATTTTGAAGATCGCCCAAAAGTTCATGGGCGAATACGAAATCGTAGAAGAGGAAGGAATCGTTGAAGAGCCGCTTTTGATTGACCAAAAGTATTGGGTCTTGCGCGAGGGCGACAAGGTTGAGGCGCTCGTCCGCTTGATTGACTCCAACCCGGACTTTTACGGCCTTGTCTTTACCCAGACAAAGAACGACGCGGACACCGTTAGCCGCCGCCTTGACGAAAAGGGTTACGAAGTCGCGGCCTTGCACGGAGACATTCCCCAGGGCCAGCGCGAAAAAATCTTGGCGCGCTTCCGCTCAAAGAAAACGCGCGTGCTTGTGGCCACCGACGTCGCGGCGCGCGGAATCGACATTTCCGGCCTAAGCCATGTCGTCAACTATTCGCTTCCGTTTGACGCTTCAACTTACGTGCACAGAATCGGAAGAACGGGCCGCGCCGGAACCAGCGGAGTCGCCGTGACTTTTGTGGCCCCCAACGAGCGCAGAAAGCTCAACTTTATGAAAGCCCGCGTGGCCAAGGCCAGCAAGGGCGACTTGAACGAAGGCGAAGTTCCTTCAATTGATTCTGTTTTGGAAATAAAGCGCGCGGCCCTTTTTGAAGCCTTGAAAAATTCTTTGGCAAAGGGAACGGAAGCCGGAGCGGAAAACGCTCGCGGCGCGGACGAAGCCTTTGTTCAAATGGCGGACGACCTTTGCCAGGACAAGGACGCCAAGGAAATTTTGGCGGAAGTTTTGGAAGCTTTTTACGGAGAGAAGCTTGACCGCGACCGCTATGACGAAATCAGGCCGGTGGCCGCCGACAAGGGCGGACGCGAAGGACGCGGAAGAGGCCGCGACCGCTACGACGACACGCCGCGCGAAGACCAGACAAGATTGTACATTCAGCTTGGAAAGCGCGACGGCTACAACGCGCGCGAAATCGCCGACTGGTTCAGCGACACGCTCCACATTCCCGGAAAAAAAGTTGACCGCATAGACGTGACGACAAGCTTCAGCTTGGTGAGCATTCCCAAAGAAGACGCGGCGCGCTTGATGGAAATGGCAAGCCGCGACAACAGCATTCCGCACATTCACGTTGACACAAAAGCCGGCGGCTTGCGCGGAGGCAGAGGCGGAAGGCGCGGCGGCTTTGACGACGAGCGCGAAGGACGCGGCGGACGCGGCTTTGGCGCTCGTCGCGGAGGACGCGACCGTGACCGCGACTTTAAGCGCGGAGAGAGCGACGGATTTAAAAAGCGCGGCCGCCCCAACCCGCACACCGCCACCGAACGCGCCGGCTCTTCGTCATACTTCAAGAGCAAGAAAGCCAAGGAATTCTAATTATCGCGCCGCAAAAGGACTGAGTCAAGGCTTTAAGCGAAGCGCGCCTTGACCAGTCCTACTTGCCGAAGCAGACGACCCACTTGCCCTTGTCGGAGCTGGAGCTTTGACCCAAGGCTTCTTGAACAGTCCAAGTGTGTTGGTAATAGACTCCCGCCCACAAGTGGGAGTCTTTTTTTCTGTTTTTGTTTGTGGAAGGCAGGACAATCTCGACGCCGCCGCGCAAGGACAACTCGTTGTTGTCGGTGTCATATAGAAAAAAACGCTTGTCTTGGCTGCCATAGCGGACGGACTCAAGCTCAAGGCGGCTGAATTCCAGCGAGCCTTTTATGCGAATGTACTTTAGAACGTCAAGCCAAACCGATTGCGAAAACGACGGCGACGAATAAGAATTTGTGTAATACGAAAACGGGCTCTCAGCCAAATTGCTCGCGACGTCCATGTTCAAAAAAATTCCGTACACAGGCCGGACAATCAATTGCGCGCCCACGCCAAAAAAGCGCCCCAAGGGTTTCTTTACACTCGCGAGCAAAACAGGCGAAAGAACATGGTATTTCATTCCCACGTCCACATAGGCCAAGCCGCCGTCGCGCGCATAGCAGGAAAAATTTTTTGCGTCACAAAAAGCGTAGTAGGCGCCGATTCCCAACGCCCACAAGGCTTCTTGCGAATCGGCGCTGGTGTCTCCAAAATACCAAAGGGCGGGGTAAACAGTTATAGCGTAATTTTTTGAGCGGGACTTTTCGTAGCCGTTGGCCATGTCCGTTGTCAGCATGGCGCTTTTGTATTCCAAACGGACTCTGGACGCAAAGTGGTCTTTCCAATCATATTGAAGGCTGCCAAAAACAAGGCTGCCGTCTTCGCCAGGCTCGGCGCCAAGGTCCAAGGTAAGCGGAAGCCTGTCCGTCAAAAAGTCTCCCAAAAACTGGACGGCGTTGACAGGCCCTTCCTCCTGCTCCGCTTCCTTTTCTTGGTTGAATTCTTTTACCAAGCCCTTTGCTTTTTGAAACAGGCTTTCTTTGGATTCGCCGTCGCCTGGCGATTCTTGGTCTTGCGAAACGGCCTGACTTTCGGAAGGCTCTTGCGAAGAGTCTTGGCCGCCGGACATTTGCTGCGGCCAAAAAATTTGGGGCGCCAATAAAATAAACGATAAAAGAAAGGCAACCCGCTTTTGCAATTTTTACGCCTTGGCTGATTTCTTTTTTGTCTTGGAAACCGCGTCTTTTTTGGGAGCGGTTTTTTTGGCGGGCGCTTTTTTTGCCTTGGGAGCGGCGGCCTTTTTGGCGGGGGCGCTCTTTTGCGCGAGAAGCTTTTCGTCCAGGCGGGCGGAAGAGCTCTGTTCCTTTTGAGCCGCAACTTGTTCTTTGAGGACAACGCCGTTTGCGTCGTAGTAAAGGTGGGTTTCGCGCGGGTCAAGAACAGCGCGGCCGCCAAAAATCATTTTCTTGATCAAGCGCTCCAAGTAACGGGTTGTTTTGTGGAAGCCTTTTTTTCCGTCGCAAAAGGCGGCGCGGGCAAGAGCGTTCCTAAAGTAAACCGCGCTTTGCGACAAAACGTCGTTGCTCAAGGCAAAGCCCCGGAACGCCAAATATTTAATGAAGAAAACCGCCAGCGAGCGCGTGTTGCAAGTTTCAAACGGATGCAAGGCCCAAAGGCTGCTGATGAAAGAGGCGCAATGCTTGTAAATTTGCTTTGAGTCCAAGCCGCCAAAGTCGAACAAAGTTTCGGCCTCAAAAAGTTTGTTGAGCTGCGTCTGTATTTTGGCCGCCTTAGGATAGACAAGCGCGTGGCCGTCGAGCGCCCATTCTTTTTTGGAAAGGTTGGCCGTCCGCAAAAGCTCGGGGCTTTCCAAAATTCCGGCAAAAAGAGCCTTGCGGATTTGCACCAATTCAAATTGGGAAAGGCTGAACTGGTTTTGCATTATGTTGACGAACATTCGGACAGCCACAAGGTCGGCCTCGTTTTTTAGGCTTTCACATTCGTCAAGAAGCGCCTCGTCGGCTATGTCGCCCTCGATATTTTTTTTGGCGATGTCAATCACTTTTGCGGAAGTCTTGAGGCCGTCAACGGCCTGCAGCGCCATCACTGTTTTCCAAAGCAGGAGTTTTTCTTTTGCGTCCATTCTTCCATTATAACATACTTTTTGAATTT
>CADBBB010000141.1 GCA_902792795.1 uncultured Spirochaetaceae bacterium | reverse complement strand
AGACTTTGGAAAAATTGGGCTTTGCTGTCACGATTGTAGAAAACGGCGGAAGGGAAAGAATGCTTGACGCTTTGGACGATTTTGGGCATTTGTTGAAAGTCAAGGGCGGCGTGGGCTTCTTTCACTACGGCGGCCATGCGGTTCAATTTAACGGAAAAAACTATCTCATCCCTGTTGACGCGGACATATCGGACGAGCGCCGCGTCGCCACGAGGGCGGTGGACTTGGACGACGTGATGTTTTCGATGGCGGCCGACACAAACATCGTAATTCTTGACTCTTGCCGCGACAACCCCTTTCCGTCCGCTACCAGAGGAACGACAAGAGGCTTGGCTCTTTCTTACATAAAGCCAAAAAATTCCATCATCGTTTATTCCGCCGAAGCTGGAAAAAAAGCGCAAGACGGCGTCTTCACTCCAATATTGACGCAAAAACTTTTGCAAAAAAAATCCTTGGTTTCGATTCTAACCGAAGTGCGCCGAGAAGTCAACAAGGCCACCGGCGGCCAGCAGCTTCCAAAGAACGACGACGGCCTCTTGGACGACGTTTACTTGGCGGGATATTCAGGCGCTTCGCTTGGCGAGCCTGAGCCTGTCATTGTTCCTGAGCCGGCTCCCGCGCCTGAGCCGGAGCCTGCGCCCAAAGCGGTGGTCTCAACAGACCGCGCGGACGAAGACGTCGCGATTCTTGCCGCGCTGAACGCCGGAGACTTGTCTTTTACCGCCAAGGAAATTCTCAGGTTGGCGCAGACCAAGGCGGGAACGGGCTTTCCTGTTCATGGCGGATCGCAATGGAAGGCCGGCGTTATGGTTTATGGAGCGAAATACTCGTCCTCATCTGGACAAGCCGCATTTGCCATAAATCTTGGCGAACATGTCTTAGGCGTCTTGCGCTACAGCGGAAACCGCAATGGCAAGGTTGGCTTCTTTCTGGGAGTCAACGGAACCGTAAAGGACAAAGCCCGGCTGGAAAGGCTGCAGGCCGCAGCTTCTAAGTTGGGCTGGGAAACTAAAGTCGTAAAGTCTTCTTCGTCAAGCAAGGAAGAGGCTGAGTATGTGTTGGGCAACGAGGCGCTTTTCATGTCTTATTTGTCAGACTACCATAGGGTTGCCGGCGAGCTTGCGGAAATTTTAAAGGCCGCGAAATAAACGGAGAAATTGCATGAAAAAAATATTTTTTACATTATTCTCTTTGGCGATTTTATACCCTCTGTGTTTCGCCGGTCCCGCTCCCGTTCCCGCTTGGCTGAAAAACATTGAGAAGGAATTTCCTAAAGACCAGTATATCCGCGCGGTTGGCGAAGGCTCGTCGGAAAAGGCGGCCAAGACGGCGGCTCTTGCGGAAATCGCGCTATTGTTTGACACAAAGGTTGAGATTGTGACCGAGGCGGTCAAAAATTTCAGCGCCGTAATGACGGACGGCAACGAGACAGTTTCAAAAAGCCAGTCGCTTTCGCAAGTCACAAAGGTAAGCTCCAGCGCGGAATTCTTTTGCTTGGACTTTACCGAACCTTGGTACGATAAAAAAAGCGACAAGTATTCGATTCTTGCCTACATAAACAAAAAGGACGCGGTTGGCGTATACAAGACAAGAATCGCCGCGTTGTCGGAATCAGTCGGCGCGCTTGGATCTTCGGCCAAAAAAGAACGCGAGCCATTCCTGGCGGCGCTCTATTTGCAAAAGGCCAAGGCGCTTTCGACACTTGCCGAGCGCTACATAAAGGCCGAGACCGTGATTGTTCCGGGCGACAGCGCCGTTTACGAAGAAACGCTAAAAAGCTTTTCGCGTTTGGACGGCGAGCTGGCCGCTAGAAAAAAGGAATTGACTTTTTCCATTTCCATGAACCAGACTGACAAGAAATTCGCGCCGATTTCCTCGACCATAGCGTCCATTATTGAAAAGCGCGGCTTTGCCTGCTCTCAGTCAGGGGCCAACTATATAGTGAAGATTGACATTTCATGTTCGGAGGAGGAATACGAGGCAGGCCCCTTTGTCCGCGCTTCGGTTGACGTCTCCGTGGTCAACAAGGCCGGGGTCGGCGTTTACTCTTATTCAAAGGCCTATCCAAGGGCGGGGAGCAAAACTATGGATTTGGCCTACACGCGGGCAGTTTCAAAAATCAAGCAAGATTTGGAAGAGAATTTTTTAGCGGAATTTTAATTTAATAAGGAGAATGGTATGAAAAATAAGATTGCTATTGCCGCTTTGATCGCGGCGCTTTTTGCGGCGGCGGCTCTTTGGGCCAAGGACGCTAATTTTGAGGAACAGCTGAAAACCGCGGCGGCCGAAGTTTGCCAGGACATTGAGGGGCAAGTGAAGTCAATCGCGATTTTGGACGTTCACACCGAGTATTGGGCGGTGTCGGATTATGTCGTTGACGAGTTGGCGCATTATTTTACGCGGCGCTTTGGCGCGGGAAACGTAATCGCGCATGACGACTTTACCCGCTCGCTCATTTCAAAGGAATTGGACTACCAGCAGTCGGGCGCGGTGAGCGACGAAACGATTCAGGAGATTGGCCGCGAGCTGGGCGTTGATTGCGTCATAATCGGAGACTTTGACGAAGCCGCCAACAGCTGGAATCTTTTTGTGAAAGCAGTCCAAGTTGAGACAAAAAAAATGCTTTGCTCGTGGAAGGGAAAAATCAGCAAAAAAGACGCGGAAGTGAAATTTCAAATTGAAAAGTCAAAGAAGTCTCCGCGCCCGCTTGTCGCTTCCAAGCAAGCCGCGCAAAACGGCGCCGCCGCTTCCGGCGCGGGCATGGCTGTCTCCGCCGTGATGATTAACGACGGCGGCCAAGAAGTGAGCGTCCTCCACCCCGGCGACACGATTCGCTTTAGGGTTTCGTCAAACACAAACGCGTACTTGGCCATTTTGTGCGTCGACGCGCGCAAGGAAGAAACATGGCTTCCGTTGCAAAACAACTACATACGCGCGGGCGAAAGCCGCGTATTCCCGGACATTCCCGGCGCGGTCTTGCGCGTGGAGGACGGCGTTTTTGGCAACGAAAGCGTAAGGATATTCGCCGCCACGGTGGAGTCCGACTTGCCCAGCCAAGGCAAAATGATGGCCACGCGCGGCTTTAAGCTTTCAAGCGAAAATTCCTTGACCGCGCAAGCGGAAATTCAGTATCGCGTAAGCAAGTGACGCGCGAGCCAAAAGGAGGCTTTTTGTGAAAAAGAATAAAATTGCAGTGGCGTTGTTCGCGCTTGTTTTTTTCGCGCCGCTTCTTTTTGGTGAAGAGCGGAACGCGCTTTTAATCGCCAACGCGGCGTACGCGAACGCTCCTTTGAGCACGCCGATACAAGAGGCTCGCGGGTTAAGAAAAAGCTTGGAAAAGCTGGGCTTTAAAGTTACGCTTGTTGAAAACGCCGACATAAACGCGATGGAAAGAGCCGTTGGCGATTTTGGCGCTTTGATAAAAAGCAAGGGCGGGATTGGCTTCTTTCACTACGGCGGCCACGCGGTCCAGATTGACGGAAAAAATTATTTGATTCCCTCCAACACTGAAATCGCGAGCGAAGCGCAAATACGGCGCCTTTCCCTTGACCTTGACGACTTGATGAGAAGCATGCAGGCGGACACCAACATCGTGATTCTTGACTCTTGCCGCGACAACCCGATTCCCTCCGCGACAAGAGGAACGACAAGAGGCTTGGCGCTTTCTTACATAAAGCCAAAAAATTCCATCATCGTTTATTCCGCCGAAGCTGGAAACAAGGCGCGCGACGGCGTGTTCACGCCAATACTGACCAAGAAGATTCTTGAGCAAAAGTCGCTCCATTCAATACTTCTTGACGTTCGCCGCGAAGTGAACAAGGCGACCGGCTCCGCGGCAAGCGCGTCCGTTCCTGTTGCCGCAGCCTCTGTTCCCGAACCGCCGAGCGCCGCCGAGCAAGATTCCGCTTCAGGCTTTGTTCCTGAAACATTTTCCAAGACTTTCTCTCCAGAATCTTGGGCGAATGAATGGGCAAAAAACGACGAATACGCGATGTGGGCCGCCTTGGACACGGGAGACGATTTTGGCGCCAAGGCGAAAAAGGTTTTTAAGCTGGCTCAAATAAAGGCGGGAACTTCATTTGCCCAAATTGCGGGAGTAGGAACTGGATTGGGAGCCGATCCGCTTATCAAGCTGAATATTGGCGACCGCGCCATCGGCGTTGCGTATAGAAACGGCGTTCCCTATCTTTTTATCGGAAAACTGAAAAATTCAAAGGCCGGAACTTTGCCGTCCAACATTCTTGCGGCGGCCGAGAACGTCGGATGGAAAGAGATAAAGCCCAATCAAGGAATAAAATTCGGCGCTTATTTGGGCGAGGCGGAATACAGCGCAAGCAACGAAGCCGCTCTAAAGAAATATTTGGACTACTACGAAATGGCGAGCGACGACATCGCCACGATATTAAAGGCCGCGAAAAATCATTGACATTTGCCGCGGCCTGCGGTCGTTGCCCGGATGTTGCATTGCGGTCTTGATTTTTTTTATTTCGCGCGCTATAATTCCTACATTCTTTGGAAAGATGTCTGAGTTGGTTTAAGGTACGCCCTTGGAAGGGGCGCGTGGTGGAAACACCACCGGGGGTTCGAATCCCCCTCTTTCCGATATTGTAATTGAGCGGAAGGCGAATCCCCCTCTTTCCGATACAGTTCTGATATATAAATGAAGTTCAAAGAATTCTTTGTTAAGTATCATGTCTATTTTTACGGCGCGATTTGTCTTTTGGCCAACTTTCTCGCCGTTCTTTCCACAAGCCTGACAACGTTCCCGATGCCCAACACAGCTCCGATGGAATTGTGGCGCGATTTTATGGGGCGCCACGAGCTTGCCATAAACGTGTTGAGCCTTTCGGCGTACATCGCGCCCTGCGTCCTTTGTTTTTTGTACGCGGTCCGGGCGGTCAAATTCAAGAAGGACGACAAGCGGTACATAAAAATTATGGTCAACATTCCGATGGCCTTTGCCTTGCTCGGAATCGTCGGCTGGATTTTGAGCTTTGTCTTTGAGCTGGCCTATTTGCTTTATTTTAATTTGGTTCTTGGCGCGGACGTGGCCTTCATCGTAATTTCGTCTTTGGTGGCGACGATTTTTGTCTCGCTCTTGGCGTTCACTTTGATTTTCTTTACTCTTGAAACGTTGAACAGGAACGTCGTGCTTCCGGCGATGTACCCGGACGGAAACATTTCGCAAACGGAGCGCTTGTCGATTTCTTCGATAAAAAATCTTTTTTTGTTTTATTTTTTTTCGGCCTGCGTTTTTCCGGCCGCGTTTTTGGGCGCCAGGCTTTTTTTCACGCGCTATTACCGCATCGATTTTCCAAAATATTACGACATTTGCTTTGCGGGAATTTTGGTCGCGATTGGATTGGTTCTGACAATTTTGATTTACGGCTATTTTCAGAGGCCTCTCAAAAAGTTGAAGAAAAGCGCGGACGAAATTTCACGCGGCAACTATGACGCAAAAACTCTCATTTGTTCCAACGACGAAATGGGCGTTTTGGGCGACTCGTTCAACGCTATGGCCAAGTCGCTCAAAGAAAAGGAATTTATGCGCGACACTTTTGGAAAGATAGTCACGCCGCAAATCCGCGACTACCTTTTGACAAAGAACGTCGCGCTGGGCGGAGAGACGCTAGAAGTGACCGTAATGTTTTGCGACATTCGCGGCTTTACCACGCTGTCGGAAAACATGCCGCCCGAAAAAATTGTTTCGCTTTTGAACGAATATTTTACAGGCTTGGAAACTTGCGTCGTCCGTCATGGCGGCGTGATAAACAAATACATCGGCGACGCGATTATGGTTTTGTTCGGAGCGCCTATTCCTAGCGCAACGCATGCGCTCGACGCTTACCGGGCCGCGCTTGACATGCGGGCGGCGTTGGTTCAAATGAACAAGCTCTGGGCGGAGCGGGGCCTTCCTGAAATTCGTTTTGGAATTGGAATACATTCCGGCCCCGTATTGGCCGGGAACATAGGCGCGGCCAACCGCATGGAATACACGGTTATCGGCGACACCGTGAACACGGCGAGCCGCATTGAAGGCCTTTGCAAGACTTGCCAAAAGGACTTGCTTATTTCGGAAAGCGCCGCTGCCTTAATCCAAGCCCAAGAAGCGGCCGCGGCCTTGCCCGCCCTGCAATTTGTGGCCGACGCCGAAATCCGCGGCCGCAAGGAAAAAGTGAAGGTGTACACAGCATGAGATTGATTTTTATCCGCCACGGAGACCCCGACTACGAGCATGATTCCCTTACCAAGCAGGGCTTTAAGGAAGCCAAGCTTTTGGCCAAGCGCGTCGCCAAGTGGAAGGTGACGGACTTTTACGTTTCGCCCTTGGGCCGCGCTCAAGCCACCGCGAAAGTTTCCCTTGACCTAATCGGCCGCAAGGCAAAGACGCTTGACTGGCTTCGCGAGTTTTACGTTCCGGTAATCGATCCGATTGACGGACACAAGCGCATTCCCTGGGACTTGATGCCCTCGTATTATTATTCCGAAAAAAAATTTTTGGATAGGGAAAAGTGGCTGGACACAAAGCTTATGAAGACCGGCCCTGTCGCCAAAAACTACAAGGAAGTTTGCGACGGCCTTGACGCGCTTTTGGCCAAGTACCATTTTAAGCGCGACGGATTTTTGTACAAGACCGACGGCAAAATCAAGAACCCCAACTTTGACCAAAAAACTTTTGTTCCCAACTACCACCTTTTGTCCAACAAGGACGAGTACGACGATCGGACAATCGTTTGCTTTTGCCATTTGGGAGTGATGTTCGCCGCGATAAGCCATTTGGTCGGCTGCTCTCCGCTGATTTTGTGGCAGGGCTTTTACGTCGCGCCGACTTCCATCACTGTTTTGAACAGCGAGGAGCGCGAGCAAGGCAAGGCGGTCTTTAGGGTGGAACGTTTGGGCGACACGCGCCATTTGGGAAAATCGCAGGCGATTTCGTCCAGCGGCTACTACGCGCCGGTATTGCAGGAATTATAGGAGGAATATATGAAAAAACTTATTTTAGCGCTTTTAGAAGAAATATTTGGAAGGGCTTTTGTGAGCGCAAATGATTGAGATACGCGTTGTAACGCCAGAAGATGCAAGCCGGCTTTTGGAAATCTACTCTTATTATGTAAAAAATACTGCCATCAGTTTTGAATTCGAAGTTCCGTCGCTCGAAGAGTTTCGCGAGCGGATTGCAAGCATCTCAAAAAAATATCCTTACATTTGCGCGATTGTTGATGGCGCAATAATCGGCTATGCATACGCGGG
>CADBBB010000140.1:5043-7021 GCA_902792795.1 uncultured Spirochaetaceae bacterium | reverse complement strand
TTTACGCCAGAGAATTTTTCCTCTTTCGCGACAATCTTTTTTATCTCTTCCAAAACTTCTTCATTTTTATAGCGCGGAAGAACGCGGCAATCAAAGCAAAAAACGTCGCTTCCCGGAATTATGTTCACGCCCGCAACGTTCGCGTCGCGCTTAGTCGGCTCAAAGGTGCAAGTGGCAGGCTCAAACAAATCGTCCTTCGCGTCAAACTTTTTATGCAAGCCCTCGTAAAGCGCGACGCTCAAACGGTTGGCGGCAAGACAGGCGTTTAGGCCTTCGTCTGGCCTGGAGCCGTGGCATTGCTTTCCGCTTACGGTGAACTGAATCCACAAAACGTTTTTTTCGGCAATCTCTATTGTTTGGCCAAGAGGATCGCCGCCGTCGGGGATTACAAAAAAGTCGTTCTTTCCAAAAAGCTCCGGGTGATTTTGCAAAAGCCAAATCATGCCGTACTTGCTTCCGACTTCTTCGTCGGCCGCGAACAAAAGTTTTATCGTCCGCTCCGGCTGGACCTTGTTGGCCACAAAAGCCCAGGCGGCGGCGAAGGCCGAGCACAAACCCTGCTGGTTGTCCTCAACGCCGCGGCCAAAAAGCTTTCCGTCCTTTTGAACGACAGTCCAAGGGTCGGTCTTCCAGTCCGCGGGGTTTCCGACAGGGACCACGTCCATGTGCGCGATGACCCAGACCGCGCCGGAATCGGAAGACGTACCGGAAGCGGACGAGGCGCCGGAATCGGTGGAGGCGGCGACGGGCTGCTTCTTTCCCGGAATCGTCGCGATTAAGTTGGGCCGCCTTCCGTGCAAGGCGCGGCTGTCGGGCGCGTCAAAGCGTTCCAAGTTCGTTATGCCGTGGCCGCGCAAAAATTGTTCCAAGGCCGCGCATTTATCCCATTCGCCGTCGCCTGAGTTTTCGGGAGCCAGCGCTTTATGGGAAGTCAAAAGTTTTTGGAGCGCGACGCATTCGTCCGCGCTGTTTTCTATGAATTGAAGAAGTTCCGATTTGTTCATAGGGCTATACTAGCGCTAAAACGCGGACGGCGCAAGATTATCTTTTGTTGAACTTATGCATAATAAAATGCGCGAACTTTAAATTCGCAATCATGAGAACAAAGGCGGCAAAAATGCAAACTATGGTCACGGCGTTGAACGTCATTAATTTCGCGCACTTGTAAATAATCGCGGCGCTTACAGGAAGGCAAATTACGCTGGTTGCCACGCACGGAATGTATTTTTTTATGTACAGCGAGTGTCCGATGTGAACCAAAAGATGCGCGGCGAGCGAAAGGAAAATACCAAACCACAATCCGTAAAGAATGTCGTTCGGAAAATAATAGGCTAAAAGGCTCACTCCAAAAAACGGAATGAATTCTTCGTAGACCGCAAGCGCAAAACCTGCCGTGGAAAAGTCACGGTAAGGGGCGAGCGTTTTTGGAAAGCGCTCGAACAAGTCGGGATTCTTTTTAAAGAAACGTCCAAAGCCGATTATCTCTTCCATGTCGTGAAAAATAAAAATGATTGGCAATAGCAGGATGTAGTCTTTCATTATTCCTCAAGCAAGTTTTTAAAAACTTTCGTGATTTTTGATTCGCCCTTTCGCTTCCAAATGAACTGAACGTCGCTTCCGACAGTTGGCGCTTTTTCCAAGCCGTCGGCCTTTGCGGGAATCAAAAGCTCCCAGTAGCGGACGAGATAAACGCCGTCCTTGATTGACTCAACTACGCCCAAGTGCTGCTCAAAAATTTGCATGAAGCCTTCTTGGACTTTTACCTTGCGGTAGGAGGGAAATTCTTTGTTGATTTCTTGCAGGCGCTTTTGGTCTTCCAGCTTTTTAAAGTCTTGGCTTTCTATTATTCTTCCTTTGATTTTTGAAAAGTCGTCGTTTAAAGGGAGGCACATTATCGCGTCAAAGGAATTTCCTTCGCCGTCGGTGATGCCAAAGTCCGAAGCGCGCTTAAAGCCAAAGCGCGGATAATAGTTGGGCT
>CADBBB010000140.1:0-5018 GCA_902792795.1 uncultured Spirochaetaceae bacterium | reverse complement strand
TCCGATTACGACGATGCCCGCGACGTCCGCTTTCTTTGCCGCCTCGATTGACTTGCGCATAAGCTCTCCGCCAATGTCGTTTCCTTCAAGCGTGGGCTCTACGGCAAGCGGGCCAAAGGTGACGACCAGATGCCGCGCGCTTCCGTCGTCAATCCAAGCGCGCGTGTAGTAAACCGCTCCGACAATTTTGTTGTCAAGTTCCGCCACGCGGCTAAGTTCTGGAAGATAATCGTTGGACTCGCGAATGATTCGGACAAGAAAATGCTCGCTGCAGCCCGGCCAATACTTGTTCCAAAAACTTCGCATAGTCATAAGCTCCGCGCTTTTATAGTCGGCGGGCGTTTCCTGTCGAATGATTAAATTTTCTAGCATGATTTTGTTCCATCCACTTTGTACATTATTCTTAGACGCTGCGCCTCGTTGGCTTCAAAGCCAAACTTTTGGTAAAAGGGAATCTTGTCCGGCATCGCGCAAAGTTCCACAAAGATTTGCGTGCCCGGCGTCCCGTTTGCGTCGATGTATTTTAGAATCTCTTGAATCAAAATTTTTCCCAAGCCTTTCTTTTGCCAGTCGGGGTGAACGACGACGTCCTTTATGTAATAGCACAAGCCCTTGTCGCCAATTGCCCGCGCCATCGCGATGATTTTTTCTCCGTCAAAAATCGAAACGCGGAATAGCGTGTTCTTCATCGCACGCGCCGTTTGCTCCAGCGTCGGCGGCTCTCCCCAAACCGATTCCCAAAGGTAGCGGAACTGCTCCGCGGTAAGTTCGTTGTGTTTTATTGTAAAGTTGGACATGAGGGAATTCCTTTTTATGGATTGTTCTTAATCCATTCATCGCATTTTGTTTCGAGCATTTTAAAGTCACAGCAGATTGATTGCAAAAATTTGTTGTTCCTTGACTTTGCATTATATCGTTCGATGTAAATCATAAGCGATTTGTTTGTAATTTCCACGCCAGAGGCTTTGACAAAAGTTGTCGTTAGCGAGTTTCGCTTTTTCAGGCCTCGCTTTTTGCGTTCCTGTGTTGTTTGCGATGTCAGCGGAATTACAAAAATTTTGTCATTGATTCGGACGGCAAGACCTACATAAGGCCGGTCTTTTTTAAGGCTTACGCGATTGTCGAAGCCGTGCAAATACGCAAGGTAGCTTGAATCGACCATTACGATTTTTGGAGAAGTTTGTTTTATGTCTGAATCAAGCAAGTTCATGGTTTCTATAAAAAAAGGCTTTCACGAAGAAAGCCTTTGTAAGACTGTTTCCAGTCTTGTTTTGAATCGTCCACTAAGCAGGACCACTCTATAATTAAGTATAGCATGAAATTGAGTTTTGTCAAGGGAGTATTTTAGTTTTTTATAAATCGTCTGATTACTAGGAAGCGCACAAATATTAAGGTTTGTAAAGTGGAATTTTGCACAAATATTAAGGTTTTTAAATGCCGATTTTTGCACAAATATTAAGGTTTTTGGGGGAAGCGTTTACTTTAGCGACAGGATGAACTTTACGAGCAGCGCTTTTTGCTCTTTGGAAAGCTCATTTAAAATTTTTTCGTTTTTTGTTGGGAGTTTGGGCTTGGAATTGTGCGATGGGGTGAAAAAATATTCGGGGGAAACTTTTAGGTATTCACAGATGTATAGAAACATGTCCAAGGACGGCTTTCTTTTTCCGTTTTCGATGAGGTTTATGTAGTTTACGTTTTGCCCAAGGGAAAGGCTCATTTCGCGCGCGGATATGCCGTTTTGATTTCTCAGCTCGCGCAACTTGTCCGTAAAGGCCTGCAACTTTGACATTACTGAATCTGAAGTGAATTCCATAAGATTGCATTATAAAATCTTTTAGGACTTGAAATAAAATCTATTAGAAGTTATTATTATACAATCTAAAAGATAGTATTGTTTTTGGAGGCTTGTTATGAAAAACTGGAAATTCATTTTGACTCTTGCCATTTGCGCGTCGCTAGTTTTTGGCTTTGCCTCGTGTTCCAACGGAAGCGACGGCAACAGCGCGGTTTTTGGCGGAACGAACACTGGAGAAACCAATCCGACGACGCCAGAACCAACGCCGACCAATCCAACAACTCCAACGACCCCGACAAACCCAACAAATCCAACTATCCCTGCTACGCCAGCGACATACACAATAACATTCAACGCCAACGACGGAAGCGAAGTTCCCGCCACGGCCACGCAAGACTTTGTGGATGGAACGCCGCAGGCCTTAACGCTAGTCGAGGATCTTGGCTTTTCCAAGGCCGGATTTAATTTTGCCGGTTGGGGAACCTCCGCTGACGCTACAGAATCGGCCTATGCGGACGGAGCCAGTTATACAGCATCTGCCGCCGCGACTCTTTACGCTATGTGGTCAGCCATGCCGGTTTACAGCGTATACATTCCTGTAAACCAATACGGAGACATTACAGCCAGCCCCGCCACAGGAATTGCCGGAACTGAAATCACTCTTAGCAACACTCCAAAAATTGGCTGGCGATTTGACTCTTACACTGTTACTGCGGCGGATTCTTCATCCGTGACTGTGACGGACGGAACATTCACAATGCCCGAAAAAGATGTGACCGTTACTGCGGCTTTTGTGGAAATTCCTGCCGCCAGCGGTGCCTACAAAAAAATCGATACGATCACAATCAACGAAAAACAATACGACTTGGTTTCATTTGGCCTTTGGCCGCAAACAATAAAGGCCGCCACTGTGAACATTGATAAAAATCAAACAAAGACGGCTGGCGCTTTTACTTACTGCAGGGGAAGCGACGGCCAATGGTACGCCAATATAAAGGAAAACGCGTATGGCAGCGACTACAAGTACACCGACGGAACGGCTGTGGCGCAAGGCGGGACGAGCGAAAAATGGTTCAAGGTGGAGCCAATAAAGTGGCGCGTGCTTACGACAAGCTACAACGGAACAGGCAAAAAACTTTTGCTTGCGGAAAACATTCTGACAAACTGTGCGTATTACGATTATGATAATGTGGATAGGGGCTCCGTCTATCCCAACAATTATGAACATTCAAAAGTCCGAGCTTTCTTGAACGGTCTTAGTTATTCAAAAAAGGCAACCAATAGCTCGCAAACAATAACTTGCGGCGATTTTTTTGGCAAGGGTTTTTTGTATACAGCCTTTACCGCTGACGAACAGGCGAAAATCGTTGGCACGAGTGTGGGCAACAGCGCTCGTTCGACAAACCCTGACGGCTCCGCGAACGCAAAATTGTGGAATGATGGAAAAAATATTTATGCAAGTGACATGTCTACGACTGACAAGGTATTTCTATTGAGCGAGCAGGAGGTCACTAAAAGCGAATATGGCTTTGATGTCTACAACGCTGAAGGTGTGGGTAATATGCGGATTCGGCAACCAACGGATTATGCTATGGCCAGCGGAGCTCATAAAATCACATTGGACGGTATGGGCGGTTCATGGTTGTTACGTTCTCCGTACTATAATCATAGCTATTTCATTCGTGAAATCAGTGGTAGAGGTGATGCTGATGAGTTCGGATATGTCAGCTGGGATTATTTAGGTATTGTACCGGCTTTGAGTGTAAGCAATTGATGGGGTGTATGGAAAATTCGCAATGGAGGCATTTATGAAACAATGGAAATTTTTGCAAGCGCTGTCTTTGCTTGTGGCTTTTGCGTTGGCGGTCGTATTTGGCTTTGCTTCGTGTTCCAACGGAAGCGACGGCAACAGCGCGGTTTTTGGCGGAACGAACAGCCAACGACGGAAGCGAAGTTCCCGCCACGGCCACGCAAGACTTTGTGGATGGAACGCCGCAAGCCTTAACTCTAGTCGAGGACCTTGGCTTTTCCAAGGCCGGATTTAATTTTGCCGGTTGGGGAACTGCCGCAGACGCGACGGAATCGGCCTATGCGGACGGAGCCAGTTATACAGCATCTGCCGCCGCGACTCTTTACGCTATGTGGTCAGCCATTCCAGTTTACAGCGTGAACATTCCTGTTAACGAATACGGAAGCGTTACGGCTAGTCCTGCGACCGCGACTGCGGGAACAGAAATAACGCTATCAAACACGCCAAACGCGGGCTATCAATTTATATCTTACTCAGTGATTGACGCGGACGGAACGACAGTGACTGTGACGGACGGAAAATTCACAATGCCCGCAAAAGATGTCACTGTGACCGTGACATTCACTGCCATAAATTATAACATTAATGTTGTAACGACTGCCAACGGAAGCGTGATGACTGACAAGGCGACCGCGGCTGTTGGAACATGTGTAACCATTACGACAAGGCCTGCGAATAACTACGAACTTGCGACATTGATTGTGACTGATTCTGACGGAACATCTGTCACCGTTAGTGGAACTGGAAATAGTCGAACCTTTGTAATGCCGGCAAAGAATGTTGATGTAGCTGCAACATTTAAAGGCATAAGTTATAGTATTGATTTGAGGCCGATGGAACATGGAAGCGTTACGGCCGATCCCGCGATCGCAACAGTTGGAACAAGCGTGACCCTTACGGCAGTTGCTGAGCTTGACTATAAACTTGCAACATTGAACGCTTATGTTGAGAGTTATTACACGGTTGAACCAGAATCGGAACGCGATGTGCAGTTGGGATGGGGGTTGTATCAGGATGACCAGTTTGTCATGTGCCTGGCATCACAAACCAATAAGCTTTTTGTTCAGGTGTATAATTATCTTGAGAATAATCAGACGGTGTCTTTCGGTACAGGTCTTAATGCAGGCAAATATCAGCTATGTCAGATATGCCGTTTCTCTGACAGTGAGCAGTGGCAGCGTTGTGAAAACTATGGGACAAACAGTCTGGTAGCAGAGGTCAGTGCCACCACGATGACAATACGTAAGCCTGACCTTGAGAATGTGTCGTTCACGGTTAACAGTCTGTCCACGTCAGAGAATCCTGAGGTGGGAATTCCCATGAATTTTATCGTCAATGTCACTAATACGGGAGAGTCGTCGAAGATTGCTCTCAACCTGTGGATACAGAAGGAAATAATCTTGACTTTGTAGA
>CADBBB010000139.1 GCA_902792795.1 uncultured Spirochaetaceae bacterium | reverse complement strand
TATAAATATATAGAAAAAAACGCGTTTCGTCAAATGCAGGCGTTCTTTCACTTCCCAAAAATCGGGACTCAAGTCCCAAAAAAGCAGGGAGCGGACACTCTATTATACGGGGAAAAAGCGCGCTATAATGGCGGCATGGCTAAAAAGATTATAATCGCCGACGACCACTCGCTTTTGCGGGCGGGAATAAAAAGTTGGATAGAAAAGCATTCGTCATTTAAAGTTGAGCTTGACGCGGGAACGGTTGCGGAATGCGACGCGATCGTAGAAAGCTTTAAGAGCGAAAAGCGCGCGGCCCAGGACTATATCGCCGTCGTGGACATTTCTTTTAAAAACGACGGAGCGGGCGGGCCGGAAGAAAACTGCGGCTTTGAAATAATGAAAAAATTTTCCCAGTTGGGAATCGCTTGCGTGGCTTTTTCCAGCCACGATTCGGGCGGCTTTGTGGAACGGGCGATGAGCGCCGAGATTGGGGCCAAGGCCTTTGTTTCAAAAAACGCCGACGAAAACGTTTTGCTTTCCGCGCTGGAGGCAGTGGACGAAGGGCGGACATACATTCAGGCGGAGCTGGTTTCGGGCCTTTTGGAAACGCGCGACATTTCGCAAACGTTCACCAAAAAAGAGCGGCTTGTGGCCGACGCGCTCGCGCTGCAAAAGACCAACGCGCAAGTGGCCAAGGAACTGGGGCTTAGCGAAAAGACGGTTTTGAATTACCTTAGCTCGCTTTACGACAAGACGGGCGTTTCAAATAAAATTGAATTTTTGGAGAGGTTGGGAAGAGTATGAAAACTTTTTTGATTTGCGTTGTCGCGCTTTTGTGCAATGTGGGAGCTTCCTTTTTTGCGGCGCGCTTTTTGCCTTCGATTTTCTTGGACACGGTGTTTACTGTCGCGGTGACTTTTTACGCGGGCCTTGTTCCCGGCCTTATTGTCGCGGCGGCCTTCAATCCGTTGATAACTTTTTTGTATTGCCAAATGCACGGCTCGGCCTTTAGCGTTTACGATTGCCTTTACGCGATTTGCGGAATGCTGATTGTAGCGGCCACTTGGTTTTTCTCCCGCAACAAAAAGGAATTTTTGTTCAGCCGCGGAGTGACGGCCTTGTATTTGCTTGCGATCGCCTTTTCTTCCGCCTTCCTAAGTTTTTTTGCGGCCAGCGCGCTGGACACGTTTGTCCGCCCGCTTTTTGGAAGCGCGTCGGGCTTTTCCACCTTTGACAGCTTTTCGGCCGTTTTGCGCCAGATGAACATGGGAACATTTTTGTCGTATCTTGTTCCGCGAATTCCGATGACCTTGCTGGACCGAATCGTTTGCACTTTCGCGGGCTTTGGAATTTACCGCTTGGCTGTAAAAATCAAGGAACGATGATGGACGAGCTTGAGCTTTTAAAGGAAACGCTTAGGATTTATAATTCGTTTTTCATTCTTTTAATCGTCGCGATTTTCGCGGCGGCTGTAGCGCTATTGTATGTTCTTGCGCGTAACGTCAGAGCCAGAAAGAATTTAAAGAGCAACACTACTTTTCTTAACGAAACGGTTAGCGCCCAAGAGGACGAGAGGCGAAGAATTTCGCAAGAGCTGCACGACACTGTCTCGCAAAACATCAAGGTTCTTTTGCTAATGGAAAAGGAATGTCAGGAAGGCGCGCAAGGCTATGAGCAAAAAGAGCGAATCCAAAAAATCATCGACTTGGAAAAGCAAAACCAAAAGCAGCTGCGCGCGATAATACAAAATCTTGCGCTTCCCGGCCTAAAGGAGCTTCCGTTTAAAAACACCATCGCGGATTTGTGCGCGCAATTTTCAAACGACAGCGGAATCCCTTGCCGCTTTTACGCCGACCCGCAAGTTGACTTGCAACGCTTTTCCGCCCAAGAGCGGCACCACATCCTTCGCATAATCCAAGAAGCGCTCAACAACGCCAAGAGCCACGCGAAGGCGCAAGAGACCGGCGTGATGATTCAAAAGCGCGAAGACAAAATCCGCGTGATGGTTTACGACGACGGAATCGGCATCGACAACGACCGCCGCTCCCACAAGCAAGCCCATTTTGGAATGAGCGGCATGGAAATGCGCGCGGCCCTTCTTGGCGGAACGCTCGCAGTCCACAGCTCCAAAGACACCGGCGCCAAAATCTGCGTTGACCTTCCCGCCGGCGGCGACGGCAAACAAGCGGCGAGCGATTCCCGGATGGGGGGGGGTAATATAGAAGAATGTTTTATCGCGGCGTGATGGCGTGAAATTCTTGAAAAAACCGCGCTTTTTGATTAAAAAATACTTGAAAAAACTGCGCTTTTTAGCATAAAAAATCTTGAAAAAACTGCGCTTTTTTCGCTCCCGCCTTTTTTGGGACTAAAGTCCCGGGTTTTCTATTCCTAATTACTCAATACAAGATTTGAATTTTTTTGTAAAATAGGCCGTTATGAAAAAAATATTTGTCGTTGCGGCGGCGCTGGCGTTTGTGGCGCTGCCAAAAGCCGGGGCGCAAGAGGCTGCCGCGCGCTTTGTTGACGGCCTTGCGGTGGAAGGGCATCTTTTGGGCGCTTGCGCTCCGTGCGGAAACAACAAAAGTTTGGCTTGCCTTTTTGGGGCTGGCGCGGGGGCGGAATGGACGCTTCCGCTGCAATTTGATCCTGTTGACGTGGGCGTTTCGCTCCGGGCCGAGTGGCTGCAATTTATTCCTAAAAGCGGATCCGCGCTGACAGGCGGCTTTGACATAAGGGCGTATCCCGGAATCTTCGCGCGATTTCCGTTCAAACTTGGAAAAATGATTTTTGCCCTGCAGCCGGAATTCTTTTACGGAGTCGCGATGAAATTTCCAAACTCGAATGACGCCAGCGGAATAAAAAGCTTTTACGCAAACCAAGTTTTGGGCGTGGCCGCGGACTTGAGGATGTCGCTTTCAAAAGCGGAACGGCTTGAGCTTAGCTTCGCGCCGATGGCGATTATGGAACTGGAAAAAAGCGCTTCGGTGTTTGAGCTGGGCCTTAGGGCGGGCGTCGTTTGGCATTTTGCAAAAAAGCGCGCCGCAAATAATATCGAAGCGGTTGAGCCGCTTGAGACGGCGCCCGCCGCTGCCGCCGAGCCAGCGTTGGAATCGGAGCCCGCGCCGACCGTTGCGCCGGAAGTTCCGCCGGAGCCGGAAGTTGAAACAACGCCGGAAGTTCCGCCAGAAGCTGCTCCTGAACTTGAGCCAGCGCCCGTTCCCCAAGTGGAAGAAGAAACTGAACCTACGTTGGAACCGGAGCCCGAAACAAAACCAGAAACGATAGAAAAAACTGAAGAAAACGTCCAGCCGGAGGAAGAAGAATGAAAGTGATTGCAAAAAAAGCGCATGTGTTGTTTGGAGCGGCTCTGCTTGCGACTATTACGCTCGCATCGTGCGGAGGATTTTTTGACGACGCCAGCGCCGCGGATTCCGCCTTGCCGGCTCCAGCGACAACCACCGCAACCACCACAAAACCAAAGCCCGCGGAAAATTCCGAGCCGACATATTACACAATAACCATTGACAAAAACATAGAAAACGGAAACGTGGTCGCCAGCGCGAAAAGCGCAACCCCCGCCAGCAAGGCCGTCGAGGGCGAGACCGTGACTCTTGCCGCAAGCCCAGCGGAAGGATACGCTCTTACGACATTGACATACACTCCGCAAGGCGGAGAGGCGACAGTCGTTGAAGGAAGCGGCGACACAAGGACATTTAAAATGCCGGCGGCCAACGTGACGGTCCATGCCACGTTCACGCCAATCGCATACAGCGTTACTGTGACAGACTGCGTCGGAGAAGGAAGCGTAGGCCTGTTGACTTCCAACGCCAACGAGGGGCAGAGAATATCTCTTGTTCCGATATTGAACGACGGCTGGCGCTTGGACTCTTGGAATGTAAAGGACAAGGATGGAAACTCC
>CADBBB010000138.1:3241-8011 GCA_902792795.1 uncultured Spirochaetaceae bacterium | reverse complement strand
AACGGACCGGACCAAGCCGTACATCATAATAAGGGCGCCTTCCAGGTCAAACTGAAGTTTTATCTGAATGTTGTTCACGCCCTTTCCGCCGATGCGAATCAAGGCGCCGTCGGAACTGATGTCTTCTAGAAAACATTTAAAGCCCGGAGTGGTTTCAACTTGCGAATAATCTTCCACCGCTTCCCTAATGACATAAAGCTGGGCGGGAATGTGGCATTCCGTGCGGATGGACTTTCTCTTTTGCGCTCGGAAAAGGTTTTCGGAATGGGCAAGGTACAAAACGTTTTGTCCCCAAAAAATTCCGGCGGAAATGACCTTGGTGTCAAAGACATAGCCTGCGTCGCCCTTTCGCCAAAGATAGACGCTGACTTCCTTGTCGGCCCAATCCTCCGGCGGAATTTTTATCCTTCCGTCCTGCACCGGAATTGTGATTATCAATTCGCGCGCGTTGTTGATTATTCTTGCCGCGAAAATTCCGCTGCCCTTTAGAATCAAGCGCAGCCTTTGGCCGTTTGAGAGCGCGCGGCTGGATTCAAGGCCCCGCTTGTTTTCCGCCGCAAGCTCAATTTTCGTTCGGAACTTGTAGAGCTTGGCCAAAAAGTTTTGGGTCGCCGCGGAACCTTCCGTTCCGTCGCGCCTTGCGTTTTCCACCAAAGTGCTTATGCATTTTGTGAGGGAATTTGTCGAGACAAAAATCGTCTCCGGCTCTTCCAAGTCAACGACGCGGGCCAGCTTCCACAAGGTTGAAATTTCCGAAAGCGAAAACTGCTGGTCGAGGCCCGTGGCAAAAAAATTTATTTTTGTCGAAAAGGTCCTCAAAAGCCAAACGGCCAAGAGCAAAATTAATAGTCCCAACGAAACGATAAGTATAGTCAAAACAGCCTCAAAACATTATAATAATTAAGAATGCGCGGGCAAAAAAAACTACTCGCGGCGCTTATATTATATGACAAAAAAGATTTTTTTGCTACAGTTTTCTTTAATATTGTTGATTTTTGTTTTTCCCCCGATTTTCGTCAAAAACGGCCAAAACGCCGCCCTTGACCTGTCAAAATTCAATTTTTTTGTCCTCGTGAATTTTTGCGCGGCCCTTTTGCTGTTGGCTCAAAAAAGAATGGCGGAAGGCCCAAGGAGCGCGGCGGGAACGGAAGCAAGCCCAAGAAGCGCCGCCCAAGAAACTGAGGCAAGACCAAAAATGGCCGCCGACCCTAAAATTTTTGAAAGGCCAAAAAGGGCCGCGTCGCTTTTAAGGGCCGCCGTCTTTGCGAGCCGCGTTTTAGTGTGTTACGGATCCCTTTTGCTTTTGGGAATTTTCTTTTATGTCGCGCAAAAATTTTTGGAAGGCGGCTCGGCGCAAGTCACCCTTCCCCAAAATTTTACAGGCGCCTTGGCCTGCGCTTTTACGCTTTTTGCCGCGGCGCTTTTTGAAGAGACCGTCTACCGCTGGCACTTGCCCTGGGCGCTAAAAAAAATCGCAAATC
Organism: uncultured Spirochaetaceae bacterium; assembly: GCA_902792795.1. Taxonomy (GTDB): domain Bacteria; phylum Spirochaetota; class Spirochaetia; order Treponematales; family Treponemataceae; genus Treponema_D. The sequence goes on along the minus strand of CADBBB010000138.1, from coordinate 6,530 downwards.
CAAAAGGCGGCGGCGAGCCCGAAACCGCCGCAAGCCAAAGAGGGGGCGCCGCGCAAACGGCCGCAAACCCCAAAACGGGCGCCGAGACTTGGAAGGCCCGAGCCTTCTTTTGGGGAACGGAGGCCGCCTGCGCCGTTCTCTTCGCGCTGGCCCACCGCTGGCAGGGCGCGCTTGCCGTCTTGAACGCTTTTTTTGCCGGAATAGCCTTGCGCGTTTGCGCCGTAAAAGCCAAGGGCCTAGCGCCGGGAATCGCCGCGCACTTTTTGTACAACGCGAGCGCCCTGCTCTTTTCGCTGTAAAAGTCCGAGCGGATCACTCTTCCTCAAAGACGCGGTCATAAGTCCAAGCGCTGGCCAAAAAGACGGCGTTAAGTTTTTTTAGCGCGTCCTTTTCTTCCAGCGGCCTCTGCGCGGCGGAAACGGCCTCAAAGCGGCACCAATAGTCGCCGTCTGTCCTGGGCAAAAAATAGGCGCGATATACGTTTCCGTCGCCCGCGTCGAATGTCTTTGCAAGCGCGCCCGACCAGTCAAAAGCTCCGGCCAAAAGCGGCTTTTTGTCCGCGCCGACCGCCAATTTTCCGTGCCTGTATTTTTTGTCCGCGCCGACGACGTCCTTGGGAAAGATTTCCGGGGCGGCCCAAAAATCGGCGCTCGCAGTAAGGTAAGGCGCCAAAGCCGCCGATTCTGTTGACCATATTTTTGTATTCTTGTCAGAGGAAAGAAAAATTCTTGCAAGAGAATCGACGCTTCCAAATTTTAGCGAAGAGACAACTTGCGTCTTTTGCCGAATTTTTAGCGAAAACGCGCGATCCTGCCTCAAGCCGTAAGAGGCGGCGGCGGATTTTTTGTCTGAAATTTCATACAACTTGACAAGACTTTTAAGATTGTATAGCAGTTTATTAACTACTATATTATCACAGATAAAATAGAGGCATTTTTCACAGGCCGCCGAGCCTTCTCCGTCCAAGGAAAGCTGGCCAAGCCAAAAAGCGCCCGCCTTTGAAAGAACCAGGCTTCCCTTCTCCGGCTCAAAAAGCTCGATTTGGTCAGGCTCGTATTTGGGATTTAAAAGGGCGCTTGTCACGGCCTTTTCCGATTTAGGCGCGGACAAAAAATACAGGGCGACGAGGGCGGCCAAAAACAATTGCAAGGAAAAGCGGCGGGAAACGCCGTAAAGCGCGGCGCCCCTCGCATTGCCCGCTCCGCTCTGACGCATGAAAAACTTCATCTTGTCCGCCTCCTTCTCCACCAAAAGAAAAGCGCGCAAAAGACAAGGGGAACAGCGGGCGCCAAAACAAGGGCCGCCATGAGCGAAAAGTTTTTGGCCGCGTCCCACTCCAATGCGTCAGTGATTTTCCACAAAGAAAAGTCAGCGCCGCCCTTGTTCTTGAGCGCGGCCATGTCCGGCTCTCCGCAAAGCTCCAAGAGGCTTGTGGTCAAAAAGTTCAAGTTCCTAAAGTCGCCGGTCTCGCCGCCGGCGAGCGTCAAAAGCAAGTCGTTGGCAAAAAGGCCGCCTGAGACCGCGACTATTTTTTTGTCCTGCGTCCGCGCCGCGAGGACGCTCGCCTCTTTTTGGACCAAGGGATCTGCGACGGCGGACTTGGGAACGGTAAAGGGATTTGTGTCGAACAAAAGCTCCGGATTTTTTTTGTCGGGCAAAAAGCGCCATGACGCGGGGCTTGACAAAAGCAATGGGTCGGTCTTGCTTTCGTCAAGGCTCATTGGACTTGCCCAAAAGACCGTCGCGCCGTAGGGGGCGGCCTCTTGCGGAAGGACGTTTATCCAGAGGGGATAGTTCACGCTGGCGTTTTTTTCCTGCCCTCCGTCCTCGGCCGAGCGGAAGTTGGCGCGGACGCATGAGATGTCGGCGGCGACGGAGTCCAAAAAGAAAATGCCCCTCCGTTCCAAAAGGGGAAGCAAAAAGTCGCGCTTGTTCTTTTTTAAAGACCAGTCGCCGTCAACGTTGGCGGAATACGGACCGGCCGCCACAAAAAGAGCGCCGCCAGCGTCCAAGAAGTTTTCCAGCGCGTCGCAAGCGGCCGCGTCCAAGGCTCCCGTTCCAAAAAGGACAAGGGGAATTTTTGGGTCAAGCGAAAGGCCGCCGCCCGCTTCGTCGGAAAGCTCGCGCAAAGAAAGCGGGCGGGTTTCAAAGCCTTCGACATTGAGCCAGTCGAGCGCCGCCTTGAAGTCCTTTTGGAGCGTCATTCCGCTTGCGCAAAGGACATAGGAGGCGCGGCTCTTTTTTTCCAGCAAATAGTCAAGGCGTAAGTTTAAGTCGTATTCCAAGCCAAAGGCGGAAAAGGCCGCGGGAATGAAAAGCGTCTTGTCCATATAGTCGATGATGACGGCGGAATACGCGTCGGCGAATTCCAGCGAGTTGTTCTTTTGCTTTTGGATTTGGAAAGGCGGAACGGAAAGGCCTTGCAAGATTTTTTGCGCGGCCGGCCTGTCCGCGTCGTATTCGGAATAGACGACGTTTTTGCAGGAGAAGAAAGCGAGCGCAAGAAGTCGCCCGCGTCGCGCGCTTGCGGATATAGCTTTAAAAGTTCCGCCGAGCGGTAGAAGGAAATTCTCACCTTTTCGTCCGCCCGGGCGAGCAAATTTTTTGTCCGCTCGGAGGGCGTGTAAATTTTTCCCGCGCTAAAATCCAGGCGCTTGTAAAGGCGGCATGTGTCCAGCGCCAAAAAGACAAAGACAAAAATTACAGTCCACGAGCGGAGCGCGCGGGCCTTGCAAAAATATTTTTTTCCCTTGCGGCGCTCGGCAAAAAAGGCGGCCAGAGTCAAGAACAAAAGCGCGGCCAGCGCGAAAAAGAAAAAGTCGCGGGTGTCCAAAATTCCCTTGGAAGCCGAGTCAAAGCGCCAGGCAAAACTTATCGAGCGAAGCGCGGCGGAAAGCCAATCCGAAAGCGGAAGATAATTCTGCGCGCCGTGGAGCGCGTTCACAAAAAAAAGCGCCAAGACCGAAACTGCAAAGTAAGCGGCGCGGCTCGCAAAGAGCGACGACAAAAAGGCGCAAAAACTAATCGAAGCGGCGGAAAAAAACAAAAGCCCCAAGCTTGAGACCAAGACCGCGCCCGCGTCAACGCTTCCAAAAAACGAAACGCAAACAGGAACAAAAATCGTGGGAAGCAGATATAGAATAAAAACTGCAAGGCCGGCCAAAACGCGCGCCGCGGCTTTTTTAAATTCCCCGAACGGCAATGTATCGTCAAAGGCGCGGCTCTTTATGTTGAGGCAAAAGGCCGGAATCAAAACCGACAGAATGTAAGGCATGGCCAAAAAGAAAGG
>CADBBB010000138.1:0-3161 GCA_902792795.1 uncultured Spirochaetaceae bacterium | reverse complement strand
ATCTCGTTCCGTAAAAAAACGCCGCGGCGCTAAAGGCGCAAAAGAGCGCGGCGCAAATCCAGTAAAAGGGATTTATGGCGAATGCGTAAAGCTCCTTTTGGACAAGGCGCCAAAGGCCGCGCGAATCGGAGGCCGCGCTTCTTGGCGAAGAATCGGTTGCAGTACTGGAATCGGCTGGAGCGCCAAAATCGGTGGAGGCCGCCGGGGTTCTTGGCGTGGAATCAGTTGTAGCACGTGAATCGTTCGCAAGGCCGGGATTGATGGAGGCCGCGCCCCTTCCGGCAAAGAACAAGTAGGCGTCTTCCAAACTGCTCTTGCCGCTGGCCTTTATAAGCTGGGCGGGACTTCCGCTTGCGACGATGGAGCCGTCCTTTACGATGTAAATTATGTCGGCAAGAGCTTGGGCCTCTTGGATTATGTGCGTTGAAAAAACTAGGGCGCGGCCGCTTTTTAGGCTTTTGACCAATTCCCGCATTTCGCGTATTTGCTCGGGGTCAAGGCCGGTAGCGGGTTCGTCTAGGATTAAGATTTGCGGGTCGTGGACAAGCGCCTGCGCGAAATTGACGCGCTGCCTGTAGCCGTGGCTTAGCGAAGAGATTTTTTGCTTTAGGACGCCGTCAAGGTTGCAGAGGCGCGCGGCGTTTTGGGCGGCGGAAGTTATGGTCTTGCAAGAAGTCTCCGCCGGAAGTCGCAAGGAGGCGCAGGCTTCCAAGAATTCCTCCACCGTCCAGTCGTCGTAGAGCGCGGGAACTTCGCTTACAAAGCCGGCGATCGCCTTGACTTCTTGGGGATTTTCCGCGGCGTCAAAAAGAGCGCCATCGTTCCGTTCCGCAAAAACATTTCCGCTTGTGGCGTAGTGGGAGGCGCAAAGAGCCTTTAGCAAAGTGCTTTTTCCGGCGCCGTTGGGACCAAGAAGGACTGTTATCTTTCCGCGCTCGGCGGCAAAGTCAATGTTCGCGCAGGCGGGCTTTTTTGCGGAGGCGTAAGTTTTTGAAAACGAAACGGCGCGAAGCATGATTCCGCCCCTCCGCTAGTCCTCGTAGGGGATTTCAAAGCGCATTCGGTCGCGGCTCAAAATCGCGCCGGGATAGACTTCCCTCGCCTCGCTTTCCAAGACAGGAAGCTCCTTGTCCGTGTAGCGGGGGCTGTAGTGAATCAAGGCCATTTTTTTTGCCTTGGCGTCGCGGGCGATCGTTCCGGCCTGCCGCGCGGTCATGTGTTTTTTTTCTTTGGCTTGGTCAAGAAGCGCGTCCTCAAACATTCCCTCGCAAATAAGAAGGTCTGAGTTCGCAACTTCCTTGGCGATTGAGTCAAGGTAAAGGGTGTCGGTGACATAGCTGAACTTGCGGCCTTTGCGCGAAGGGCCAAGCACTTGCTCTGGCTTCACCACGCTTCCGTCGGACGCGGTGACTTCGTGGCCGTTCTGCAACTTTGACCACAAGGCTCCGCGCGGAACTTTGAGATCTGTCGCCGCCTGCGGGTTGAATTCTCCGGGGCGGTCAAATTCCTCCAGCGTGTAGCCTACGCAAACCTTTGTGTGGTCAAGCGGAAAGGCGCGCACTTGAAAATCCTTTTCCTTGTGGACGACGCAGGGCGCCGTGATTTCCTTGACCACGACAGGATAGTTTATGTACATGTCCAAAACTTTTCGGCTTGTCTCGATGTACTCGGCGATTTTTGGCGGACCGTAAATGTAAAGGGGCTCGCTTCGCTCAACTTGCGCGCTGAGCATCATGATTCCCGGTAGGCCGGTCACGTGGTCGGCGTGGGTGTGGCTTACAAAAATCGCGTTGATTTTTTTCCATTTGAGGTTGAGACGGCGGAGCGAAACTTGCGTGCCCTCGCCTCCGTCAAACAAAAAGAGGTCTCCGTCGCGCCGCAAAAGCGCCGACGTTAGGTGTCTGTACGGGAGCGGCATCATTCCGCCGCAGCCCAAAATAAAGGCTTCCATGTTCATGTCTATTTTACCTTCCGCGAATTTTCTTCAATACTTTTTTATGCCAAAAGGCCCGCGCCTTTTCCGCAAGGACGCAAAGCTTGTAGATTCCTTTTAGGGGAACGTCCCAGCTTCCAATTCGGTGAACGTTCCTTCCGCCAAAGCCGGTCTTAAAAAGATAAAGGCCATGCATCGGATGGCTGGGATCGTCGGTGGGCGGCATTCCGTACATGTCGTAATAGCGGCTTCCGTAAGCCTTTGCGTCGCTCATCGCTGTCCACTGCAAAAGGAAGTTTGGCATTAAATTTCTTTTTTTGTTGGAGGAACAGCCGTAAAGATAAACGCTTTCGGTCTTGGAAAAGAGCGTCATTATCGCGCCTAAATAGTCGTCCTCGTGCTTTGCGACATAAAGGTTCACTTGCGGAACGTCGTTTCCTTTTTGCGCTTCTTGGGCCGAAAGCTCAAGCAAGTCCTTGTAATAAGCCTTTGCGTGCATCGCGATGCCGTCGCGCGCGCTTGTTTCCTTGTACAAGTCGTAGAAAATGTCCACCGCGTCTTGCAAGGACGCGGAATCGCGAGCCGCCTTTTGGACGACCACGCCTTTTTTTTGCGCGAGCTTTATGTTGTAGCGCCACTTGTTTTTCATGCCGGCCAAGATTTCTTCTTCGGTTCGCGTCAAGTCCACTTGCGTTGTGTCGGGCGGCTGTATGTCCACCGCGTTTTTTTTGCAGGAAAGGCGCGCTTTTTTTGCGGCGGCGCGGACGAGCGCGTTAAAGGAGTCGCGCTCTTGGGGATCCGAAAAGCCAAGCTCCGGGTCAAAGCGGACGCAAATCGTGTTGGCAGGCAAAAGCGGCTTTAGCGCGGCGGCAAGTTCGTCAAGCAAGGCGCAGAACCTTTGCGCGCCGGACGGGCCGCCGTCGTTCGCGCTGGCGCCGTCAGCCGGGCCGGGGCCAACCGCGCTTGGTTCGGCCAACAAGACCGCGCAGGGAAACATCGGAACGTAGGACAGGCTAAAAAAGCCCTTGGCAAAGGAGCGGACCATTACGGAAAAGTCAAATTGTTTTGTCGACGATTCCCCCTCGCCAAAAACTGCGCGGACGCGGATCAAGTTCCATCCGTGGCGCGACTTAAAGAGGCCCCAAAAGGGAGTTTGCAAAAACGAGCCGTCGTTTCCGCTTGGAGAAAAATCTATCTTTTGAACAGTGACGCCGAACAATTAGTGGAT
>CADBBB010000137.1 GCA_902792795.1 uncultured Spirochaetaceae bacterium | reverse complement strand
CCGGCGAGGCCGACGCGGAGACCATCGCAACTTTTGTTACGGTCTACAACGCCGTCTACCGCAAGAACTTGGACGCCTTCAAGGGCAAATACAAGGACGTGGTTCTCAACAACCTTTCCGCCGAAAAGTGCGGCCTTTCCACAAAATGGTCGGAATGGCCCGGCGCCTCGCAAATCGTAATTCCCGTCTCCGACGCTTCGGGCGGCCTCAGCGCGGTTGACACAAGCGTCATCAGCGACAAGGAAGTCGTCAACTCGATGAAAGAGGAAGACGGAAAGAACATCGACGACCGAAAGCAAATGGTAGACATAAAGGAGCGCGAGGCCGAAAAGGCAAGCGAAAAGGCGCAGGAATCGCAAAAGAAGGCCACTGAAAAGCAAAAGGAAGCCGACGCTCAAAAGAAGAGCGCCGAGCAAAAGAAGCAGGAAACAAAGCAGGCCCAAAAGAAGGCCGACGAAAGCCAAAAGAAGGCTGACAACGCGAAGAAGAAGGCCGACGAAAATCCCAAGGACAAGCAGGCCCAAAAAGAAGCCAAGGAAGCCCAAAAAGAGGCTGACGAGGACAAGAAGGCCGTAGAGGAAGCCAAGGAAGAGGAAAAGGCGGCTGAAGAAAAGGCCGACGAAGCCCAAAAGGAAGCTGACGAGGCCAAGAAAGAGGCCGAGACCCAGCAAGCCGCGGCCGACAAAAAGCAAAACGAGGCTCAGGAAGAGCGCAAGGAAATAGCAAAGGACCAGACCGTCGTGGCCGCCCAAGAAAAGGCCCAGGAGGCCGCTCCCAGCGTTTACGGCCTCAAGTTGGCCGACGCCAAGAGCCTCAACTCGCAAATTGTCCGCGTCAACTCAAGCACTGGCGCCGTGATGAAGCAAAGCCCGGTAAAGGTGGTCAAGGGACGCTCGATGGTTCCATGCGCCGACGGCTTTGTCGCAGTGGCCGGAGAGAATTCCGGAAAAGGCGCCGTCAAGCTTGTGATTATCGACAAGGACTCGCTTGAAATCATAAAGGAATCGGAAGAAGTTCTTTCCGACAACTCGGTCTTGCTTGAAGACGGCGGAAGCTATTTGGTAGTGGTCAAGGACGGCTCAAATTTTGTCGCCGCCAAATACGGCGCCGACCTAAAGATGCAAGTCAAGAGCCCGGTTCAAATCAATCCGTCGTCGCCGATTGTAAAGACGCCCGCGGGCTACATGGTGACGGACGCAAAGGGAAATCCGGTCATTCTTAACATGAACGACTTGACGTCCGCCGTCAAGGATCCCAACGCGGCCAAAAATCTCAAAGTCAAACAGGGAAACAACGAGAGATAGGCAAAAGAAGCGGCTGCCCGCCTTGCGGGCGGCTCACTCGCCTTCTTCGTTGGCGGCGTTCTCAAATTTTGTGTAGGCGGGAAGATAGGTCAGCTTGACCTCGCCGGTGGCGCCGTTGCGCTGCTTGGCGACGATAAGCTTGGCCTCTTGCGCTGGCTCTTCGCTCTTTAGGCGCTCGCGGTGCAGGAACATGACGACGTCCGCGTCCTGTTCGATGGAGCCGGAACCGCGCAGCTGCGCCAAGTTGGGCTCGTTTCCTTCCGCGTCGCGCGCCACCTGGCACAAGGCCACAATGGGAATCTTAAGCTCGCGCGCCAAAGCCTTGAGGGACTTGGAAACTTCGCTCTGGGCTTCGTAAACCTTGGCGTTGGGGTTCTCCGTTCCAATCAAGCCGATATAGTCTATGAAAATAATTTTTACGCCCCGTTCCACCACAAGGCGGCGGGCCAGCGCGCGCAAGTCCAAAAGCTGCATGTTGGGCTGGTCAACCACATAAAGAGGCGCGTTGAAAATGCGGCCCGCCGCGTCCTGCAATTTTTGAAAGTCGCTCATGCTCAGCAAGCCGGAGCGAAGCTTTCCGCCGCCTACCCTGGCCTCCTGGCTCAAAAGGCGCTGTCCTATCATTTGGTAGGACATTTCCAAAGAAAAAAAGCCGCAAGGAATTTTTTTGCCCACCGCAATGTGCTGCATCATGGACAGCGCCATCGCGGTCTTTCCGATTGACGGGCGCGCGCCGAGAATTATCAATTCTTCGTTTTGAAAGCCGCTTGTCATAGTGTCCAGCTGGCCTATGCCGCAAGGGATTCCTGTGTAAGTGTCGCGGCGCTTGTAGCGGTCTTCGATGAGCTTTATCGTTTCGTCAATCATCGCGCGGGCTTCGTGGACCTTGACGCTTTCGTCGCGCTCGCTCAACGAAAATATTTTCTTTTCGGCCTCTTCCAAAATGTGGCGACTTTCGCGGCTTTTGTCAAAGCTTGTGGCCTTGATTTCTTCCGACATTTTTATAAGGTCGCGCCTGGTGGCCATGTCATGGACGATTTGCGCGTAGTAGTCGATGTTGGCGCTTGTTGGAACTGTGTCGGAAAGCGCCGCGATGTAGGCCGCGCCGCCCGCTTCCTGAAGCTTTCCCCTTTTGTCCAGCTCGTTGACCAAGGCGAGCGCGTCGCCGTGGATGTTTTGGCTAAAGAGGGAAATCATAGCCTCAAAGACCAATTGGTTTTGGTATGAAAAAAAGCGGTCGCTTTGGAGGAGCGAGACTACATTGTTCACCGAGCTCCAATCCAAAAGCATGGCGCCCAACACGGCGCGCTCGGCCTCCAAATTTTGCGGCGGAACCTTGTCCTTGAGTCCTTGATATTCCACAGTCTTTCCCCCTTTTATCTACCGCTTTTCAACAAATTATCCACAAAACGCCGCGCGCCTTTAAAGACGACAAAAGCGACGGCTCCCTAAGGAACTGTCGCTTTTGTTCGCAACAAAACAATCGCCGCCCTTATGCGGCGAAAATTTTAGTTGGCGGCCTCTTCGGCCTTTTCTTCGGCGGGAGCTTCCGCGCTCTCGGCGGGCTTCTCCTCAACCTTTTTTTCGGCGCGGGGCTTGCGCTCCGGCTCTTTCTTGCTTTCGTCAACCTGTCCCTTGACTTCGATGTGAACCTCGGCGACGGCGTTTTCGTAAAGCTTTACGCTGACCTTGTAAGCGCCGGTCTGCTTGATGGCGTTTCCGGGAATCTCGATTCTCTTGCGCTCGAATTCAAAGCCTTCTTTGGCAAGCAAGTCGATCACTGTCTGCGCGCTTACGGCTCCATAGAGCTTTCCGCCGGCGCTGGCCGGAACGGTGATTGAAAGCGCCAAGGCCTCCAACTTCTCTTTGTCGCTCTTGGCGGCTTCGCGCTTGGCGGCCTTGCGGGCTTCGATTTCAGCCTTGCGGCCTTCAAAAATGGCGACGACTTCCGGAGTGTAAGGAAGCGCCAAGCTGCGCGGGAACAAATAGTTGCGGGCGTATCCATTGGCAACGATTTTTACGTCGCCTTCTTCGCCCAAGTGGTTTACGTCTTTGTTAAGAATTACTTTCATTTCCTATGCTCCTTGTCCAAAATTAGTCCGCTACGAACGGAAGCAAGCAGATGTTGCGGGCGCGCTTGATGGCGCTGGCAAGCTCTCTCTGGTGCTTGGCGCAAGTGCCGGTGATGCGGCGGGGAAGAATCTTGCCGCGCTCTGTCGTGTAGCGGCGCAATCCGTCCGCGTCCTTGTAGTCAATCTTTGTCTTGTTAGAGCAGAAGCGGCAAACTTTCTTGTGGAAAGCGAACTTGCCCTTGGCTCCGCGTCCGCGTCCTTCGCCGTCGCGTCCGGCTTCGGCAAGGTTCTTTTCGTTTGTGATAGACGCGTCAACGTCTTTATTTTCTACAGGTTCTACTGTCTGGTCTGACATAATTTTCTCCTATAATTTTAGAATGGAATGTCTTCCGGGAATCCGCCGTCGTCCGCCGGATAAGGCGCGTCGTTGGCCGGATAGCTTGGCGCGGACGATTGAGGCCTTGGTTGGAATCTAGGCGCGCCACCTGTATCAGAGCCGCCAGCGGCTCCTTCGCCCTTTCCGGTCAACGGCAATCTGCTTGCCCTTCAAAAGATAGGGCTTGAGATTTTCCGCGGTTTTTCCCCAAATTGTGATGTCAAAGTAGCTTACTTCATCGCCCCAAGAGCCGTCGGCGCCTTTGCGGCTGCGGTTGACGGCGACGCTTACATTGGCGCGCGCGGTTCCGTTCGGCAAATAAGCGAACGAGCGCTCGTCAGATCCCAAATCGCGGGTGAGTCTTCCGATAAGAACAACGTGATTCAAGTCTGTCATGCAAGCCCTCCTGAAGCCTTGAAGCCTTACTCTTCGATAAGAACGAACATGTATTTAAGCAAGTCGTTGTTAAGCTTGAACTGCGCCGAGATTTCGGCGATTTTGCCGGGGTTGGCGTTTACGTTCAGCAAGATGAAGCGGCCTTTCTTTTGCTTCTTGATTTCGTAGGTCAAATCGCGGTCGCCAAAGGGCTCTTCCTTTGCGATTTCCGCTCCAAACTGTGAAAGGACCTGCTTTACAGCATCCAATCCCTTCTTGGACCGATCTTCGTCTAACGGAAAGATGGTCATAAGTTCATACTTTCTCATAAAAACTCCTTATGGTCTTTATAGGCGCTTCTGCGCCCGGAAACTGCCTAAGCAGCTTCAAGGTGGTGATGTTCTAGTAGAATAACAAAAAAACACCCTTTATGTCAATAGTTGCGGAACGAAAAAAGAAGCGTCTGAAAGACGCGGTGAATCCGCTCGAAACAATTTTTGAGGGATTTAAAACAAAAATACGAGCGGCACTATATTGACGCGCGATTTTTGCCGATATATAATTGAGGAACTTTGAAAGTTATGAAATCAAAATTTTTGTTCGTCCTGGCTCTTTTGGCCGGCCTTTGCGCCCTGCCGCTTTTGGCCGCTCCAGACTCTAAAGTTGAAAAAATTCTCGAACTTTTGGAAAACGCTCCGGTAAAAAAAATCAAAAGCTATATAATTAAAAACAGAAATTTGACGGCGGAAAAATTCGGGCCCAACCAAAATTCCATCCTGATGGAAGCTATTGACAAAGGCCGCGGCTACGACGTGATAAAACTTTTGCTGGACGCTGGAGCAAGTCCCAAGGCCCAAAACGCCGAGGGCGATTCCGCCGTCACATACGCCGCAAAAAAAAGCGCCGACCAAAAGGTTTTGGACGCCTTGATTTCCTACGACACGGTTCTTCCCTTCCAACGCAAAAACCGAATCCTAAAGCAAAATGACCAAGGAAAGTCCGCCCTTGACTACGCCAAGGAAAACGGCGACCAAGAGCAAATGCAAACGATAAACCATTACCTTGGAATTGTGGACGTAGCCGAGCCCCAGCCAAGCGCGGAAGCCGCCGAAAGCCCGAAAGCCGCCGAAAGCCCGGAGCCAGTCCAAGAAGAGGCGCCGGTCCAAAACGCGCAAGCGCCTGTCACGGAAGAGGCCGTTGAAGCCGCCGCCGCGGCGACAATCGCCGCTCCTCTTGCCACGGAAGCCTTGCAGGAAGCCGCAAAGGCCGCCGCCGCAAGAGCCGCCAATCCCTACAAGCGCGTTTATCTTTTTGAAGGCATAGAAGCGTTTGACACTTACGACACGGAAAAAGAAAAGGAAAAAGTTTTGATAGCGGAGCCCGACAAGGCGGACGCCAACGGAAGGACGCTTTTGCACAAGGCGGCGAGCCAGGACGACATAGAGATGATTTTGCTCTTAAAGGAATCCGGCGCCAACTTCAACCTTGCCGACAACGACGGCTACACTCCCCTAATGTACTGCGCCCGCTTTTCCAAAAAAATCGAAACGCTCGCGCTTCTGCTTTCCAACGGAGCCAACGCAAAGGCAAAGAACCGCTACGGCTTGACCGCGATAGAAATCGCCGCCGCCGACAACAAGAATCCGGACATCGTGGCCGCGCTTCTTGCAAAGAGCCAAAAGGCCGACGCCAAGAAAGCGTATGTCGCGGCGGTGGGCTTGGGCCGCCCCAACGGCATAATCCAAAAATTCTTTGACGGCGGAATGAGCCCCAACGAGATTTATCGCGGAAAAAGCGTCTTGATGTACGCGGCGGAAAGCAACACGCACACAAACTGCATAAAGCTGCTTTTGGAAAAAGGCGCCGATCCAACAATGCTCACAGGCGACTACAAGGACGCCTTTTGGTTCGCGCGGCAAAACCCAAGCCTGCCAAAGAACGACGTTTACTGGTCGCTCAACAATTCGGAGAAAAAGTAAATGCGCGTGACAGGCGGCAAGCTTAAGGGACGAATCATAAAGTGCCCGGACGGAGTCATCCGCCCGGCTATGGACAGAATGCGCGAAAGCGTCTTTGCGATCTTGGGCGACTTGAGCGGAAAAAGCTGGCTCGACCTTTTTAGCGGATCTGGAACGATAGCCATAGAGGCCGCCTCGCGCGGAGCCGCCCGCGTGGAGCTTTGCGAAAAAGACCGCCTTAAAATCAAGACAGTCTTGGACAATGTTTCTATCACAGAAAAAGAGCTTGGCGTAAAGATAAAGTGCCGCTTTATGGCGGTCGAGCTTTTTGTAAAGAGATGCAAGAACCAATACGACTACATTTTCTTTGACCCGCCCTTTCCTTATAAATTCCATGAGCAGCTCATAGCGGAA
>CADBBB010000136.1 GCA_902792795.1 uncultured Spirochaetaceae bacterium | reverse complement strand
GAATCCCCGAGTTGCGCCGCACGACGCGCGACGAGCCTGAGTACGACAAATTGATGAAATTCCGCCTTGACATTTTGGAAAAGAAGGGCCTTGGCCTAAAGGAAATCCAGGACGTAATCGCGACGATTGACCCGCTCCCCGGCGCCAAGTAATTTTTGGACGAATTGCGCTCGGTTTGCCAAACGATAATTTTGAGCGACACATTCAGCCAATTCGCCGCGCCGCTTATGAAAAAGCTTGGAATGCCCACGATTTTTTGCAACGAGCTTCTTGTGGCCGCCGACGGAAAAATCACCGGCTACAAAATGAGATGCGAAAAGTCAAAGCTCACCACAGTCAAGGCCTTGCAGTCAATAGGCTACGACACAATCGCGTCTGGCGACTCATTCAACGACCTTGGAATGATCCAAGCCAGCAAGGCGGGCTTTTTGTTCCGCTCCACCGAGCAAATCAAAAAGGACTACCCGCAGTACCCCGCCTTTGAAGAATACGCCGACCTCTTAGCTGCGATTAAAAAAGCCCTGTAGGAACGGTCAAGGCACGCTTCGCTCAAGGCCTTGACTCGTTCCTTTTGCGGCGCGCCAGAAATTGTCGCGCCGCAATAATCACTGTATTCCTAGAACAATCCGGTTATTTTTCCATCATCATCTATGTCGATGTTGAGCGCGGCGGGCGCCTTGGGCAAGCCCGGCATCGTCATGATGTCGCCGGCAAGCGCCACGACAAAGCCCGCTCCGCTGTAAAGCTGAACGTCGCGAATCGGGAAAACATAGTCGCTGGGCGCGCCGATCATCTTGGGGTCGTGGCTGATTGAATTTTGCGTCTTGGCGACGCATACCGGGAAATTCCCATAGCCCGCCGCCTCGAACTCTTGCAGTTTTTTCAAAGAGCTTCCTTCAAACTCAACGCTCTTGGCGCGGTAAATCTCGCGGCCAAGCTTTTTGATTTTTTCGGCAAGCGGCAAGCCGCTTTCGTATAAGTGATGGAAGTTGGCCTTGCCCTCGTCGATTGTGGCCACGACAGCGCGGGCCAACTCCGCCGCTCCTTCTCCGCCCTTTTCCCAAGCCTCGCACAAAACGGCTTTTGAACCGTTGGCCGCGCACAAGTCTTGCAATGTCTGGATTTCTTGGTCAGTGTCCGTGATGAATTTGTTTACCGCGACGACGGCGGGCACTCCGAACTTGGCAAGGTTTTCCAAGTGAACCTTAAGGTTTTCAAAGCCTTTCTTGAGCGCGTCAACGTTGGGAGTCTTGAGTTCTTTTTTGTCAACGCCGCCGTGCATTTTTAGCGCGCGGACTGTGGCTACGATTACAATCGCGCTCGGCTCGATGCCTGCGGCGCGGCATTTTATGTCCATGAATTTTTCGGCACCCAAGTCGGCGGCAAAACCAGCTTCGGTGACGACGTAATCGGCGGAGGCAAGCGCGCAAAGAGTGGCGTTTACCGAGTTGCAGCCGTGCGCGATGTTGGCGAAGGGGCCGCCGTGAATGAAGGCCGGAGTCTTTTCAAGCGTTTGAACGATGTTGGGGCGAATCGCGTCTTTTAAAAGCGAGGCCACGGCCCCTTGGCATTTAAGTTCGCCGAACTTGACCGGCCGCTTGCCGTATGTTTGACCGATAGTGATGTTGGCGATTCTTTCCTTCAATTCGCTTATGCTTTTTGAAAGACAAACAATCGCCATAATTTCCGACGCGACCGAAATTTGAAAGTGGTCCTCGCGCGGCATTCCGTCCACGCGCTTTCCAAGGCCGGCGACGATGTTTCGAAGCTCGCGGTCGTTAAGGTCGACACAGCGCTTCCATGTGACGGAACGGGGGTCAAGGCCAAGCTCGTTTCCTTGCTGGATATGGTTGTCGATCAAGGCGGCGATCAAATTGTTTGCGATAGAAATCGCGTGAATGTCGCCTGTAAAATGCAAGTTGATGTCTTCCATCGGAACGACTTGCGCGTAGCCGCCGCCGCACGCTCCGCCCTTTACGCCAAAGCAGGGGCCAAGCGAAGGCTCGCGCAAAGCGATCGCGGCCTTTTTTCCGATTTTAGCAAGGCCGTCGCCTAGTCCTACGCTGACGGTTGACTTTCCTTCGCCGGCGGGCGTGGGAGTGATTGCCGTGACCAAAATCAATTTTCCGCGCTTGGATTTGTCCGCGGCCTTTGCCTGAAGCTCGCGCAATTTTTTTAGGCCAATCTTTGCCTTGTAATTTCCGTAAAGGTCAAGGTCTTCTTTTGAGATTCCGATTTTTTTGGCCACCTGGTCAATCGGGGCCATCACGTTCGCCTGGGCGATTTCAATGTCTGTCATTTTTCATCTCCTAACAATAACGCTAATTCGTCAGCGGTCAGTTTTCTATATTCGCCTAATTCAAGGCTTGGGTCAAGGCAAAGGCCGCCGATTTGAACTCGCTTTAAGTAAACGACTTGGTTTTCAAGCGCGGCGAACATTCGCTTCACTTGGTGGTACTTCCCCTCATTTATAATGAGAAAAACTTCGCTGTCATTCTCAGTCCATTCGATTTTTGCGGGAAGCGCCTTAAATTCCTTTTCGTTGTCTTCGGGGGGAACAAGAATTCCTTCCTGCAACTTTTGCTCAATGCCAGCGCGCGATTCCCGGGCGACCGGTGTTTCCAAGCGGACAAAATATTTTTTTGGGCAAGAAGTTTTTGGGCTTATGAGGCGGTGCGTCAAATCGCCGTCGGTGGTGAAAAGCAAAAGGCCTTCGGTGTCGATGTCAAGGCGGCCCACCAAGTGCAAATGGCTTTCAAAATACGGCGTCCTGTAGCAATCTTCCAGCAAAGAAAAAACCGTTTCGTGGAGGCCGTCCTTGTTGGCGCAAACATAGTCGGCGGGCTTGTTCATCATAAGGTAAAGGAACTGTTCGCTTTGAACGCGCTCGCCGTCAACGCAAAGTTCGTCCGCTTCCATGTCAAGCTTAAAGTCAAAGTCGCGGACAACCTCTCCGTTAACAGTGACAAGGCCCTTGCGAAGAATTTTTTTTGCGTCCTTTCGCGTGCCAAAGCCGGCGTGCGAAAGAATTTTGTCCAGGCGCTCCGTCAATTTGGCGCTCCGTTATTTTCGCTTTTCCAGCGGAATGTAGGCGCGCTCGGCGCAAACATTCTTGTAAGCGGGACGATAGATGCGGCCGCCCGCGACAACTTCCTCAATGCGGTGAGCGCTCCAGCCGGCGATGCGCGAAATGGCAAAGAGCGGCGTGTAAAGCTCGCGCGGAATGTCCAGCATCGAATAAACGAAGCCCGAAAAAAAGTCCACGTTGGCGCAAAGCATTTTCTTTTTGCCGTGAAGCTCGTACAAAACTTTGGGCGCGATTTTCTCTATCTTTTTATATAGGCGGAATTCCTTTAACATTCCCTTTTCGCGGGCCAGCTTTTCGGCAAGCTCGTTTAGCAAAACGGCGCGGGGGTCGTTGACCGTGTAGACGGCGTGTCCTATTCCGTAAATGAGGCCCGTCTTGTCGTAAGCCTGCTTGGTCGCGATTTTTTTAAGGTAGGCTTCGATTTCCTTGTCGTCCGCCCAGTCCTTTACATGGGCCTTGATGTCGTCCATCATTTCCATCACGCGAATGTTGGCGCCGCCGTGACGGCTTCCCTTAAGCGAGCCGACGGCCGCGGCGATGGCGGAATAAGTGTCGGTGTCCGCCGAAGAAACTACGTGCACTGTCAACGACGAGTTGTTTCCGCCGCCGTGCTCGGCGTGCAGGATTAGCGCCAAATCCAAAATCTGCGCCTCAAGCGGAGTGTATTTTTTGTCGGCGCGGATCAAGCGCAAAAAGTTTTCGGCCGTCGAAAGATTGGGCAGCGGGTTGTGGATGTACATGCTCTTGTCGTCGTAAAAGCGGCGCTTGGCTTGGTAGGCGTATGCGGCCAAGGTAGAGAAGCGCGCGACCAAGTCTATGCACTGGCGCATGATGTTTCCAACTGAGCGGTCTTCAGGATTTGGATCGTAGGAATAACTTGCCAAAACGCCGCGAGCCATCTTGTTCATGATGTCGTTGGACGGAGCCTTCATGATCATGTCTTCGGTAAAGCGCCAAAAAGCAAAAGGTAGGCGGCCTGCTCGTAGCCAAATTCGTCGCGCTTTTCGGTGTCGTGGACCAAGTCGGCCACGTCGTAGCCGCGGTACAAGAGGCGGCCTGGAATCGGAATCTTGTTCTTGTTTTCGTCAAGCTCGTAGCCGACAACGTCGCCGATTGTCGTAAGGCCCACAAGGACGCCGGTTCCGTTGGCGTTGCGCAGTCCGCGCTTGACGTCGAATTTTTCGTAAAGCTTGGGGTTAATCGGGTCGTTCTTTTGGGCAAGGACAGTCAGTTGCTTAATGAGCGCTTTGTCAGTAAGATTTTTCATGGCATTCTCCTCGTCATTTTTTGAGCGGCTCGCTCTTTTTTTTTATTGAAAGAATATTTTAACGATTTTGCGGGATTTGTTCAAGATATGACGCGCTTCCGCATAGATGTTGAAACAAGTTCAGCATGACAGAGTCGGGGAAAATTTGCAAAAGCGCGGAAAGCGCGCTATAATAGAAAGTTATGAAAAAGACTATTTTCGCTCTTGTTTTGACCTTTATTTTTGGAGCGGCGTTCGCTCAGTCCAAAGCCGGCTCCAACGTTGACCAATCCTTTTTGAACGACTTTGTGCGAAGGCATTACACCACCGCCGACGGGCTTCCGGGCATGACGATCACCGACATCATGCAGGACAAAAAAGGCTACATTTACATAGGAACTTACGACGGCCTTGTGCGCTTTGACGGCGTGGAGTTCGTCAACTTCAATAGAAGCCTTGACCCCAAGTACGACTTTACGGCGGTGCGCTCGATTTACCAAGATTCCGACGACAACATTTGGATAGGCCACAACGACGAGGGCGTCACATGCATGACTCCCGCAGGCGACACGATAAAATTCACCAAGGACGACGGCCTTCCCCACAACTCAATCCGCGCGATTTGCCAAGACCACGAAAACAACATTTGGCTTGGAACCGCCTCCGGCATTTGCTACCTGACGCCTTCCCGCAAAGTCGTCATTCCAGACGGAATAGAAGAGCTGGGCGAAAGCACGATTCAAGTTTCAAAACTTTTTTGCGACACCGCAGACCGCGTTTGGATTTCAACCGCGATCGCCAACGAGCTTTTTGTTTACGAAAACAACGTGGTCAGGCGCTTTGACGGAATCAAAAAAATCAAGGACCCGTCCGTCAACGAAGTCTCGCAGGACAACAGCGGCGCGCTTTGGTTTGGCGTGGCTCCCCACTACGTCGTGCGCTTGAAGGACGCGGAAGAGACAGTCTTTGACGTAGGCCACGATCACGCGGTGGGAACGACGATGAATTCCATCCTGCAAGATTCCAACGGAAACTACTGGTACGCGGGCGACAGCGGAATCACAATATTTAGGAACGGAATGTTGACCTACTACGACAAGCGCAACGGAATCGCCGACGACTACGTGAACGAAATAATGCAAGACCGCGAAGGAAACATTTGGATCGCCTACAACCGCGGCGGCATAGAAAAAATGAGCCAAGGAAAATTCCGCACAATATCAATGCCGATTACAGTCAACGCGATTTGCGAAGACACCGCGCGCGAGCTTGTATGGATTGGAGCGGACGACGGCGTTTACTGCTACAAGAACAACAAGTTTGTCGAAAACGAAATCACAAAAATGACAAAGGGCTCGCGAGTGCGCGAAGTTCGCGTGACAAAGGACAACGAGCTTTTGGTTTCATGCTATTCAAAGCTGAGCGCGATCCGCTTGGAGCCAAACGGAATGATAACCAACTGGACGGAGAAGAACGGACTTGCCGGCTACAAGTGCCGCGCGGCCATAAAGGCTTCCGACGGCGACTACTACATTGGAACGACGCAAGGCCTAAGCATTCTTGACCACACCGACGGAAAGTTCCACAACATCACGCGCGAGAACGGCTTTTCCAACGAATTCATCATGGCGATTTACGAGGACAAAAAGGGCCAGATTTGGATTGGAACTGACGGCGGCGGCATTTACGTTTTGAAAGACAAAAAAATCGAGCGCCACTATTCCACAGAGACAGGCTTGTCGGGAAACGTGATTTTTAAAATCGGCGAGACTTCCAGCGGAGACTTTTGGATTACAACAGGAACAGGAATTTCAAAATACATAGAAGCGAGCGACCGCTTCCAAAACTTGAACGCGGCGAGCGGCCTTAGCACCGACGGCGTTTTCCAAATCCTTTTTGACTCCACGCAAACCGCTTGGATGACAAGCAACAAGGGAATCATTTCGGCGCCGCTCTTTGACATTGAACAGGTCTTTAAGGGAACGCGCGAGCGCTTTAACGTGACAGGCTACGGAGCGTCGGACGGCTTGATTTCTGGCGGCGTGACAGCGACATCGCTTTCGATGAAAGATTCCAGCGGCCGCTTGTGGTTCACCTTGATTGACGGCTTTGCCATTTACGACCCGATCAAGGCCGGCCGAAACACAAACGCGCCAAAGGTGGAAATCCAAGACTACTCGGTGGACAACGTAAAAAAAGACTACGACGGAAAGACGATTGTCCTTCCTCCTTCGGCAAAGCGCCTTAGCGTTAAGTTCACGGGCTTAAGCTTCATCTCGTCGGAACAAATCAAATTCAGCTACAAGCTGGACGGCTTTGAAACGGAATACTCCGATTGGTCCAGCCTGCGAAACGTTTCCTACACAAACCTAAAGCCGGGAACTTATTACTTTACCGTTATGTCGCGGAACGGCGACGACGTGCAGAGCGAGCCGAGCGATCCGATTACAATCATAAAAGAGCCCTACATTTGGCAGCTAAAGCGCTTTTGGATTTTGCTTGCGCTGGCGGTCGTGACCTTGGCGGCCTTTGGCGTTTGGCTAAAGTGGCGCGCGATGAAGCGCTACCAAATCGAGCTGGAGCAAAAAGTGGCGGAACGCACGCGCGACCTTAAAATCGCCAACGAAAAGGCGGAAGGACTTTTGCTGAACATTCTTCCCAAAGAAGTGGCGGCCGAGCTTACCGAGCACCCCGACCGCACGATAGCTAAAAAATTCCCAAACGCGACGGTTCTCTTTACCGACATCGTGGGCTTTACAAAAATGAGCGGCGGAATGAGCGCCGACGAAGTTGTAGGAATGCTCAACGCGATGATCACCAAGTTTGACGAACGGGCCAAGCGCGAGGGCGTGGAAAAAATCAAGACAATCGGCGACGCCTACATGGCCGCCACCGGCCTTACCGAAGAAGCCGAAAACGGCGGCGCGGTCAAAATGGTGAAATTCGCGCAGGGCCTTATTCGCGACGTTGTTGAATTCAACGCGACGTCGCCGGTTCAAGTGCAAATCCGCTTGGGAATCAACACAGGCAACTTGGTGGCCGGCGTCATCGGAAAGTCAAAGTTCATCTACGACATTTGGGGCGACACCGTCAACGTTGCCAGCCGAATGGAAAGCACCGGAAAGCCGATGATGATTCATGTTTCAGAGGCCACCTACGAGCAAACCCAAGCGGCGGTCTACTACGGCGCAAGCGAAGACGTCGAGGTCAAGGGCAAAGGCTTGATGAAGACGTACTTTTTGGAAGTGTGAGCCGCCCGTATTTTTGTTAGCAAGACAAGACAAAAAAAAGCCGCTCCGAAATGATATGTACCCCTTTTACTGGACAAAAGTAAAAGGGGTATTTTTATGCGCTACACATTGGAGTTCAAGCTTAGATGCGTTGAGCTTTACAAACAAGG
>CADBBB010000135.1 GCA_902792795.1 uncultured Spirochaetaceae bacterium | reverse complement strand
CTACTAATTCAGATTGTTCATATGTTACATATATAACAGACCCAAGACCTGTTATTAGTGCCAGCACATTTACGACTAAAACAACTTACGCTCCTGAAATTTGGGAATCTCCTGATAATCCATATTTTGATTATGTAACAGAATTGAAAAACTTGACAAAACACTTTTTGCTGTGCGGCTGGAAGCCCGACATGGAAACGATAATCCAAGCGGTTCTCGCCGCCAACGAAGACTTGACGCCCGACCAAATCGTCTTGATTAACGAGGCGCCGCAAGACCAAATCGCGCAAATGCGAAGCCACCCCTACTTTAAGGAACTAAACTACATCTCCGGCGACTTTTCAAACGAAGAGGTTTTGAAAAAAGCGGCCGTGAACAAGGCCTCGCGCGCGCTGATAATTTCCGACCAGTCCAAGGGCGGAACGCAATTGGAAATCGACTCGCGCGCGGTTCTTGCCGTGCTGGCCATAAAAAACATGAACCCGTCGATTTACGTGGCCGCGGAAATTTTTGACGCCAAGTTTGAAAGCCACTTGAACATGGCCCACTGCGACGAAATTATTTTGACCACGGAATACGAGCACAACCTTTTGGCCACAGCCTCAAGCGGCAAAGGCTTTTCAAACGTAATCCGCGCGCTTATCGGAATCGACTCCAACAGCGGCGTGACGGTGGAAAACATTCCGCAAAAATTTTACGGAAAGACTTACGGCGAATTTGCGGCGGAACAAAACTACGACCCCACAAAAAAATCCATGCTCATCGGCCTTTTGCTCAACACCGGAAACTTCCAGCGCCGCCGCATGGACGCCATTCGCGAAGCCCACAAGAACCCCAACGTGGAAACGGTCATAAACGACTTGATAAAAGTAAAGACGCTAAAAAGCAACGAGCCGGTGCTTTTGCCGGACGACGACTTTGGCTTGCGGCGCGGAATGAAAGCGATTTTTGTAAGAATAAAGGAGACGCCAAAAGATGAGATCGTCAATCAGTAAAATCCCTTTTGAAGACGCGCTCCAAAAACTTTTTAACGTAAGCATCTTCAACGACTTTAGCGCCCAAAACCAAGACGACGTGGAAATGTTCAAGGCGCTCTACGAAAAATTTGGCGCGGAGTCTTACGACGACGGCGACTTGATCATAAAGGAAGGAGAGCAAGGTCAAAACCTTTACATTCTTTTTAACGGCGCCATTCAAATTTTTAGGAACACGCAATTTGGAGACGAAATCGCCATCGCCGACTTGGACTCAAGCTTTGACGTGTTCTTTGGCGAGGCGGCGTTGGTCGACCAAGACCAGCGCTCGGCCACGGTGCGCGCCGTAGGAAAGTGCGAAGTTTTGGTCTTGAACGGAAACGACTTTGTGGAATTTTGCAAGGACTACCCTCGCCTTGGCTTTTACGTTTACAGAAAAATCACGCAGCGAATGCAGCAAGTGATAAAGCGCTCGTACAAGGACATAACGACCCTTTACGCGGCGCTCTTCCGCGAGATAGAAGGATCGGACTAATTGATTCGGACAAATATAAAAAAGTTAGCGGAAAAAATCTCGCGCCTTGTGGCAAACTCGTCCGTCAAAGTTTGGGCCAGCGTTTTTGTCGTCCTCATGCTGATGATGGTCGTAATTTTCATTTCGGAACAAAAGACAAATTCCGCGATAAACACTTTGTTCGACGCGTTTTGGTACACAATCGTCACAATAACGACGGTCGGATACGGCGACATCGCGCCCGCTTCCTTATGGGGAAGAATTTCCGCGATGGCGCTGCTTCTTGTTGGCGTGGCGATATTCGGCGCGCTTTCGGGAAAATTCGCGTCGTTCATTTTGGACAGACAGCAAAAAAAAGACAAGGGGCTTTTAAAGATGACGAGCATGAAAAACCATTATTTGATTTGCGGCTGGAAGCCTGGCTTTGAAAACATTTTGGAAGGAATACTCGCGGCCAACCCAGAGATTCCTGCGGAAAAAATCGTAATCCTCAACGACGCGCGCCCGGCGGAGATAGAAGCCGTGCAAGCCAACGAAAAGCTCAAGGCCATAAATTTTTTGCGCGGCGACTTTACCGATGAAGACGCGCTCCTAAAGGCGCAAATAAAAAGCGCCGAACGCGCCTTGATTTTGGCGGACAAGTCCAAAAACTTTTCCACGCTGGAAACTGACTCGCGCACGGTCCTGGCCGTAATAACTATCAAAAACCTAAATCCGCGCGTCTATTGCGTGGCCGAAATCATAGACTCAAAATTTGAAAAGCACCTCTCGCTCGCGCGCTGCGACGAAATCATAATGACCAGCGACTACGAGCAAAACCTTTTGGTTCAAGCCTCAAGCGGCCAGGGAATGAGCCACATATTGCGCGAGCTTGCCGACGAAGACGAAGGCCAAGGTCTGTCGCTCATGGACATTCCGCCGGAATTTATCGGAAGGACTTACGGCGAATACAAGGAGTCGTTGGAAACGCAGGACATTCTCATAGGAATTTTGGAAAACACAGGAAACTTTTTTATGCGCAGGCAGGAAGCGTTGGCCGAGGCGCAAAAAAATCCCGACATGGAAAAAATCGTGGCCAACCTAAAAAAAGTCAAGACGCTCAAAAGCAACATTCCGGTTTTTAACCCGGCGGACGGCTACACAATCCCGGAAAGCTCCAAGGCGATTTTCATCCACGGACACAAGGAATAGGAGAAAGCAAAATGGAAGCGACGCCAGAAATAATCGAAAAACTTTCGCAAGTGGAAATATTCTCCGACCTTAGCCAAGACCAAGAGGAGCGCGACCGGCTCTTGAACGGCGTCTGCCAAATCTTGGAGCCTGTAAAATTCGGCGCCGGCGAAATCATAATCAAGGAAGGCGACTTGGGCGACTCCCTTTACATTCTCTACGAGGGAACGGTTCAAGTGCGCAGAAAGACCCCCAACGACGACCAGTTCGCCGTGGCCAACCTTAGCGCCGAGCAAAACGTTTTCTTTGGCGAAGTGGCGCTTGTGGACAAGGACACAAGATCCGCCTCCGTCTACGCGCTCACGGACTGCCAAACTCTAAAGCTGGAAGGAAAATCATTTAAGGAACTGTGCGACGCGGAACCGATTCTGGGCTACCACGTCATCTTTAAAATTTCCCGCAGAATCGCCGAAGCCCTGCGCAGAAGCAACAAGGACTTGATGCTCCTGTACGAAGCCCTCATCGACGAAGTCCACGGAAGCTGACCCGCTACTTGTTATCCAACTCGCCAAGGACTAGCTCCGGCTTGCCATCCTTTACCTCCCATGTTGCATAGTCGGATGAGCTTCCGCTGTTTGTTATCCAGTCGTTTAGTTTTCCTACAATCTCACCAGCGTCCTCTAAAACATAAAGCTTATCTGGATAAGTAATATTTACCGGACTATTGTTTAACAAGTCGCAGCCTCTTTGGCTAAAATTGGAACTGTCGTTGACGCCCAAACAGTAATTGTTTTCAATCCAATCTCCTCCAGAGAAAGGGTAAGTTCCGGTGTTAGGTATTGCAGCTCCAAAGCCCCAATATGAAGAACCGGACGAACAGTTGTTTTTAAGGTTTGGCGCGCCTGGAATTTTTCCAAAAACTCCGGAACCATAATCGGCGGTAGCGTTTACAGTTCCCAAGTTGCAGCAATTTAATATCATCTTAGAAGTTGCGGAAGCGTTGCCGCCGTTATTTAAGTTTCCAGCTATTCCGCCTACTTTATCATCAAAAGTTGTAATGGCTCCAATATTTTTACAGTTGCGAATAAATTTGTAAGTACTTGGCGCGCCAGCAATGCCTCCAACGCCATATATTTGATTTGTGGCTACTCCTACTACCGATATGTTTCCCTTGTTTATGCACCTGTCAATTTCGGCTCCAGTGTTATACAGCTCTCCCACTACTCCGCCAACATGTACTGACTTTCCACTATCTACAGTAATATTTCCCTTATTCACGCAGTTTTTTATAACAGGCGCGCTACCTTCATTGCGCACGTAAGCTACTATGCCGGCAATATAAGTTGAGCTGTTGGTAGTCCATGTCTCTGTAGAAGTTACTGTAATATTAGTTTCCGAAACACAGTTTTCCACCGTGCCGTCAATCAGACGAGACATTTCTTTTGTGTTGTATGTATGACTCCCTCTCATAAGTGCCAGTCGTACCCATTCGCCCTTAT
>CADBBB010000134.1 GCA_902792795.1 uncultured Spirochaetaceae bacterium | reverse complement strand
AAAACAAAATGGATGCCTCCTGTAAAATACAGGGAAGCATCCATTCGATCTGCCTAGTTCATAATATGTGTCCAGAATTATGGGTACATATCACAATCGCGGGCTTTTTTTTGTCTTGCGACAATTCTTGTTAAAACCTTAGTCGTTCAACGACCACAAGGCGCCCAAAATGATTACGTGGCCCGCGAAGTTGTAAAGCCAGGGCAAGAAGGGGTCAAAGTCGCCCTTGATGATGTCGCCTACTACAATCGCAACAAGCCAAACAATCATGATGATAAGGCCAAGAATGTTGTCGAACTTGCCGAAGATGTCCTTTGTGAAGCATTCGATGACCAGCAAAACGCCGGCCACCAATTCAATCACGCCAAAAATCACGCCAAAGTTCTTTCCCAGCCAAGACTTAAGGGCCAAGGCGCCAAAGTCGCCGCCGCCTTGCAAGGCCCAAATTCCGCCCACGATGAGCATGCAGCCCAAGGCCAGTTGAAGAATCAGTCTTCCGATTGATTTAGATTTTGCTGAATTTCCCATTTTCTTCTCCCCTTGTCCAATGACAAGCTTTTTAATGTTTCTTCGCAAATGCGAATTATTCTATAATTCTATCACGGAATTCGGAAAAAAGCAATTTTTTTCTATGTTGACTTATATCCTTTTTTGAGTTATAATATACTATTATGGCATTGGTAACGACCCAGCAGCTTCAAGATTATTACGACCATTATCGCGACACCGAGATTACGTTCACTAAGGAAATAACGCGAATACTTAATGTGGATCCGCGCCAAATTTATGTCAAGTGCAACGGAAACCAATGGCCGTGCATTGTCAACTCAACTTCTTTGATGGCTTGCCGAATCATTGTCGGAGTCAAGGGCGGCGCCTACCAAATGCTTTCTCAAAAAGAAACCGGTCCTGTCCAAGTGCGCTTTTGCTTCAGCGATTCTGACAAGCAAATGATAAGTTTCTTTGTAAACGGAAAAGTCAGCGACATAAAGCCATATATGAATTCCGCGGAACTTTCCATCATCACTATAAGCTTTACCCAGAGGCCGCCGGACGACTTGATCGAGCGCTTGGGAACCTTGCTTGACGCCAACGCCAACGCGATCCGCCGCAAGGAAGAGCGCGTCATATTGAATCCCGAAGTCAAGCGCAAGCTCGGCCTTACAAAAGAGGAATCCATCGTCCAAATTTCCGGCGTGCCCCGCCATTGCGTTTTGCGCGACCTTTCGTTTGGCGGCGTGAAAATTTTGATGATGGGAATTCAAAAGTACGTGGAGAACCAGCAGGCCATTTTGCAGCTGCGTTTTGAAGACCCGCAGGAAGTCATTCAAGTTGGCGGAGTTGTCGTCGCCACAAGCCCCATCGAAGGCCGCAAGGACATTTTGATGGTTTCGATAAAATTTGGCGACAAGACCGTTCCCATCGCGTATAAAATTAGAATCAACAATTATCTCGTCAATATGAGAAAGCATGTTTTCGCTCCGGCGGAAACAACCGAGCAAAAATTGGCGGCCGCAAAAGCCGCGCAAGAAAAGGCCGTGGCCGAAGAAAAGGCAAAGATGGAGGCCGCCGAAAAATCCAAGGCCGCCGCTGGCCAAGCCGCTCCCGCAGATGGAGCCGCGGCTGACGGAACCGCTCCAGCCCAGGACGCGCCCGCCGACGCGGCCGCGTCTTCCGCCGCCGAACAGGTTTCCGCGCCTCAAGGCCAGGCCGACGCAGCCGCTCCCGCGCAAGAGGCGGCCGCCGCCGAACAAGAAGCGCCGGCCGAGCCCGCCTCTGACGCAAGCGCCGCTCCCGCCGAACCTGCGGCCGATTCCGATTCGGAGACAAAATGAGCGGCTCCGAGAGACTGGACTCAATTTACTACATAACGATTCCCGAAAATTTTTCGCTTTCAAAAAACGCGATGCATGTCGACAAAACGATTCCGCTTCCCGTTCAAAAAAAAGACAGCGATTCCGGCGACAACTTCAACATGGCTGAGCTTACCGAGGAGCAAATCCTTTCGGGCATTTTGACGGTCTTGGCCTACGACAAAAAAAACGAGCATTTGGACTACTATCGTTCCATATTAAAAGAGGCCAGGCCAAATTTAAAGCAGGAACTCAGCGCGGCCGCCATTCTAAAAACAAAGAACCAAGACTTTGACATCGCCGAAGAAATATTTTTGGCCTTGCGGGGCTTTGATCCCGACGATGTCGCCATAACGTTGAACACGGCGCTTTTTTTTGACCAGCGCGCTGACAGTTACCGGCAAAGCGGCTTGGGCGAGGACGCGGACGCTTACGACGCCGACGCGGAAGAGTATTACAAAATGGCGATGGAAGCCGACCCGCCGCCCGCCGACGCATTTTTCAACGCGGGCTTCTTCTACCTAAAGAGCCACGATTTTTTCAACGCGCGCGGCTGCTTTGAGTCATACCTCGCGCTCACTTGCGACGCAAAAGACGAAGACCTTGGCGAAAACGGCGTTTACAAAAAAGAGCGCGCGCAGCAAATCATAAACGAAATTCAAAACGGCAACATGGACGACGAGCGCTTTAAGAAAGCCTACAAGTTGATTCAGGGCGGCCAAGAAGAAAAGGGCTTGGAAGAACTCCGCGTCTTTTTGAGCCACAACCCGGACGTGTGGAACGCTTGGTTCATGCTGGGCTGGGGACTGCGCCGCTTGGGCCGCTACGCCGACGCGGAGGGCGCGTTTGCAAAGGCCTTGGAATGCGGCGGCGACCAAAACGCTGACTGCTACAACGAGCTTAGCATTTGTTGCATGGAGCAAAAAAAGTTTGACGAAGCGCGCGGCCACCTGCTGAAGGCCTTGGAACTGGCGCCGGAAGACACAAAGATAATTTCAAACCTTGGATACGCGGCTCTAAAGGCCGGAGACGTTTCGGGCGCGCAAAGATACTTTCAGACTGTTTTGGAATTTGACCCCAACGATAAAATCGCTGCCATGGAATTGGAGCGGCTGGAAAAAAACAGCTAGGAGCTTTCTATGAAAATTCGAACCTCTTTTTATCGCGCGGGCGTAATCGCGATATGCGCCGCGCTTCTTCTTGTTTTTGCCTCTTGTTCGGCGGCAAAAAAATCCGACCCCCTTTCCCTTTGGAACGACGAGGCTCCGGCAAAAAAGGCGCTGGTGGCCTATATGCAAAATGTCACGGACAAAAATTCCGCCGACTTCATTCCTGTCAAAGACCGCGTGGCCACCTTTGACTTTGACGGAACGCTTTTTTGCGAAACCCATCCCACTTACTTTGACTTTCAGCTTTTTATCCACCGGGTTCTTGACGACCCAAGTTACACTCCGCTTGCGGAGCAAAAGAAAATGGCGGGCGATTTTGTCGCCACAGGAAACATTCCGCCCTTGAGCAAGGAATACGAAATCATGCTGGCCAGCGCCTACGAAGGCTTTGAGCCCGCCGCCTACAACTCTTATGTAAAAAGCTTTATGGAAACTCCGCAGCCCGGCTACGCAAACCTCAAGCGCGCCGACGCCTTTTACAAGCCCATGCTCCAAGTTGTGGACTACCTTAAGCAAAACGGCTTTACGGTTTTTGTTTCGAGCGGAACCAACAGGTTCGTTTTGCGGGCGCTTGTTTGCGACGCGCTCAACCTTCCGCCCCACCAAGTGATCGGCTCCGACAACGTTTTGTTGGGAGACAAGCAAGGCGGCAAGGACGGCTTGGATTACGTTTATTGCAAGGGTGACAAAGTTGTCTTTGGACATGAGAACATAATCAAGAACCTTCAGATGAACAAGCTCACAACAATCGTAAAGGAAATCGGCGTCCAGCCCGTCCTTGCCTTTGGAAACAGCTTTACCGACGCCAGCATGGTGAACTACGCGATCAACGGAAACAAGTACAAGTCTCTGGGCTTTATGCTTTGCTGCGACGACTTGGAGCGCGAATACGGCAACATCAAGAAGGCCGACAAAATGAAAAGCGATTGCGCGGAATACGGTTGGATTCCAGTTTCGATGAAGGACGACTGGACCACGATTTACGGCGCCGCCGTCACAAAGACCGAGTGACCGCCGCCCGCGTTAAGGTCTTGCCAACAATTAATCCCGCCGTTAAAAGTCTAAGTCCAACCTGTCGCCAACCTTGACGCCCGCGCGGTCAAACCAGCCTTGCGGAACTTCAAGCGCGTAGCGGACGTAGCCCGTGGCCGTCGTGTCGTTAAGGTCAAAGGGCTTCATGTCGAAAATGTCTTTTATGACGCCCTTGTAGTCTATGTAAGCGATGCTCAAAGGCGAGGGCGTGTTTTTCATCCAAAAGCGCAAAACCTTGTCTTCCTCAAAAACAAAGACCATGCCGGTTCCGTCGGGAATGTTTTTTCGGAACATGAAGCCCTTTTCGCGCGTGTCGGGCTTGTCGGCGATTTCGGC
>CADBBB010000133.1 GCA_902792795.1 uncultured Spirochaetaceae bacterium | reverse complement strand
AAACTAAAAGTGTAGGGTTCATATTCGCTCCCTAAAAAAAAAGCCGCTGCATATTTCAGAAGCGACCTGTATGCGGAGAAGCCGACTTGAACGGCCACGGCTCTCACCACTAGCACCTCAAGCTAGCGCGTCTACCAATTCCGCCATCCCCGCGTGTGTTGTATTAATGTATTGGAAAAAGAATTTTTTGTCAATAGGTAAATAAAAAAAAGCGCGAAGGAGCGGACTGCGTTGCGAAAACACGCTGTTTGCGCCCGCCGCAAATGCGGCGGATTCAATAGTTTCAAGGCGCAAACAGCGTGTAGCGACGATATCGAGCGGTTTCGCGGCGCAGGTACGCGACTGGGAGCTTTTTTATTTTTTCGTTTTAATAGCTTTTTCCTATATCTCCCTATAGGAACATTTTAATTGAACAAACGCGCGATTTTTGATAACATTCCCCGCATGAGCAACTATAAAACATTTGTAATCGGATTTCCTAGAATTGGTTCTAAGCGCGAATTGAAATTCGCCGAAGAAAAATATTTCGCCGAGCCTTCAAGCGCCGACGAGCTTAAAGAGATAGCCCAGAGCCTGCGCGCCTACGGCTGGAAAAAGCAGCGCGACGCGGGAATCGACTTGATTCCGTCAAATGACTTCTCCTACTACGACAACATGCTCGACACGGCAGTCATGCTTGGCGCGATACCTGCGCGCTACAAGGCCTTGGGCCTCAACGAGCTTGACACATACTTTGCAATGGCGCACGGCTACCAAGGAACAAAGGGCGACGTGAAGGCCCTTCCGATGAAAAAATGGTTCAACACAAACTACCATTATATCGTGCCGGAACTGGACGGCATTTCTAAAATAAAGCTTGACGCGGAAAAAATCTTGGACGAATTTGCCGAAGCAAAGAACATCGGCGTTCAGACTGTTCCCTCCGTCATAGGCCCCTACACCTTCCTAAAGTTCGCCACATACGCCGACGGAAAAAGCCGCGAGGACTACAAGGCCGCCGTGACAGCCGCCTACAAGGAATTGCTGGCCCAAGTTCATGCGGCCGGAGCGGAATGGGTTTCAATCGCCGAGCCCGCGCTTGTCTTTGACACGGACGGCGACAGCGTTAAATTCTTTGAAAGCCTTTACAAGGAAATCTTGGACGGAAAAAAAGTCAAGGTCAACTTGCAGACATACTTTGGCGACATTCGCGACAGCTACGACGCGGTGGCCGCGCTTCCCTTTGACGCGCTCGGCTTGGACTTTGTCGAAGGAAAGGAAACCCTCAACCTTGTCAAGAAAGGCTTCCCCAAGGACAAGATTCTTTTCGCCGGCGTCGTAAAAGGAAAGAACATTTGGCGCAGCGAATTTTCAAAGGTCGAGGCCTTGCTAAAAGACATCGAAGGCTCCGTTGACAAGGAAAGAATTTACGCGGGAACTTCTTGCTCGCTCTTGCACGTTCCCTACACGACCGCCAACGAAGAAAAGCTTTCCGCCGACATACTAAAGCACTTTTCTTTTGCCGAGCAAAAGATTCGCGAAATCGCGGAAATCGCCGCCGGAGACAAGAACGACGAGCTTTTCAAGGAAGAGCGCGTCAAGGCCGACGAAAAAGTCCAGGCCGCGGTCAAGGCCCTCAAGCCGGAAGACTTTGTCCGAAAGCCCGACTTTGCCGAGCGCGAAAAGATTCAGCATGAAGCCTTCAAGCTTCCCCTCTTCCCCACAACGACAATCGGAAGCTTTCCGCAGACAAAGGAAGTGCGAAAGAACCGCGCCGACTTTAAGAAAGGCGTGATTACAAAGGAACAGTACGTCAAGTTCAACCAAGACAAAATCACCGAATGGGTCAAGAAGCAGGAAGAAATCGGCCTTGACGTTTTGGTCCACGGCGAGTTCGAGCGCAACGACATGGTGGAATACTTTGGCGAGCGCTTGGCGGGCTTCTTGTTCACGCAGAACGCTTGGGTTCAGTCTTACGGAAGCCGCTGCGTAAAGCCGCCGGTAATTTGGGGCGACGTTAGCCGCAAGGAAGCGATCACAGTCGAATGGTCAAAGTTCGCGCAGAGCCAGACAAAGAAGTGGATGAAGGGAATGCTCACAGGCCCCGTAACGATTTTGAACTGGTCCTTCCCCCGCGAAGACATTCCGATCAAGGAACAGACGGTTCAAATCGCGCTCGCCATCCGCGAGGAAGTTTTGGACTTGGAAAAGAACGGAATCAAAATCATCCAGATCGACGAAGCCGCGCTCCGCGAAAAGCTTCCGCTCAGAAAGAGCGACTGGCACAGCGAGTACTTGGATTGGGCGATCCCGGACTTCCGCTTGGTTCACTCAGGCGTCAAGGCCGACACGCAAATCCACACGCACATGTGCTACTCGGAATTCAACGACATCATTAAGGACATCGACGACATGGACGCGGACGTAATCACGTTCGAAGCCAGCCGCGCCGACCTTAAGATTTTGGACGCGCTCAAGGCCGCCAACTTCCGCACCGAAGTGGGCCCCGGCGTTTACGACATCCACTCGGCGCGCGTTCCCAGCAAGGAAGAGATTGTCGCCGCGCTTGAGAAAATGCTCGCCAAAGTTCCCAAGGAAAAGCTTTGGGTCAACCCCGACTGCGGCCTCAAGACCCGCGGCGAAGCGGAAACGATTCCCAGCTTGAAGAATCTTGTCGAAGCGGCGCGCGAACTTAGAGCTAAAAACTAAAAAAACGCGGACCCTAATGGCGGGGCCCAGCGACGAAAAAAAGAGGCGGAGCCTCCCGTCAGTTCTCGTTTCCGTTGGAAACGAGGCCTCTCAAAGTATTGCAGTCGCGCTAACGCGCTCCGCGCGGCTCGCTTGCGGCTTGATGCCTTACGGCCAAGTCGCTACGCTGACGGGTCCTTCCGCCTCTTTTTTTCTGCGTCTCATTCCTTCGGAATAAGGCCTCTCAAAGTATTGCACTCAGGCTTTCAGCCTTCGGCACGGCTCCCGCCCCTTTTTGTCCGCGTTTTTCTTGACCTTAACGCTTTACGAAGGCGAAAATTCTTGGCTAGCGGAGAATGCGGCCGCTTGAGTCGCCGCCAGCCAGGCGCTCCACTTCGGCGACGGAGACGCGGTTAAAGTCGCCCTCGATCGTTTGCTGAAGCGCGCCGGAGGCGGCGGCAAAGTCAACCGTTTTTTGGCCGCCCAGCTTGTTTAGAACGCCGTAAATGATTCCCGCGGCAAAGGCGTCGCCGCCGCCAACGCGGTCCACCAAGCGCAAGTCGTATTTTTTTGACGCGAACATTTTTGGGCCGCCCGCGCAGTTTTTTCCAACCAAGCCCTTTTTGTCCGCCGCGGCCTTTTTGGCTTGAAGCGGGCGCTCAAAGTAAAGGCCGGACCAGCCGTTGTCGCTTGCCGAATAAGACTCGCGCTGGCTTATGGCCACGGCCTTAAAATTAAAGCGCTCGAACAACGCGGCGGCGACATCTTGGTAGCCCTTGGCGTCCAGCTTTCCTTCCTTAATGTTTGAGCGAGCGGCCTTGATTCCAAAAACGTCGGCCGCGTCCGATTCGTTCAAAACGCAAACGTCAACATATTTGCAAAGCTCGGACATAGCCTTTTTGGCCTGCGCCTTTGTCCACAGCTTTGAGCGGAAGTTCAGATCGCAAAAGACCGTGGCACCAGTCTTGCGAGCGGCCTTGACCGCGTTCAGGCAAAGGGCGGCGGCGTTCTTGGAAAGCGCCGGAGTGATTCCGGTAAAGTGAAAGGCGGCCGCTCCCTTTAGAATTTTGTCAAAGTCAAAGTCGCTTGGCTCCGCTTGCGCGATTGAAGAATTCTTCCTGTCGTAAACGCAAAGGCTTGGACGCGGCCCCGCTCCCTTTTCCATATAATAAACGCCCAGGCGGTCTCCGCCCAAAGCGCAAAAGGAAGCGTCAACTCCAAATTTATTCAGTTCCGCCAGGGCCGCCATTCCGATTGGATTTTGCGGAACCTTGGTCACAAAGGCGGCGTCCATTCCAAAATTGGCCAAAGAAACGGCGACATTGGCCTCCGCTCCGCCAAAAGAGGCTTCAAAAGAAGGCTTTTGCAAAAGCCTCGTTCCGTCCTGCGGAGAAAGGCGCAGCATAATCTCGCCAAAAGTCACGATTTTTTTCATAAGCTCATAATAGCATAAAAATTCCGCTTTTTCAACCACGCAAAAACGCAAGCAAACACGGCAATTGACTAAAGGACTGCATGTCGGTAAAATAGTTTCTACTTATCGGAGTTTTTATGGCATCTTTTTTATACACGCTCGTCATCTACCCGCTTTACCTTATAATAGAAGTGATTTACAGGCTGTTCATAAAGTTCACGGAGGGCAGCCAAGGAATTTCTGTAATCGGAGTCAGCGTCGGAATAACGCTTTTGTGCCTTCCCCTTTACGCCGTTGCGGAACATTGGCAGCAAGTCGAGCGGGACATTCAAAAAAGAATGAA
>CADBBB010000132.1 GCA_902792795.1 uncultured Spirochaetaceae bacterium | reverse complement strand
GCTTCTCCAAATTCAAAAGGCCTCTTGGAAATAACTGGAAAGGATTTTCATTACCTTAGAAAAGTTTTGCGCAAGGCGGCGGGCGACATGATAAGCCTTTCGCTTCCGGGCGGCGGCCAACAGGAAGCCACCATTTGCAAGGTCGACGACGGCGCCAAGAAAATCACGCTGCAAGTTTGCGACTCGCAAGGCGCGAATCAGAAGCGAGACAAAAATCATTCGCAAGCCCAAGATTGCGCCGCCCGCGCTGACGGAACGCAAGCCCATAATGTCGCCGCCCAAA
The DNA here is from genome assembly GCA_902792795.1 of uncultured Spirochaetaceae bacterium. Lineage (GTDB taxonomy): Bacteria > Spirochaetota > Spirochaetia > Treponematales > Treponemataceae > Treponema_D. The sequence goes on along the minus strand of CADBBB010000132.1, from coordinate 4,179 downwards.
ATTGCTCGCAAGCCCAAAACGTCCGGGCCTCGCGGACGCAGCTGGCGCTATTGCAGTTCATTCCAAAACCGCAAAAAATGGAATTGATTGTCCGCCAGGCGACCGAATGCGGCGTGTCCGCGATTGTTCCCGTCATCGGGGAATACACGCAGGCCGGCTTTGAAAAGGCCTTGCAAAAATCCGACCGCTTTGAAAAGATAATCCGCGAGGCCCGCCAGCAAAGCGGCTCTCAGGTGGAAACAAAAATTTTTCCGCCGCAAAAGCTTTCCGCCGCGCTGGACTTGGTTGAAGGCGCGGATTTTTGGCAAAGCGAAAAGCGTTCGCAAGCCCAAGACGCGGGCGGCGGTTCCGGTCTTGCAAACGCGTCTGTCGTAGCCAAGATTTTTTTGTACGAAAGAAGTGACGGAACGGTTCCGCTTGCCGCCGCGCTTTTTGGGCAGGAACAAGGTTGTTCGCAAGTCCAGAACGCCGCCCGCAGTTATGGGCTTGCGAACGATTCCTGTTCCGCCGCCGCAAGTTCTGGTCTTGCAAAAAGCCGCGCTCCCTCCGCTTGTGTTTACGCGGTCGGCTGCGAAGGCGGCATAAGTCTCGCCGAAGCCAATCTGCTTTTAGCGCGCGGCTTTAAGGGCGTTCATTTTAACACAAACATTTTGCGCTGCGAAACCGCTTCGCTTTACGCGGCGGCGGCAATTCAAAGCGCGCTGGACAATTAGGGAGGACTAGCGGCGACAAAATCGGAGGCAAGCCAAAGATTGAACGACGCCGCATGAGCGACAACATCCGCGCTACGTTCCGTTTTGCTATTGGAAGTTTATCCAACTGCGCTCTTGCGAGCGCTGGCAATCGCGACCAAACTCGCGCGGACAGTCGTATTATAGGAGGACTAAAATGGCTATCGAAAGAATTGACATAACAGGCGTGGGCGTTGACATTTGCCGCCCAGAAAATTTGGAGAACGAAATTTTGGAGCTGCTCGCAAAGCCGGGCACCAAGCAAATCGTATTTCTTTCTATTTGGGGCCTGCTCAAGGCGCGCGGCAAAAACACGTTCTCCGAATGCGTAAAAAACGCCGACCTCGTCCTTCCAATTTCAAAAAGCATATTGAAGGCCGCGGCCTTTTTAAAGCGCGAAGTTCCCAACCGTTACAATCCCTTCAGCGCCCTCATCGACATACTCACGATTTTGGACAACCACTACCGCAGCTTTTACGTTTTGGGCGGAAAGAAAAAGTCCTTGCAAAAAGCCGTGGGCAACGTCAACAAAACTTTCCCCAACTTGCGCGTCGTGGGCCGCTATGTCGGCTACTATCCAAAGACGCAGGAAGACGACATCATCCAAGCCATATACAAGGCCTCGCCGTCTTTGGTCTTGCTCAGCGAAGGAATCAAGGAAAAGGATTGCTGGCCATACGCGCGCCGAAACCGTTTCTCTTCCAGCGTATTCATCTATTACCGCGACGCGATAGGCATTTTCAGCGATCAAGTTCACCGCGTCAGCGAGGCCACCTTCAACGCGGGACATGAAATTTGGAGCGAGATTTTGCGCAATCCGTTAAAAATTTTCTTGCTTTTTCCGTATTTATACTTTAAAATATTATTAGTTTGGCACAGAATTTTTAAAAAGTAATTTAATCATGTTTTCAAAACTCGCCGCCGCTGAATTGAAGATGGTGCCGCAATTTTCGCGGCTCGTTGGTTCGTGCGAAAAGCTCAACGAAATCAAACGAAAAATCTTGATGGTGGCCGACACCGACACGCCGCTCATCTTTTTTGGCGAGAGCGGAACTGGAAAAACCTTGGCCGCGCAAATCGCCCATGAACTATCTCTCCGAAAAAACAAGCCTTTTGTGATCGCCAACATGGCCAACGGCAACGCCGAGCTTTTTGAAAGCAATTTGTTCGGCAACGTTCGCGGCGCCTTTACCGACGCGCGCGACAGGGAAGGACTTTTTAAAAAGGCCGACACCGGAACTCTCTTCATGGATGAGATTGCGGAGCTTTCCTTGGATTGCCAGGCAAAACTTTTGCGCGTGATTGAGACCGGCCTTTTTCGCCCGGTCGGCTCCGACGAAGAATTCAAGTGCGACGCGCGCTTGATATTCGCCACCAACGCCGACCTAAGGCAAATGGTCAGCAAGCGCCTTTTTCGCGAAGACCTTTATTGGCGCATCGTTGACTTTCCGATAGAAGTTCCGGCGTTGCGGGAACGGCGGGAAGACTTTCCGCTTTTGGTCCAAAACGAATTGGTCGAGATTCAAAAGAGGGCCGCGCGTCCGTTTTCAATCACGAACGAGGCCGTGCAAAAAATGCGCCAGTGCGAATGGCCCGGAAACTTCCGCCAGTTCAAGGCGTGCTTGAGGCGAGCCGCGATTCTTTGCCGCGACACCGGCGTGATTGACGAGGACGCGATCAGCTTTTAGCGTTTCGCGAAGCTAGGCCCGCCATTTTTGTAAAAGTTTTCTCAATGTATTTGGCCTCGCTTTCCGAAAGGCTCGCGCGAGACAATATTCCGCGCCAAAAATTTTCCATGTCCGGCCGGCCCGCGATTTTAAAGAAGCCGATTTTTTGCAAGTTGTCGGCCACGCACTCCACGGTTTTGTCCAGCCTGGCCAAGTCGATTTTTTCATAGCCCTTAAAGTTTGGCCGGCTCGCGCGGAACAAATGGTAGCAAATTATTTGGACGGCGTGCGAAAGGTTCAGCGACATGAATCCTTCGTCGGAAGGAATCGTCACGGCGGTCGCGCAAGCGTTCACCTCGTCGTCTGTCAAGCCTGTCCGTTCGTTGCCAAAAACGACGGCGATTTTGGCGTCCGTGTCTTGGATAAAAGAACAAAATTCCTCCGGCAAAAAAAGCTTTCCCTTGCGTTTTTTGCCCCGCCGTCTTGTCGTGGCCGCGCTTGTCGCGCAGTCCGCCGTGGCCTCTTCAATCGAGCCGTAAAATTCCGCCCGTTCCCAAATGTCCGCCGCGTGAATGGCCAAAATTCTAACCCGTTCCGCGTCAAAATCCTCGCGCTTTCCCACAATTCGCAAATGCGAAATTCCGCTGTTGGCCATAGCCCTGCAAGCCGCGCCTATGTTCCGGCTTTCCTCAGGCCTGCAAAGTACGACATAAATTTTGTTCAAATCCATCGTTTAATTATAGAAAAAAACGCAAAAGCCTGCAATAAGGGGTAAAATTTAATGAAATTTGTCCGATAAAAAATTTGACATTTTAGGAATTTTTTGATAGAATATTAGAATAAAGTTGAGGGAGACTTATGGTAAACAATAATACGCTCGTTCCCGGTTTTAACGACGAAAAAGACGACAGCCTAAAAATCACTCTGTCCAAGATTGAAGACGTTCCAAATTGCGTTTCAATCATTTTGAACGGATATGTCGACACTTACAATTCAAGCTTTTTCCAAAAGAAAATCAGCAAGATTGTGGAAGCTGGATTTGTAAACTTGATTTTCAACTGCTCCGCGCTCAACTACGTTTCGTCAACAGGCATCGGCTCGTTCACGGCCTTCCTCAAATTGGTCAAGCCAAAGGGCGGAGACATTGTTCTTTTGGAAATCCAGCCCAAGGTTTTCGAAGTCTTCCAATTGCTGGGCTTTTCCCAATTCTTCAACATCAAAAATTCCACCGAAGAGGCCGTGTCCTTCTTCAAGAGCGGCTCCGCCCAAACAAATTCGCTTTTCCCCAAGGTTTTCGCTTGTCCAGTTTGCCAGCGCAAGCTCAAGGCGACAAGAGCCGGCCGTTTTCGCTGCTCGGAATGCAAGTCCATTTTGGCCATCGACGGCCAGGGCCAAGTTTTCTTGGGCTAAGTTTTTTACAATATAGACTGAACGAACGCCGCTTTTTGCGGCGTTTTTTTTTATGCTTTGAATAAGAAACAATCCGCTGTTCGCGCGAGCTTGGCCGCCGAGCCGTTAAAAAAAAATAAAAAAAAATTCAAAAAAAAGGCTGAATTCGCTTGACACTTTTTGGCGGAAGCGCTATATTCGCTTTTACCGCTCTGAAACGGGGCGGCGCTCTTTGGAACAAGCAGGGAAGGGAAGAAAACGGTAAGGAAGGCGGAAGTCGGACTAAGTCCGAAACCAAGAACCTAATCAATTTTCTGTAATAAACAGTAATTCGAGAGCGGTTCAAACGAACGAGAATTTCTTAGGCCTTCGGGCCTTGGATACAATCGCGG
>CADBBB010000131.1 GCA_902792795.1 uncultured Spirochaetaceae bacterium | reverse complement strand
TTCGTCAAATTTCAGGCTGCAGGCAATTTGCCACTGCAGTCTCCTTGGAAAAAGATGATTTTGGGCTTTGTGGTTGAACAGATTGCAGGCGAGCGCCTTGACGACTTTTGCAAAAAAACTTTTTGGGAGCCGCTGGGTTTAACGCGGACGGCTTTCAACCCGCTCCAAAACGGATTTTCAAAAAGCGACTGTGCGGCCACCGAGCTTCGCGGAAACACTCGCGGCGGAACCTTGCTTGACTTCGCTGGACGAAGCGACACAATCCAAGGAGAGGTCCACGACGAGACGGCCTACTATTCAATGGCGGGAGTCTCCGGCCACGCGGGCCTTTTCACGACGGCAAGCGACGCGCTAAAACTTTTGTCAACACTCTTTTACGGCGGCTACGGCCAGAACAAATTTTTTGACAAAGACGTTTTGGACTCCTTCTTCGCTCCGCAAGACGCGGCCCGCGCAAACTGGGCTGTCGGTTGGTACCATCAGGGCGACGACCGCCGCTCGTGGAATTTTAGCCAAAGCGCGAGCCGCTCAACAGTCGGCCACAACGGCTGGACAGGAACGCTTGTCATGCTTGACCCGGAAGAAAAGCTCGCGCTCGCCTACTTTACCAGCAAGCGAAACACGCCCTACCGCGAAGAAAACGCCTACGAGTTTGAAGGCTCGTATTTTACTGCGGCCGCGCCAGGCTTTATTCCGGCCCTGCTTTACGAGGGAATGGGAAAGGGAAGCGACAAAAAAAACGCTCGCCTTTTGCTTTTGGCCGACATGGTCCGCGACAAGTTTAGGCTGGTGGAAGCGGAACGGCTTAAAAGCGGCGAGCCGGTTACTGACAGCGCCCATCCGATTGTCCGCGCCGCCTACTCAATTTTGGAAGTCTTTGTCCGCAGAGCGAAAGCCGACGGCTCCGGCCAAGCGGCGCGGCTTTTAAAAGAGGCGGCGGCGCTTCTTGACCCAACGCGCGACACCGCCGAAATTGAAAAAATCAAGGAGATGATGAAATGATTTTTACAGAGAACGATAGTAAAACTGAGATGGCGCGCAAGCCCAAAAAAGCCGCCGCAATTTTGGGCTTGCCAAAAGTTTTCGCAAGTCCAAGAATCGCCGCGCTCTTTTTTGCCGCGCTTTTGGCGCTTTCCACCGCTTCTATTTTTGCGCAAACGCAAGTCGTTGTCGGAGCCGCGCGCTATGACAAGTACAAAAAGCTTTTGCAAAACAAGCGCGTCGCCTTGGCCGCCAACGCAACTTCTATAATTCCGAGCGCTGAGAAAAACGCGGACGGCGGCGCTGTCCACGACTTGGACTTTTTGCTTTCCAAAAAAATCAACGTGGTCAAAGTATTCGCGCCGGAGCACGGCTTTAGGGGAAAGGGCGAGGCCGGAGAGACAATCGCCAACGACGTTGACGCAAAGACAGGCGTTCCAATTTTTTCGATTTACGGAAAAACGCTAAAGCCCTCGCCCGAATTATTGTCCGACGTTGACGTTTTTGTCTACGACATACAGGACGTGGGCGCTCGCTTTTACACCTACATAAGCGCGATGCATTACATCATGGAAGCCTGCGCGCAAAACGACATTCCCCTTGTGATTTTTGACAGGCCCAACCCCAACATCGACTGCGTGGCAGGCCCCATCCGCGACGAGCGCTACAAATCCTACGTAAGCCTTGACCCGATTCCGACAATCTACGGAATGACGGCGGGCGAGCTTGCGCGAATGATTAACGGACAGCTCTGGCTTGAAGGCGGCATAAAATGCAAGCTTACCGTGATTCCGGTAAAAAACTACACGCGAGCCACTCATTACGAGCTTCCCGTCCCGCCGTCACCAAATTTGCCAAGCCATCGCGCGGTCCGCTTTTACCCCTTTTTGTGCTTGTTCGAAGCGACGGTCGTAAGCGAAGGCCGCGGAACGGAACAGCCCTTCACCGCGATCGGCTACCCCGACGAGTCCTTTGGCCAATACGTCTTCACTCCGCGCGACATTCCGGGAATGGCGACCAACCCCAAGCATAAAGGAAAGCCTTGCTACGGACTCGACTTGACGGGCGAGCCGCTTTATGCTGACGGTGGCATTTTCACGCTAAGACACTTCATCGACTTTGCCAAAAAGCTTGGCGGCGCTAAAAACATGGTTGACCAAAAAGCCGGCCTCGCGCGCCTTTGGGGCAACGACAAATTGATTGAACAAATCGACAGCGGCATGACCGAAGAAGAAATCCGCGCGACATGGCTCCCCGACGTGGAAAAATTTTTGCGCGACAGAAAGCCGTATTTGCTGTATAAGTGAGAATGAGCCGTTTTGTTTATGGGAAATGATTAAAAAAACGCGACCGGAAGCGTTTTTTTATATTTTTACCGTCAAAACGTTCATTCCAAAAATGCTTTGCCAGTTGGCGCTCTTTGCCAAGCCGTAGACCATTTTTATTCCGACATTCTTCGCGGGGTCGCCGCCATCGCCAGCCGTGCGGGCTCGTTCCGCCGGATCAAAGGCGACGCAGTCGTCGCGAATTCTAAGGATGATGTCTTGGTCTTTGTGAATCAAGCGGACTTCAACAGAATGTTTTTTATTGTCCTTTACAAAGCCGTGCTCGACAATGTTTCCCGCCATTTCCTCCAACGCGAGCGAAGCGATAAAAGCGCGGCGGGAATCTATGCAGCGTTCAAGACAGAATTCTTGCGCAGCTTTTGAAATCGAAACGACATCATCCATGTTGCGGACAGTCAAGCCCAAGCGCTCGCTGGCCGGCGTTCCAAAAGAATCCGGCATGACCATAAGATCCTCCATGCTGCGAGGAAAACGACGGTTGCAAATAATCGAATAAATGACGACTGTGACAAAGACAAAAATTCCGTTCAAAATGTTCGCCACATAGACACCTTTCACTCCGATATAAGGAACGAGGATGGCCGAGAATTCCGCGACAAACAAAACTCCGTCAAAAAAAGAGGCGAGCTGAATAAAGAAATTTTTTCCTGACATTTGCGCGTAGCAAACAAAGTGCTGCAAAATCGAACCAAACGCCAAACACAAGGGCAAGAGCCTAAAGCCCCAAACGGTCAAAATGTAAACTTGCGAAGAAATGTCCCGGTAAAAAACGCGCGAAAGCAAGGGCGCGCACAAAATTATTGCGACAGCAAGCATGTTGTTGACCAAACAAAATTTCTTGAACATCACGCGCATTACGTCCGAAACCGTGGCGCGGTCCTCTTCCCCTACGCCGACGCTCATCACCATTCGCGACACAGCCACCATTCCGGCGGGAACGCACCAAGCCAGCCCCATCAAAGTGTTGGCCGCGCAAAAGGCCGAAATGCCGGCATTTCCAACATAAGCCGCCAGCAAAATGTTCACGATAAAGCCGCGCAAGGTTTGCCAGCAGTATGAAAGCGCGCCAGGGTAGCCGACAAGAAAAATTGTTTTCAACTCCTTTATGTCAATTTCTTTTGTGGAAAATTTAAGCCTGCTTTTTTTGGTTAAAAAATATTGCGCCTGGACAAGAAAGTAAACCCACGCGCCCAAAGACGAAGCGAGCGAAAGCCCCCATACTCCCATTTGCATTTTATTGATGAAAAGATAATTCAGCAGAACGTTGGAAACGATGAACGAACCGCTGGCCGCTGAATTGCGCCGCATCTTGTTTTCCAACGACAAGAAAGAGGAAAGCTGGCTTCCAAGAATGAAGGGAACGATTCCAATCGACTGGCCGATTATGTAAATGGAAAAACTCCCCCTCATGCCCGCGTCTTTCACAAACAAGCCCGCGTCCACAAGCCTTCCTATCAAAAAGAGAATCGCGGCGATTATCAAACCCAAAAAAACAGAAAAGGCGATGTCAAGCGAAAAAACTCCGCGCATTTTTTTGTTCTCGTTTTTTCCCATATATTGGCCGCACAAAATCGTGGCGCCGCCAACAAAGGTCGTGCTTATCGCGCCGACAAGCATTTGGACAGGAGCGTAAAGGCCCACGGCTCCCATAGCCTCCAAGTCGAGGAAATTGCTGGCGAACAAAGCTGAGACAATCGAATTTATGAACGAGATCAAGGCAATTAAAATTTGAATTGGCAAAAGACGAAACATCAATTTTCCGACAGCGCTTTCATTGGCGGTTCCCGCCCTAAAAATTCTAATCATTCCAACATTATACCACGCTTTGCGTGGTTTTGCTAGCGGAAATATTTACGTGTCCGCTCTCGCGGACTGCTGGCAATACCATAATTTTAAAAATTTTGCGGAAAAAATTGCAAAATTTTCTATTTAGAGTTACAATATATATATGAAGAAATTGTTAGCGCTTGCGGCATCGGCAGTCTTTTTGGCCGCGCCGACGTTCTGCCAAAATTCATTTTTTGACAATTACGTTTACCAATCCTGGAACTCTTTTGGAAGCCTCACCGGCACCACGGCCACTGGATTGCTTCAGACAAAAGACGGTTTCATCAACATCGGAACCTACGAAGGCCTTGTCCGCTTTGACGGA
>CADBBB010000130.1 GCA_902792795.1 uncultured Spirochaetaceae bacterium | reverse complement strand
AATGAGATCAAGGACAGGATCTACTGTGCGGCAAAGGAATCCGACGCCGACGGCTGGAAGCCCAACATCGTTTTGGTTGACGAGAAGAACGCCCCGTTGAAGTAGGGATAAAGTAGGGGGATGTTGGACGTTCCCGCCAGCAAGCGGCGGTCGGGCTTTTTGGGGTTCCGCTATCGCTTCATTCCTACGCTACGCTTCGGAACGCTTTTGCGCCCCTACAATCCCTAACGTTGGGGTGGAATAGATTAGGCTCTTACAACCGCTACAACATTGCCGCTTTTTATAAGGTGCTCAACTATTCCGGCGGTGGCACTTCTTGTTTCCGCAACTATTTCCGCCGCCGTCATATTTATATGGCGGAGTGAATTGTATTCGCGAATGCGGCGAATGTCTTCTACGTCAAAGCGAGACGAAATTTCAGGTTCTTTGTTTTCTTCTGCTGTGTTTTTAGTCATTTTCTTCCTCCTTGTCGCTTTGAAACGCCTCTGGCGAATAAATCAAAATGTCCTTGTAACCTTCGGATGTAGTTAACACTTTCAAGCCTCTTATGGTTTCGATGTTTACTATGTGCTTGAAATTCCATGAAATTATAAAGTCGCAGTTGCCGACAATTGCCGCCGCTATATGTTGGCAGTCGTCAAAACTTTTCTTTTTCAAAATTCCTAAGTCTATTATGCGTTCCGCAAATTCCATTGTTTTTTCAGTTACATCGATAAATGAATATTTTATCTCGGAAAGATGATTTAATAGTTTTGTTCGCTTGTTTTCATCTTTGCAGTTGGATAATTCTCGTAGTACAACATTGGAAATGTAAATGTCATATTTGCCGCTCTTAAATGTCTCCCAAACCTCACGCGTGATTAACATTTGTTCCGGAGCGTCGTCTTGTTCAAGATAGCTTATGACGGAAGTGTCGAGGTATATTTTTGTCTTGTTTAGCGGAATGCGTTCGTTTATTTCCATAAAAAACATTATAACATGGCTTTTTATTATAGTAAACGGAAATTCGTTTTATTTGTAAAAGAAAACAAGCGGTATTTATAATATACAAAAAGAGTTTTTTGATGTAAAATAAAACTATGGAAGAAAGTTTGCGAAAATTTGCGCTTGCAGAAAATGGAGTGCCTGTTTATATCGAATCAGTGGAAAAAGGAAAGAGATACTTTTGTCTTGGTTGCCACAGTGAAGTGATTGCAAAACGGGGAGATGTTTTACAACACCATTTTGCCCATAAATATATTCCAACATTAAATGATGGTGGGAACAGACTTGTTTCGGATTGTTTAAGGACAAATGAAAGTTATTTGCATAATGCATTTAAAATGATTTTTTATAAAATCCTCAAAGAGAGCATTAAGGCTAAGAAAGATTTTACATTCTACTATAATTTTAGCAACCTAGGTGAGCAGAAAAGAAATTTGCTTAAGGTGGCAAATAGTATTGAAGTTGAAAAATATGTACAAGACTTAAAACCTGATTTGACATTGGATGATAGGAATGGCAAACCATATGTTGCAATCGAAATTGTGGTGGATAATAAGCCTAGCAGAAAAAAATTAGCGTATTATAGCAAGCAAAAGATATTGTTGTATGAAATTGATTTAGTAAAGGATGCTTTTGATGTTTTGGAAAATGTTGTTGAGACAGCATCTCGGCCAACTTTTTTTTCTTTTGTTCCTGATCCCAAAAAAGAGAATAGTGTTCCGGATAGTCGTGTATGTGGAAAATGCAGGGGGGGGATGCCTTTCTCTTATATAAATATAACAGATGTGCTTTGTCCTCAATGTAAAACTGCAAATAGATTTGCTTATCGTTCTTTGACAAATAAAGAAGGAAAAAACATACGATATTTTTTTGATAAATACACAACCATATCTGAAAAGAGCATTTTTGACATGCATGGCGTATTTTATAACAAAGAAAACTGCAAATTTATATGTGAAAACCCTCTTTGTGGAAGGGTTCTGTATCTTTCAATGGCGGATGTAAAGGAAAAAGAAACATATCCTCTTGGATATTTTTGCCCTAAATGCCAAGGCAAAATAAAAGAAGGTGTTGTTTATAAATCGCAAAGATTTCAAAATCATGCAGAATCGAAGTGGGCCAAGTTTTTTGATAATAAACGCATAGAATACGAATATAATCCCAAAGATTTTAGATTGGAGGATATAAATCCCTTTCCTGTTTTTTACTTAAAAAAAGCAAAGCAAATTTTCAGGGCGAATCGATATGATCATTTTGAAAAAGATTTGAGTAAGGCTAAGAAACTCTTTGATAATACAGGAGTTGATGTTGTTGTTGGATTTGAAAATGGGCGTTTTATTATTGTTGATGAATATGGGGTTTCTAATGGTGAAAACTCTTTTTTTGTTCAGTGCCGTAAGTGTCAGCAGTTTTACTTTATAACGAACAATGGTGATTGGACCTGTGGTTGTGGTTATTATGATGGAGATTGTACTTATAATGATTTTGGCAATGGAGAATATGGAGTTTTTGATGAGGCAGAAAATTGAAGCTTTTAAGTTTACTACAAAAATCTACGAATAATCTTTGTCAGTTTTTTGAATCTAAAACTCATCTCCTTGTCCCTAATTGATTTTCTTTCTCTTTTTTACTATAATAACCCGCGCTAGACTGTTATTCTAAAAACGTTATTTTTTTGTGAGGAACTTTCATGCTTACGTTAAAATTTGGCGGAACGTCGATGGGAAACGCCCGCCGCATTCTTGACTCAACTGACATTGTAATAGAAAAACAAAAGGGCGACCGCGTCAGCGTCGTCGTTTCGGCGGTTGCCGGAGTTTCAAACAAATTGCAGGAGAGCATCGACGGCTCAATCCGCGGCGAAAACCCGGAGCGCTTTGTAAAGGAGCTCCGCGCCGTTCACTTGGAAATTTGCCGAGAGCTTCAGTCCAAATTGCCGGGCTTTGATTCCGACGCGGTTATGAAAAGCCTTGAGGACAAGTTTGTCGAATTGCAAAACCTTTTGACAGCGGCCGCCGCTTTTGGCGAATGCACCGACACCGCGCACTGCCGCATTATGGGAATGGGCGAACTGCTTTGCGTTCCGATTGTGGAAGCGGTTCTTCTTGCAAAAAAGCAAAGCGTCATTGTTCTTGACTCAAGAAAATTCATCATGGCGACGGGAAGCCAAAAAGAGGCCGGCGCCGATTACGCTAAGACGGCGGAACTTTTGCGCCCCTACTGCGACGGCGAATACAAGGCTCAAACCAGAATTCTTTTGATGCCTGGCTTTGTATGCTCTTGGATTCCGGGCGAGGGCGCTGATCCTGTCCCCGGCCTTTTGGGAAGGAACGGCTCGGACTTTAGCGCCGCGATTGTCGGCGCCTGCATGGGTTCAAAGCAAGTCCAGTTCTGGACCGACGTTGACGGCATTTACACCGCCGACCCGCGCATCGTTAAGGACGCGATTTTGGTTGACGACATGACTTACGAAGAGGCGATGGAGCTTGCCTTCTTTGGCTCCAAAGTCCTTCACCCAAAAACTCTCGCGCCCTTGGCCGCCAAGGGAATCGAAGCTTGGAGCTTGAATTCCTTGAACACAAGCGCGCGCGGAACAAGAATCGGAAAAGGCCCCTTTGAAAGCGAAAAGGGCGCGAACTTTGTGCGCGGAATTTCCTGCCTAAAAAAGACTTCGATAATTTCCGTAAGCGGAAGCGGAATGCGCGACAGGCCCGGAATCGCAGGCCGCATTTTTGACGCGGTTTCGCGCGCGGGCATTTCCGTGCTTCTTATCACCCAGTCTTCTTCGGAATACACGATAAGCTTTTGCGTGCGCGACGAGTCAGCCGCGCTTGCCAAGGAAGCGATTGCCGGCGAATTTGATTTGGAAATACAGGACGGCGTAATCAATCCCGTCGAAGTTTATTCTGGCTGCGCGATTGTTTCTATCGTCGGCGACGGAATGAAAAAGCAGCTGGGCGTTGCCAGCCGCTTCTTTGACGCGCTCGCGAACGCCGGCGTGAGCGTTCTTGCCATCGCGCAAGGTTCCAGCGAGCGTTCCATCAGCGCCGTAATCGAAGGCGAGATGGGCGACACCGCCGTTAGAATGGCGCACAACTTTTTCTTCCACACGGCGCAGTCGATTCAAGTCTTTGCGTTTGGCGCCGGTAACATCGGCGGCACTTTGCTTGACCAAATCGGCGAGCAGCAGGAAAGCCTCCTCGCGCAAGGCATCGACATAAAGGTAATGGCGATTTCCACCGTTGACGGCCTTATGATTGACGAAAATGGAATCGACCTCAAGACTTGGCGCGAGACGACAAAGAAGATGCCGCTCAAGACAAGCGTTGACGAAATCCTTAAATTCGTTCGCGAGAAAAAGCCGCTCAACCCGGTCTTTGTCGACTGCACCGCAAGCTACGACTTGCCCGAGCGCTACCTTGACATTCTTGAGGCGGGAATGTCAATCGCCACGCCCAACAAGCGCGCCAACTCCATGACGATGGACTTTTACAAGCAGCTTAGAAAGAC
>CADBBB010000129.1 GCA_902792795.1 uncultured Spirochaetaceae bacterium | reverse complement strand
CTTTCACACCAAGTGGATTGTAATCTGTTCCATCGCGCTGACCGTCGCGGGACTTTTGGGCTTTTCGTTTTGCGACCGCTATTGGCTTCTCTTTTTGTTTGCGGTTCCTTACGGACTTGGCGCGGGCGCGATTGACGCTTCGGTGAACCATTACGTGGCCAACAATTATTCCGGCGCGGTGATGAATTTTTTGCATTGCTTTTACGGAGTGGGCGCGGTTATTAGTCCCAACATCATGGCGCTGGCATTGCGCCTCGCGCGTTGGAACCAAGGCTATCAGTGGACGGCCTTTCTCCAGCTTGCGATTTTGTTGGCCGTTGTCCTTTCGTTTCCATTGTGGAAAAATTCTTCGCCCGCCGAAGAAGAAGAAAAAAAACAAAGCGCCGGAATCCGCCAAACCATAAGGCGGCCTGGCGTGGCTTTGACTTTAATCGCATTCTTTTCCTACTGCTCCGGCGAGGCCACTTGCTTTTTGTGGAGCGCGAGCTTTTTTGCGGGAACCAGGCCTCAAATGCCAAGCGAGCTTGTGGCTTCTTTTGGCTCTTTGATTTTTGGCGGCCTTATGCTTGGCCGAATAATATCCGGCTTTGTTTCAAACAAGGCGGGCGACAGGCTCTTGATTCGCCTTGGAATCGCGCTTGAGCTTTTGGGAATAGTTTTGGTCGCGCTTCCAGTTCAGTCTTACATTGCGGCCGCGATTGGCTTTGTTGTCGTGGGAACAGGAATGGGACCTGTGTATCCGGCAATCCAGCACATGGCTCCTGTGAATTTTGGCAAAAAATATTCAGCCTCGGCGATTGGCCTTCAAATGGCTTCGGCCTATACGGGAACGACTTTTATGCCGATGGTCTTTGGCCAAATCCAAGAGCGCGCGGGAATCGCCGTTATGCCCGCGTATTTGCTCTTGTTCGCTCTGATGAATTTTATTTTTTTGGAACTGACCTACAAGGCGGTTGCGAAAAACTCTTAAATTTTTTTCATCTTCGCTTGACAAAATAGTTAGTCTATGCTAATTTATCGCTATGAAAAAGTTAGTTTATGCTAACCAAACGGCCGCCGCCGGCTCCTTCTTTACAAAAACGCTTGTCAGGTACGCCGCGCCAACCTTGTGCGGAATAAAGGCCGGGAATCTATTTTGCGTCCGGCAAAGCGATTTTGCGAGCGCGAATTTTACGAGAGCGCCGCGGCCTTAAAAGCTTTTGGAATCGAAAGCGCCTTTGTCCAAGGCCGGCGCGGAAAAATAATCGCGCTTTTTTACGACGAGCTTTGGGTTCAAAAAATCCTTTCAACGCCCTGCGCGGCGCAATACCTTTCGGGCAAAGGCTATTCGCGCGGCGGCGCGGTTGCCGTTCAAGATTTTGTTCAAAAAGTTTGCTCCAAAATAAAAAGCGGCGCGGACTTTCCGCACGAAATCGGAATCCTTTTGGGCTATCCGCTTTTGGACGTGATCGAATTCGACAAAAGAAAGGGCAGGGGCTGCGCGCATTGCGGCTATTGGAAGGCTTACTGCGACGTTGAGCGCGCAAAAAAACTTTCGCTCCTTTACAAGGAATGTTCCGACCGCTGCGAGATGCTTTACCAGCAAGGACGAACCTTGCAAGAAATAATAACTTTTGGCAAAAAGGCCGTCTTGGCGGCTTAAAAATAATTGGAGGCATATATGAAAGTTTCGGTAATTTACGCGAGCGCTACAGGCAACACGGAAGCGATGGCCAACGCCATTTGCGATTCGCTTAAGGAAAAGGGAGCGGAAGTCGTTTGCGCGACGGCTGACGGAGCCGACAAGGCGGCCGCGCTTGCAGGCGACGTTTTGCTTTTGGGAAGCCCCGCGATGGGCGACGAAGTTCTTGAGGACAGCGTTGAGGAATTCTTTGCCGGTATCGAAGGCTCTATTTCCGGCAAGAAAATCGGAATCTTTGGCTCTTACGATTGGGGCGACGGAAAGTGGCTGCGCGACTGGGCGGACAGAATCAAGAGCCAGGGCGGCGTTCTTGTGGGCGAGCCCCTTATGGTCCACCTTACTCCCGAAGCCGACGACGTGGCGAAATGCAAGACCTGGGCCGCGTCTATGTTATCCGCATAAAATTCCCGTTGTCTAATTGACATTTAAATTAGTCTATGCTAATATCTGCTTGTCATGGAGGCAAGAAAATGACAGACGGATGGAAAAAATTTTTGTGGGGAGTCGCGGCCGGAGCGGTCGCCGCGGCCTTTGTTCAGACTGACACCTTTAAAAAAGGAGCGGCCAAGGCTTTGGCATGCGGCGCTCAATTAAAGGAAGACGCCAAAGAATATTTTGAGACGTTAAAAGAAGATGTCGAGGACCTAAAGGCCGAGGGCGCCAAGGCGTAAGCTATTCTATCTAAAAATGAAATTTTGGATAAAACATTCCCTGCCGGGCCGCGTCCGCGTTCGCTACGACAAAAACCAAGTGACTTCGCGGCAAGCGGCTTTGGCGGCGGAACTTCTTTCCACCCAAGACGGAATCAAGAGCGCGAGCGTAAATTGCGTCGTAGGCTCTTTTTTGATTTGTTACGACGATTCCGTACTTTCAGAAAAACACATACAGGCGCTTTTTATGGCGCTGTCCGAAAAATATTTGCAAAACCAAGAGCTGCTTGACGCTGTCGAGGAGCCGCAAGAAAAGGAAAGCCTTTTGTTCAACTTGGCCGTGATGACGGCGGAACATTACGCAAAAGCCTTTTTGCCTTTTTACATTCGCTTGCTTTTGCGAGTCGTTTCGCTTTGTCCAAGAATCGCGCGCGGCCTTTTGCGCGTGGCGGAGGGACAAGTCTTTCATTCCGAAGTTTTGGATTCGGCGGCAATCGCGGCCTCTCTTTTGGCGGGCGACGCTGGAACCGCTTCCAACATAAATTTTTTGCTGAACGTTGGCGACGCGATAGAAGAGTTCACCAAGAAAAAATCTTACGGCGACTTGGCCGACCGCTTGCTTTCCAAGAACGACAAAGTCCAGCTTGTCGAAGTCGGAGCGGATGGCAAGCGCGTCGAAAAATCCGTTCCGCTAAGCCTTGTAAAAAAAGGCGACTTGGTTGCCGTTCGCACTGGCGGCGTGATTCCTGTTGACGGAACTGTCGCAAGCGGCGAGGCCCTTGTGAACCAAGCGGCGATTACGGGAGAGCCGCTCGCGGTGGAAAAACGGCAGGGCGCTTCTGTCTTTGCGGGAACGCTCGTTCAGGAAGGCGAGATTTTTGTTGAGACAAGAGCCGTCGGAAGCCAGACAAAAGTGCAGGGCATACTTTCGATGATAGACTCGTCGCAGCAGTTGAAAGTTTCTTCGCAAGTGCGTTCCGAAAACTTGGCCAACCAATTGGTAAAGTGCAACTTTCTTTTGTCCGCCGCGACATTCTTGTTCACCGGAAGCCTTCGCAAAGTTATGGCCACGCTGATGGTTGACTATTCTTGCGCGATGAAGCTTGCCGCGCCGATCGCTGTTTTGAGCGCGATGAAAGAGGCCGCCGAAAACGGAATCATCGTTAAGGGCGGAAAATTTTTGGAGGAAGCGTCAAAGGCCGACACGCTTGTCTTTGACAAAACAGGAACGCTGACCTGCGCCTCGCCGCGCCTTTCAAAAATTCATTCCTTTTGCAAAAAAACGGACGACGAGCTTTTGGCGCTGGCCGCTTGTCTTGAGGAGCACTTTGCGCATCCAATCGCGGCGGCCATTGTCCAGGCGGCAAAGGAGCGCGGCCTCCTTCACCCGGAAGAGCACGCCAAGGTTGAATACATCGTGGCCCACGGAATCGCGACCAGCCTGAACAAAAAGCGCCTTTTGATTGGAAGCAGGCATTTTATTTTTGACGACGAAAAGTGCGAGGCGCCAAAAGAGTTGCAGGAGGTTCAAAAGTCGGCGCTCGAAAACGGCGAGTCGCTTTTGTACCTTGCCGAAGAAAAGCGCTTGATAGCCGCCTTTGCCATAAATGATCCCTTGCGCCAAAACGCCGCCCGCGTAATCCAAGCCTTGCGCGCGTCGGGCATAACAAAGTGCGCGATGGTTACCGGCGACGACGAGGGCGCTGCCAAAAACGCGGCGGCCTCCGCAGGCGTTGACCATTACGTTTCGAGGGCGCTCCCCGAAGGCAAAGTTACGTTCATCGAAAAAGAAAAGAAGAATGGCCGCAAGGTCGTTATGGTTGGCGACGGAATCAACGACGCGCCCGCCCTTAGCTCCGCCGACGTTGGAATCGCGATGGGGAACGCCGCCGACATCGCGGGCGAGACGGCGGATATTTCGCTCCCCGCGGACAGCGGCTTGGAAGGCCTTTTAAAAGTCCGCGGCTTGGGACGCGCCCTTATGGAACGAATCGATTTGAATAACCGCGACATTGTGGCCGTGAACACCGTGCTGATGTTCCTAAGCTTGTTCGGCGCGATCACGCCGTCCGCGGCCGCGCTTTTGCACAACGCCTCAACGGTAATGTTCGGCGCCCGGGCGATGAAGCCCTTTTTGGCAACGAAAGCCGCGCGCGAAACGAATGGCCAACCGAAAAGCGCCGGCCGG
>CADBBB010000128.1 GCA_902792795.1 uncultured Spirochaetaceae bacterium | reverse complement strand
TTACATTTTGCACAATTTTTTGCTAATTTTTTATTTAATAAATTTGTTACTTTTATTGCAAATTGATTTAATTTATATTTTTGAAAAAGATTTCTTAATTGACAAATTAAAGGAAAAGAATATTCAATACAACAAAGACAACATATATTTGTTAAATTTATATCATTTAAATTCACATACTTTGTATAGAATTCTTTTATACAATTAATACTACAAAATACACAATTACATGGGACTTGAATAACATTATTATTTGTAAAATTCTTTTGACAATTCAAACACATTTTTTTTTTTATTATTAATATATATTGCTGAAAATTATATGAAAATTTTTTTAAATGTTCAATAGTAAAAACAACATTACAAATCTATCTTACACCAAATTTCATAAGTTTTTCCTCCTTATGTTATTTTTNNNNGATAAAATTTTTCATTATATAGATTTTTATAAGTTTTTATTTTATTTTTTAATATATAATCTTTAATTTGAGTGATAAATAAAAAATATTTTCTTTCAAATTCTTTAATTAATTCTTTTTTAAAACATTTATTACACACAGTAAATTGAGTTGTTGGGATAAATTCATCTTGAATACTTTGACATTTTTTACCACCACAGAATGGATTCCGAAACGCCGCTTGAGGAAACGATGGAAGCTCTTGACCAAGCGGTAAAGTCCGGCAAAGCCTTGTACGCGGGAATCTCAAACTACGACTTGGAAACCACGCTCAAGGCCGCGAAAATTCTGGAAGACTTGCATTGCCCCTTTGTCGTGAACCAAGTCCAGTATTCAATCTTCAACCGCTCGATAGAAACAAACGGCCTTAAAGAAGGCGCGGCGCAAAAAGGAATCGGCTTGGTTTGCTTTAGCCCGCTCGCGCAAGGCCTTTTGACCGACCGCTATCTGAACGGCGTTCCAGCCGACAGCCGCATGAAGACTGACGGCCGCTTTTTGACCGAAAAAAATTTGACGCCGGAACGCTTGGAGCAAATCAAGGCGCTGAACGAATTGGCGAAAGCGCGCGGCCAATCGCTCGCCCAAATGGCGCTGGCTTGGGTTTTGCGCGGCGGAAAGACGGCCAGCGTGATTATCGGCGCGTCAAAGCCGGAACAAGTTTTGGACAACATCAAGGCCGCCCAAAGCGCGGACTTTACCCAAGAGGAATTGGACGCGATTGACAAAATCGCTCCGGCCCAATAATGCTAAGCTACTTGCACGCCTTTCACGCGGGAAACCACGCCGACATCCTCAAGCACGCCGCGCTGATTCAGCTTATAAAAAAGCTGAACCAAAAAGACGCGCCCTGCTCTTTTTTTGACACCCACGCCGGAAGCGGCTTGTATTCCACGCAAGGCGAAAAGGCCCGCAAAACCGGCGAGGCCGCGCGCGGAGTTTTGGCGCTGGCCGAGTACGCGGACAAAAAAACGGACGCAAGCCTAAAAAGCGGCGCGGGCCAAGAGACATTGCAAGACCTTAACGGGGGCGGCCAACAAAAAACGAACGCAAGCCCCAAAAGCGGCGGCGAGCTTCCAGCCGCGCTCGCGGACTACCTAGACTTTGTCCGTCCATACCTTGCGCGCGACTTGTACCCCGGCTCGCCGCTAATCGAGCGCGCCTTTTTGCGGCCGGACGACGCCCACACAATTTGCGAGCTGCACCCGACAGAGTTTGAGGCGCTAAAGGAAAATTGCGCGCGGAATCTTGGGCTTGCCAAAAACGCCGCGCAAGCCCAAGAAGGGGCCGTCCCCAATTTAGGTCTTGCGACCAATACTAATTCAAAGACCAAAAACGCGCTCCATACTCAAATCCAAAAAGCCGACGGCCTAAAAACCCTGCTCGCGCAAACTCCGCCAAAAATAAAGCGCGGCGCCGTCTTGATTGACCCCAGCTACGAGGAGGCCGCCGACTACGAGGCCGTCCAAAAAACTGTAATCGCAGTCCACAAAAAGTGGAGCGCGGGCATCATAATGATTTGGTATCCGCTCCTCGCCCATCGCGCGGAAGAAATAGAAAGAATGATTGCGGCGATTTGCGCCGCGGCCAAAAATCAAAACGCCAACACAAACATTTTGCGCGCGGAGTTTTGCGTTGACGCGCCGCAGAGCCACATAGAAATGTCGCTAAAAGAAAACGCCGCGGCAAAAGCGGCCGCGGCGGGCACGTCAAACAATCTTGGTTCCACAACCGAGCCCGGTCCGACCAACGCGCCGCGCCTTTACGGTAGCGGCCTACTGGTCGTAAACGCGCCCTGGAAGCTGGACGAGGAACTTGACGCGGCGCTAAAATATTTGTCGCGCGTTCCCGGCCTGGCCTCAGAGCCGACATATTCGGTTACGAAAATTTAATCTCGCCGCCGGCCGCGGTCGCGGTGATTCGCGCGCCGTCCGCAAATTTTCCGGCCAAAATTTCTTTGGCGAGCGGATTTTCCACGTAAGTCTGGATCGCCCGCTTTACAGGCCGCGCGCCAAAGGCGGGGTCGTAGCCCTTCTCAGCCAAAAAGTCGCGGGCGCTTTGGTCAAAGTCAAGGCTTATGCGCCTGTCCTGCAAGCGGCTTGCGACGCGCGCCAACTGGTTCTGGACGATGCCGCCAATGCAAGCCTTGTCCAGCCTGCCGAACATCACGATTTCGTCAATGCGGTTCAGGAACTCAGGCTTGAACGAAGCCTTGAGCAAGCCGCTGACTTTTTCTTTTACCTCAAGCATTTTTTGTTCGCTGTCGGCTTCCAAAATCAGCTCGCTTCCAAGATTGCTTGTCATTATTATGATTGTGTTCTTAAAGTCAACAAGGCGGCCTTGTCCGTCGGTCAAGCGGCCGTCGTCCAGCACTTGGAGCAAAACGTTAAAGACGTCGGGATGAGCCTTTTCGATTTCGTCAAAGAGGACGACGCTGTAGGGACGGCGGCGGACGGCTTCGGTCAACTGGCCGCCTTCGTCGTAGCCGACGTATCCCGGCGGCGCTCCGATCAAGCGGCTGACCGAAAACTTTTCCATGTACTCGCTCATGTCAATGCGGGTCAAAGATTTTTCGTCGTTGAACAAAAAGTCCGCCAAAGTCTTTGCAAGCTCGGTCTTTCCTACGCCGGTGGGCCCGATAAAGAGGAAAGAGCCAAGAGGCTTGTTGGGGTCGCTAAGGCCGCTGCGGTTTCGGCGAATCGCGTCGCTAACCACTTGCACCGCCTCGTCTTGGCCGATGACCCGCTTGTGAAGCTCGCTTTCAAGCTGCAAGTACTTTTCTTTTTCGGAACTCATCATCTTGGCGACTGGAATTCCTGTCCAAGAAGAAACGACGCGGGCGATGTCCTCTTCCGTCACCTCTTGGCGCAAGAGGGAGTCGTTTTGGCCGCCGCTCTTTTCTTTGTCCTTTTCTTCCGCCGCCTTAAGGTCTTTTTCCAAGGCGGGAATTATCGAATACTTAAGTTCGGCGGCCTTTTCCAAGTCGCCCGCGCGAGTGTATTTTTCTTCGTCAAAGCGCGCGGCCTCAAGCTTTTCCTTAAGCTCGCGGGACTTTCCGATTTGCGCCTTTTCGTTTTGCCATTGCAATTTCATCGCGTCGCGCTTTTGGGAAATTTCGGAAAGTTCTTTTTCCAACTTGGCAAGGCGCTCCAAACTTGCCGCGTCGTCTTCCTTGCTTAGCGACTGCCGCTCGATTTGCAGCTGCAAAATTTTTCGTTCGATTTGGTCAAGCTCGGTGGGCTGGCTTTCGATTTCCATCTTTAGGCGGCTCGCGGCTTCGTCAACCAAGTCGATCGCCTTGTCGGGCAAAAAGCGGTTCGTTATGTAGCGGTTGGAAAGGAGCGCCGCGCTTACAAGCGCCTCGTCTTCGATCCTGACGCCGTGATGGATTTCGTACTTTTCGCGAAGGCCGCGCAAAATGGCGATTGTGTCCTCCACGCTTGGCTCGGCGCAATAAACTTGCTGGAAGCGGCGCTCAAGCGCGGGGTCCTTTTCTATATACTTGCGGTATTCGTCAAGGGTGGTGGCGCCGATCGCTCGCAACTCGCCGCGGGCAAGCGCGGGCTTTAGAAGGTTGGCCGCGTTGGTGGAACCGTCGCTTCCCCCGCCCGCTCCGACAATCGTGTGAAGCTCGTCGATGAACAAAATAATTTTTCCGTCGGAAGCCTTGACTTCGTTTATGACGGCCTTCAACCTTTCCTCAAATTCGCCCTTGTACTTGGCTCCGGCCACAAGCGCGCCCATGTCCAGCGACAAAAGGCGCTTGTTCTTTAGGCTTTCGGGAACGTCGCCGCTCGCTATACGCCGCGCGAGCCCTTCCACGACTGCGGTTTTTCCGACGCCGGGCTCGCCAATCAAGACCGGGTTGTTCTTTGTGCGGCGGCTCAAAACTTGCATGACGCGCCTTATCTCTTCGTCGCGGCCTATGACCGGGTCGATTTTGTCCTGACGCGCGAGGCTCGTAAGGTCGGCGCAATATTTTTCTAGCGAGCGCATTGAGCTTTCGGGATCGTTTGAGTCAACCTTGCTTGAGCCGCGCAGGGCCTTGAGCGCGGTCATTATCGACTGGCGCGTGATTCCGCTGGCCTTTAAGAGTTCCGCCGCCTTGTCGGAATTTTCTGTCATCGCCAAAAGCAAGTGCTCGGTGGAAAGGTAGTCGTCCTTTAGCGCGGCCATCTCCGATTCGGCCTTGGCCAGCGTCCTCTGCGCGGCCTGCGAAAATGTCAGGTTGGCGTTTCCGCTGACGCGCGGATAGCCGTCGAGCAAACGCCTTGCCTGCCCAGCCAAAGCGCCCGCGTCCATTCCGATTCGTTCCACCAAGGGAGCGATGATGCCGTCCTTTTGCTCCAAAAGCGCTATGAGAATATGTTCGTTTCCGATTTCGCTATGGTCGTTCTGCCGGGCGATGCTCGAAGCCTCCTGCAGCGCGTCCATAGTTTTTATTGTCATTTTGTCTTGTTCCATACCTTTTAAAATAACAATGAATTTGAAAAGAGGCAAATTTTTTGCGATTTTTTCTCCAAAACAGGTCAAAAA
>CADBBB010000127.1 GCA_902792795.1 uncultured Spirochaetaceae bacterium | reverse complement strand
GTTGAAAAAATCAATGCCGAAATAAAGGGCTACAAGGATTCGGGCAACACCGTGGCCAACCAAGACCGTATAAAAGAACTGCGCGCGCAAAAAAAAGACTTGCTGGCAAAGGCGGCGCTAAAGGCGGACGGCGCCAAAATTTCTTTGGTCTACAAAACCTTTGTAGAAATCAACGACTGCAAGATGGTTGAAGAAAAGCTTCCTCAGTTCAAGAACGTCAAGTGGCCTTACAAGGAACAAATGCCTTACTTTGCCGCCGGCTTGGAGGACTTTGCCGCCGCCGTCGCGCGCGGGGAGCCTACTGCGATTACAGGCGGCCCTTGCTTTTTTGGCGAGCACGAAGTTGACATGATTTGGACGCTCAAGGACGGAAGCAAAAAGGTTTACGACTTCACCACCCGCCGCCGCAACGCCGGAGACAGGGTTTCGCTTGAGGCGGAATTTACCAAGCAAAACGCGCGCGATGTCGTCGACGTTTCTTTTGAAAGCCATAAGACTCTTTTGACCACAGAGGAATACGACAGCATCCTTTACTTGTTCGAGCTGGCGCAAGCCACGGGAAGCGCGCTCACTCTTCCAATCGTAGACGCCTCCTACCAAAAGTATTTGGACTCCATGCTTGAGCCGCTTCACATTGAGCTTAGAGTTCGCGCGCGCAAGCAGTTCCGCAATGTGGCCATGCCCATAATAAAAATGTACCGCGAGCTTTTTGAAGTGATGAAGCAAAAGTATCCGGGCGTAAAATGCGAAATTATGACCGGCGAGGACCGCGAGCTCTTGTCGCTCTATTACCGCAAGCGCGCCGAATACATAGAAAAACCTTCCACAAAAAGAATCATTTCCGGCATACAGGAAAAGATTGAGTCGGTCAAGGATTACATCACGCTTCCCGCGCTGCCTTTTTATTTTTGGGGAATCAAAAATGTTTTGGAAGTGGACTACCTTGGCGAGACCGACTCCTTTTGGAAGTGCCGCAAAATGCACAAGGGGCAGATGAACCTTTCCGCGCTTTTGTATCCGATTAAGATGAGCGCCGACGGCTGGCGCACGATTTTTTCCACCGAACTTAAATACAAGGAATACGTTAAGAGGGAAGATTATGGCAAGCGCTAAGAATAAGTTTTTTTTGACGGCGGTTTTTATCTTGGCCGTTTGCTCCGGTTCGCTTTGCTTCTTTAACAAGAACCGCTTGGAATTTCCCCCTTCAAAAAGAATACAGCTTGACTCTCCTTATCTTGTCCGCGACAGGGGAGACTTGCGCTACATTCTTGACAAGCAGCGCACGCGAATCGTCGTGGTGGAAAAAGACTCTAACGTTGTCCGATGCGTTTTGCCCAACGGCGGCAAGGACGCGGACACTTTTTATTACGCCGACGACTTTTTGGTTGACGAAAACGGATGCGTCTACGTAAAGGAAGGCGCCTGGGACGGAAACAGAATTTCGCGCGAGGCGATTTTGGTTTACGATTCGCAAGGCCGCTATGTCCAGACTTACATGGACTTGAAGCACGACAGGGTCGTCAACAAGCACAAGGTCATGCTTCTTTCTGTTGGCGGCGGAAAGATAGTTTGCGCGCAAAAGAACAGCGGGTCGGTCACGATAACAAGCCTGAACGTTCAGAGCGGCGACAAGATGAAGGAAGAGTATAAGTTTGAAAATGCCTTTGATTTTGTCAACGACATGGCGCTCGGAGCGGACGGAAAAGTTTATTTGCTTGACAAGGCCGGCCGCCTGTTCAAGCTGGACGGAAACATAAGGCCCGCCTTTGGAATGATTTACGAGGCCGGCAAAGACGAATATCCCAACTGGATTGAGCCTTCGTCAAGCGGAAAGCTTTTGTACGCCGACCTTTATTCCGACAGCGTGATGGAATTGGATTTGGCGAGCGGCAAAAAAAATCTTGTCCTTCCAAATTGCGGGGCCGTCACGGTGACGCCGATAGCCTTTCCTAGAATGCAAAATCCGGCCAAGAATTCCGCCATGCTAAAGGAAGAGGCCTTGCTGTTCGCCGCCTTTGCGATTTTCGCTCTTTGCGCCGCGCTGCTTTTTGTCGCGCTGCTTGTGTTCTTCTTTAAAAGCAAGATGCATGTGATCCGCCGCATAACCGTTTACATTGTCATTGTCGTAATGGCCGTCGCGGGAACGATTACGTATAAATTGACCGGCGAATTTTCAAAAGTCATGCGCGTCCAGATTTTGGCGCAAATGGAAAACATGGCGTATTCGGTGGCCAACAGCATAAGGCCCGCGACGCTGGATTCCATACAAAGCGCGGCGGACTTTTCTTCCCCGGAATACCGCGAGATGATTTCCAGCATGCAGAGCGTCATCGACCCCACGCTTGAAATAAACAAGAACGTTTACTGCGATATTTTTAAGTACGACGAAAAGCGCGGAGCCTACGCCTGCGCTTACCTTGACCAAGCCATTGGAACTTACTTTCCGTTGACCGCCGGCGAGGCGGAGGAAATAAAGCAAATCTACCAAACGTCGCGCTCGGTCAGCTCAAGCAAGGACGACACTTCCGCCTCCTACACTTATGTCTCGGTTCCGGTGGTGAACGATTATGGCCGCGTTTGCGGAGTGGTTTCGGTGATGACCGAAAACTTCATGCTCACCGACCAAATCAACGCGATGAAAAAGAGCGTCCTTCTTGGAATTGTCGTCACGCTGATTTTTGTTTGGCTTGCGATGGGCGAGGCGCTTTCATACATTCTTTCAAAGTCTCAGTCCGAGATGGACATGCAGGAAAAGGCGGCGCGCGGCGAGCCGGTGGAAAAGGCGTTTCCGCATTACTACATACGCATAATGGTCTTCGCTCTTTTCGCCGCCTACAACATGACCACGACCTTCTTGCCCATCGTGCTGGCAAAGGGCGCGCTTGACTCTCTTGGCGAAAAGGCCGGAACGGTGGCCGCCGCGCTTCCAATTTCGGTGAACCTTTTCATCATCGGCCTCATGGCGCTCTTTTGCGAAGGAATGATAAAGAAATTCGGCTGCAAAAAAATTGTCGCCATCGGCGCGGCGCTTTCGGCGGCGAGCAACTTGATCATATTCGCGTTTCCGTCTTCGTACGCCGCGCTCTTTTTTGCCTTGGTCATTGACGGCGTTGGCGTTGGTCTTACGACCAATTCAATGTACTTGATGGTCTCGCAAATTCCAGACGCAAAGAACAGAACTTCCGGCTACGCGGCCTACAACGCGGCCCAAGTTTCCGGCATAAATTTTGGAATGTTGTGCGGCGCCGCTCTCGCGTCCAGCATCGGACGAAGAATGATATTCCCGCTTGTGTCCGTCATGTGGCTTGTGTCCGCAATTCTTTTTGCCTTGCTTTTGCGGACGCTCGGCTTGAACGCGGGGGGCGGAGATTCCGAGCAAAAATCTTTGGCCCGCGATAGAGGAGGGTTTGTCCGCGTCCTTTCGTTCTTGCGCCACCGCCGCGTTTGGTCTTACATAATTCTTGTGCAGGCGCCATTCGCCTTGATGGGAAGCTTTGTTTACTATTATTTGCCGCTTTATTCCGACGTGAACGGCTTGAGCGAAGTGACCGTCGCCGTATTGATGATGCTCTATTCGATGTTCGCGATTTACTTGGGAAACGGCCTTACAAAATTTGTGATTCAAAGAACCGGACCCGCGAGTCCGTACGCGTCCATCGTTTTGAGCGCGGCGGCGGTTTTGGTTTACGCGGCCACTGGAACTTTCTGGGGCCTGCTCGCCGCGATTTTTGTATTGGGCTTGGCCAACGGCTTTGGCCGTTCCGTCCAGCAGGCGCAATTTTCCATGCTCGACGAGTGCGAAAAATACGGCGTTCCCGACGCGATGGGAATATTCAACTTCACCGACTTTATCGGCCAGTCTTTTGGTCCCGCCGTAATGGGCCTTGTGTTCCTTTCTAAGAACATGCTCGGCTCCACGCTTGTGTTCGCGCTCGCGCTGGCTTTGGTGAGCGTCGCTCATGTCGCGATTAATTTGACGAAGGGGAAAAAAAGTGAATAAACTGGATAAAATTATTGACTTGGAGAAAGTTATGGAAAAGACAAAAAAGAAATTGAGCAGAAGCCTTTCGCTCGCGATTGAAATCTTCACGATTCTTCTTTCCATTTGCCTTGGCTTTGTGGGTTACCAAACTTACTACAAGGGAATGGTTCAAAAGTACAAGGAATATGAGCGGACGATATTGAATTTGGCCTCGCAAAAAATTGACTGGGACGGCGTTGAAGAGGCCATTTTGAGCGGAAGGGAAAACGCGGCGCACAAGGCCCTTAGCGAACGACTTGACTTTGTGAAAAGCAATTCTGCAATCGCTTGGCTTTACATTATCGAGCCGCTTAACGACAGTTCAATAGACAACATGAAATATATTTGCACCGGCAACACCCAAAAGGACTACGCGGACGGAATGACAGACCGCTTGGGCGACTTGACCGGAAACGAATTCCCCGCCGACGTCGCCAAGCAATACCTGGATTTTTTTAAGAACAGCGCGCCCGGAGAATATTGGTATTACCCCAACAAGACCGAATGGGGAAGCGTTTACACGACTTCAATCGTTGTCCGCAATTCCGCCGGAAAGCCCCTTGGCGTTATGAGCGTTGACATCAACATGTTCGACATCGACGCGACGATGAGAATTTATCCTTTGCGCATTCTAGGCGCCACCCTTATCTTG
>CADBBB010000126.1 GCA_902792795.1 uncultured Spirochaetaceae bacterium | reverse complement strand
TTTAACTATTACACCCACAAGGAATTGTCCGACATCATAAAGCGGTCGGCGCAAATACTTAACGTTTCCATCGACGAAGACGCGGCCTTGACTTTGGCAAAATGCTCGCGGGGAACGCCGCGCGTGGCCAACCGCGTTTTGCGCCGCATGCGCGACTTTGCGCAAATCGAAGGAAGCGGCGTTATTACAAACAAAATCGCCTTGGACGGCCTAAAGCGGCTTGGAATAGACGACTTGGGCTTGGAAAAATACGACCGCGAGATTTTGCTTTCCATTATAAATAATTTTGGCGGCGGCCCCGTCGGAGCGGAAACGCTTGCCATAAGCATTGGCGAAAGCCAAGACACTTTGGAAGACTACTACGAGCCTTACTTGATTCAATGCGGCTTGATCCAGCGAACGCCGCGCGGCCGCATCGTGACAGCCCGCGCCTACGAGCAGCTGGGGCTTGAGATAAAGGCCCGCATGGACAAGGGCGGCCAAGGAACTTTGTTTTGAAAAGAACCGACTTTTACTTTGACCTTCCCGCCGACCTTATCGCGCAGAGGCCTAGCGCCGTCCGCGGCCAAGACCGCCTTATGCTTTTGGGCCGTACTAGCGGCGCGGTGGCCCATCACAAAATGGACGACCTTCCCGATTTGATTGACGACGGAACTTTGATGGTTTTCAATAACAGCCGCGTGCGCCGCGCCCGCCTTTTTGGCGTAAAGGAAACGACTGGCCGCGAGGTTGAGTTCATGTTCCTTAACCAGGCGGCCTTTGGCGAAGGCTGTGTCTGGAACACAATGGTAAAGAACGCCAAAAAGCAAAAGGCCGGAATGCGATACCAATTCCCGGACGGCTCGGTCGCCACAATTTTGGACGACCCGCAAAACGCGGGAACGGAATTCCGCCTATTAAAGTTTGGCTTTGCGATAACGGAAGAATGGTTTGAAAAGAACGGCCACATTCCGCTTCCTCCCTACATTAAGCGAGAAGACGAGGCGGCGGACGGCGAGAGATACCAAAACGTTTACGCCGACCAAACCGGAAGCGCCGCTTGTCCCACCGCCGGCCTTCATTTTACCCAAGAAATGCTTGGCCGCCTAAGCCAAAAAGGGGTGGAGCGCGTCTTTGTGACATTGCACGTCGGCCTTGGCACCTTTTTGCCTGTCCGAGAAGACCAAATTGAAGACCATAAAATGCACCAAGAGTTTTACACGATAGAGGCCGAGGCTGCGCAAAAGATAAACCAAGCCAAAAAGGACGGCCGCCCGATTTTGGCCGTGGGCACTACCAGCGTCCGCACGCTTGAGTCCGCCGCGGGCGAATCTTTGGCCGGCCAAAACGCCGCCGCTTCCGAGGGCTTGATAAAAGCTGGAACCCGCGGCACGAGCATTTTTATGTACCCCGGCTACAAGTTCAAGGTCGTTGACCAAATGTTCACAAACTTCCACACGCCAGAGAGCACGCTCATAATGCTCGTGTCCGCATTTGCCGGCCGCGAAAACATTTTGGCCGCCTACCAAGAGGCCGTCCGCGAGCGCTACCGCTTTTTCTCCTACGGCGACTGCATGTTGATTAAGTGAGTTGGTTCAGGCTGTAGCGGGTTAGGCTTACGAATTGTTCCCGAGTGATTGGATTTTGCGCAAGCTCGCTTTCCGCGGCGGCCTCGTCGAACGAAGCGCGCGCCGACGCGATCCAGTCCTGGACTGTCTTTTCGGTCAAGGGCAGGCGGACGCCCAAAAGCTTTGTCTCCAATTCGCTGTCTTGAAACACCAAGGAGCCTGCAAAAACCAGTTTTACTTGCGTCAAAACGCCGCCGGCGGTTTTTGCCAAAAAGCAAAATGACGAAGATTCCTCTGTCAAAATTCCGCTTTGCCCCAAGCGGCGAAAAATCGAAACGTCCCAGTCATCCGCCGGAACGCGAATGCTGACCAAAACATTTTTGGGCGGAACACCTTCAAATTTAGAAAACGGAATCGTCGCGCTCATTTGGTTTTCTGTGTTGCGGAATTTTAGCGTGGCGCCCAAAGCCAAAAGGGGAGCGTACAGGCTTCTTTTTATAGCCTTTGGAGACTCCACCGACGCGCAAATGTTTCCGCCCAGCGTGGCGATGTTTCGGACAAAATAGTTTCCAACGCTTTGGGCGGCTTCGCGCAAGATTTGCGGAACGCGCTCGCTTCCTAAATTTAAGATTTCGTTCAGCGTGACGGCGGGCCCAAAGTCAATGAAGCGCTCGCGCATGTTTATAAGCTTGAGTTCCGCGATGTCGCGCGCGCTCAAGACTTTTTCGGGCAAAGGTTTGGTCGACGAGCAGCCGCCGACTATTTTTAGTTCGGAAACATTTTTGATTTGGTAGAGAAGCTCCGAAATGTTTTTTGCCAAAAAAATTGTCTTATTGCTTTGCATTCTTCTTAAGCCTTTCTTTTTCAAAGTGAATTTGCGCCGCGTAGATGATTCCGTTTATGAGCGTGTCGCTTTCAACGCAACATTCGCGCAAGTCCTTGACCGCCTGCGCCGCCTGCTCGCGCGTGGGGTTGGAATATTTTTTTATGATGGAATACGCGCCGAAAATTTTTCCGGGGTTGCACCAGCCGCAAAGCGTGACGCCCGCCTTTTCAAAGCCTTTGACTATTTCTTGGCAGGCGGCCTGTTTGGAAAAATGCTCCAGCGTGACGATGTTGGCGTTGCGCAAAATTCCGCATGGAATCATGCAGCTCAAGACCGGCTCGTCTTCAAGCAGGACGGCGCAGGAACCGCAGTTTGATTTGCCGCAGCCGCATCTTACGGACAAAAGTTTTTGCTTTCTCAAAAGCTCCAAAAGGCTTGTCTCCGGTTCCTCTTCCAACGAGACTTTTTCGCCGTTTATCGTCATTGAAAATTTCATTTTTCGCCTTCCTTCTTTTGCGCGCTGTCTTTTGCGGCGGCGGCCTGGGCCGCCTTAAAAATGTCCGTGGCCTTTAGCGGAATAGAAAGAATTTCCGAGTTGACGGCCTGCGAAAGCGCCGACGCGAAGGCCGCCGGGAGCGCTTTTTTTATCAAGCCGCCGATTTGGGCCGGCTCCGAGTCTGACTGGACAAAGGCTATTGAAATGTTTTTTGCCCTAAGGCGCTCGTTTTGAATTATTTCCGCCAAAGTCTTTTGAATCGAAAATTTTATTTTTGTCTCCGCTTCTTTTCCGGCCAAAATTTTTCCGGCGCTCACGGCGACCCAAATGTTTTTTATTTCCGGCTTGCTGTCGCATGCGTCCAAGGTAAGTTCCAAGGCCAGCGCGATGAACGAAGTGGAGTTGAACGGAGTTCCCTTAAAGCGTGTTTTGTTCCACTGCTTTATTTGCGCCTTTGTGATGGCCTTGCTCACTGTTATTGGAAGCGGCGAGCGGAAGCGCTTGGCTTGAATTCCTTGGCAGCATTTTTTTAAGAGGCTTGTCATTATGGAAAGGTTTGAGTAAAAATTTTCTGGAATCAGAGTTTCGTCGTTTATGCTGTATTCGGAATTGACTCGAACCATTTTTGGCTCTATTTCAAGAATTTCCGCAGCCTCGTTTTTCCAAATTTCCAAAATTGTCTTGGAAGGGCTTATCGCGTGAATTTCAAGGCTTCCGTCCTTTTGAAGGGTCGCCTCCATTTTTTGGTTGCACTCAAAAATGCTTGTTCCGTAGTAGCCGCTCGCGTCGTAGGCCACGGAAAGGCCTATGCCCCTTGTCTTTATGTTGTCGTATTTAAAGGATCGGTTCAAATTGTTGGCCGTAAATTTTCGCCTAAAGTCGCTTTGCGCCAAAACCGCGTTCAAGGATTCCGCCGCCTTTTCCATGCTCAAGGCAAAAGGCATCTTGGACTCTTCCTTGCTCAAAATTTTTGAGTTTAAGAAGCGCAGGGTTCCTGGGTCGATGCCGGTGGCGCCAGCCGCGGCCTGCAACTGGCATTCCATCGCAAAAAAAGCCTGCGCGTCTATCGTCTCAATGTTTATGGTGGCGGGCGGTTTTTGCGACGAGCGGGCGGCGGCGTTTATTTCCAAATTTGAAAAGTTGTAAATGCCAACGCAGGCTATCACAAGACGGTCTATTATTTCTTCCGCCAACGGATTGAAGGCGCCCGCGTCAAAGTCAATGTCAATTGTCGCCGCCTGAATCAAGCCGTCCTTGTCAAAGGCGGTCTTGTGCGTTATGGAAACTTCGCCTATGTTGGAGAAAAACTTGTCGTTCTCCTCGCGGCTCAAGACGAACATCACGGGCTTTCCCGATACTTTGGCGGCGGCGCAGGCTTGGCAGGCCAAAAGGGTGTTGCCCCAAATGCTGTTGGCGCTTGGCTCGCATGAGATTGTCTTTGTTACAAAAATCTTTTCTTCTTCCAGCTCAAAGACGGCGGAAAGATTTTTTATCAAGTGGCTGGGCCACTGCGTCGGCGCCGTCACCAAAAGCGTGTCCTTGGAAAATTGGCAAAAGGCGCCGTTGGTTTCGTTTGTTTCTGTGGAAGGAAGATTGTAAGTCCACTTGTTCTGGACTTTAAATGCCGCCTTGTTAAAGTAGCGCTGCACGTTCTTTTGGCGGCCGCCGCCCAAGACAAGCCGTTTTTGCGAAAGAACTGTCCGTTCCGCCGGCTCTGACAAGGGCTCTATGTCAATCTTGGCCTTTGCCGCCAAGTCTTCCAAAATGTTTTTGTCAGGCCCGGCCAAAAGCGCGAGCTGCTGTCCCT
>CADBBB010000125.1 GCA_902792795.1 uncultured Spirochaetaceae bacterium | reverse complement strand
TCGGCTACGGCGTCGGCATCCGCCAGTCGGAGTTCTACCCCATCATCGCCAAGGGCAGCCCCACGGCGCTGGAGGCGAACATGGTGGTGGACCTGCTGCTGCCCACCGTGTACGGGCGCTTCGGCGGCCCCCGCCAAAAAAGGCGGAATTGGAGGCTTGCTTCCGACATTGCTAAAATACATAGCGCTCGCTTTGGGCGCGATTATCCTTATAGTCACGGTGGTCATCATCACGATGAACATCATGGGCTCGAACAAGCCTTCGCAGGCCGCGATTCCGGTGAGCGAAGACTACAAGGAAATCGCCGAGGAATTGGAATGGTACACTTCGCTTGGAGAAATCCAGACGAGAACCAGCGACCCGATTCCGGCCAGCGTCGTGGTGAACATTTTCTTGGGCTACAAGAAGGAAGACAAGGTCACTTCCACCGAAATCACGGCCCAGAGAATTCCGATTCGCGACTTTATGCGCAATTACTTTGCGGCCAAGACCGCCGAGGAATTGACTCCGCGAAACGAGGAAAACATTAAGATTGAAATTCGCAACGAGATAAACGACACGATTTTGAACAGAGGAAAAATCAAGAAAGTTTCGTTTGACAAATTGAACGTTGTGACCCAATAAAAAAAAGAGGCGGGCATTTTAGATGACAGATGTTCTTTCACAGGACGAAATAGACCAGCTGCTCAACGCGATCAACACGGGCCAGTCCGAAACCGACGACTACAAGGCGGTTTCCGACACCCGCAAGATCAAAATTTACGACTTCAAGCGCCCTGACAAATTTTCAAAGGAACAGATTCGCACCGTGCAAATCATGCACGAAACATTCGCCCGCCTTACCACGACTTCGCTTTCGGCCCAGCTGCGCTCTTTGGTCCACGTTCACGTGGCCACTGTAGACCAGTTGACCTACGAGGAATTCATTCGTTCAATTCCAACTCCGACAACCCTTGCGGTAATCAACATGGATCCGCTAAAAGGAAACGCGGTTTTGGAAATCGACCCGGCGATCACCTTCAGCATGATTGACCGCTTGTTCGGCGGAACGGGAGCCGTCACCGGCAACAAGAGCCGCGACCTCACCGACATCGAGTCAAGCGTAATGGAAGGAATCATCGTCCGCATTTTGGCCAACATGCGCGAAGCCTGGACGCAGGTAATCGACTTGCGCCCCCGCTTGGGACAGATTGAGACCAACCCCCAGTTCGCGCAGATTGTTCCTCCGACAGAAATGGTCGTATTGGTCACGCTTGAGACAAAGGTAGGCGAGGAAGAGGGAATGATCAACTTCTGTATTCCTTATCTTACTATCGAGCCTATCATTTCAAAGCTGTCTTCGCAGTTCTGGTTCAGCTCCGTGCGAAGAAGCAGCACGACCCAGTATTTGGGAACGTTGAAAGAAAAAATTTCAACGGTTGACATGGACGTCGTCGCCGAAATCGGTTCCATCAACTTGCCGATTCGCGACGTGTTGAGCCTCAGGTGCGGCGACGTCGTAAAGCTGTCGAACACAAAGGTGGGCGACCAGTTGACGTTGAACATTGGCGACAAGAAAAAATACTATTGCCAGCCCGGCGTTGTGGGCAAAAAAATGGCGGTTCAGGTTACAGGCAAACTCGCGGACGAGGGCGTCGAAGAATTTGAAGAGCTTTCCGTAGAAGGAGATGAAACAGTATGAGTGATGGCGTAATTTCCCAAGATGAAATCGACGCGCTGCTTTCGGGCGTTCCGATGGACGGCCTGAACGCGTCAGGACAGGTTTCCGGCGCGCCGTCGGTAAATATAGACGCGGCGACTCTTACAAAATTCGCGGGCGACCTTAAGGATCCGCTTGTCGAAAACCTCAAGCAAATGACAGGCGTTGAGGTTTCCGGCGGCGCTCCCACTGCCGAGGGAGCCTCGCGCGACCAGTTCCTGGCCAAGCTGCCTGAGATGGTAATCGCCACGACGGCGGACTTTTCCAACACGCTCAAGGGCGACCACCTTTACGTCATCTCAACCGAGTGCGCGCAAAAGTTGGTGAGCCTTGTCAACAAGGAAGAGAACGCCGCGCTCGACGACATGGCGATGAGCGTGATCAACGAAACGCTCTCGACCCACACAAACGACGAAATCACCGCGCTCGACAAAACCGGAAAGCTTGGCGGACTTGCCTGCAATCCGGCCGAATCAATAAACGTTCCAAAGGCGATGGTCCGCATTCCGCAGAACACCTTCGCCTTGTTCACATATCCGTTGACGATTGACGGCCAAGCCTACACCTTGTGGGAAGCCGTCGGAGGCGACGCCGCGCAGTCCATCGCAAGCGCTTTGGGCGGCGGAGCTCCCGCGGCGCCGGCTGGCGGAGCCTTGAACGCGGCCGACATGGCGGCTCTTGGCGGAATGGCCGGCGGCGCTCCGATGGGCGCGATGGGAGGAGCCCCGATGGGCGGCGCTCCCATGGGCGGAATGCAAATGGGCGGCATGGGCATGGGAATGCCGATGGGCGGCGGAATGCCTATGGGAGGAATGGCTCCTATGGGCGGCATGATGGGAACGCCTCCCAACGTCCAGTCTTTGCAGTATCCAAATTTGATGGGCGGCGGCGCTCCGGCGGATCAAGGCAACATCGGTCTTTTGATGGATGTTTACATGGAAATGACCGTAGAGCTTGGCCGCACAAAGAAGCCGATAAAAGAAATTTTGGGCTTTGGCGAAGGCACCATCATCGAGCTGGACAAGCTCGCCGGCGAACCGGTTGACATTCTGGTCAACCACAAGCCCATCGCCAAGGGAGAAGTCGTGGTCATCGACGAAAACTTCGGAGTTCGTATCACGGAGATTCTTTCTCCGCAGGAGCGCGTGTCCGAGCTTAGATAGGTCGCGCCGCAATAATCAGGGCGTCTTGTTTTGGGGAAGACAAGGCGTTCCTTTAAAATATGGGTGGGGGGAACTTTGAAATTCTCAAAAAAAATATTCGCGTTCTTATGCGCCTTTTCTCTTTTCGCCGGCCTCGCGTTTGCCCAAGCGGCGGCGCAATCTTTGCCCGACGAGACAACGCTGTTGATTGAGGATTCGCCCGCCGCCGCGACAAATGCCGCCGGCGCGCTTCCGCAAGGCGGAGCTTCCACCGTTTGGATTTTCTTTAGGATGATTTTTGTCCTGATTGTCGTCGTGGCCTGCGTCTACCTTGTGATGAGCTTTATGAAAAAAAAGCTGGGCGGCTCTGTCGCCGACGACGACACCTTTTTGCGCAAAGTGGCGCAAGTCTCCGTTGCTCCCGGAAAGACCGTTCAAATTGTAACTCTTTTGGAGCATGCCTACTTGATCGGCGTCACCGACAGTTCCATCGACTTGCTCGGCGAAATCAACGACAAGGAATTGGTCGACGCTATGAACCTCAACGCGGACAGAAACCAAAACGCCGCGCGCGCCAGAAACTTTAGCGACGTGCTTTCGCTCTTTTTAAATCCAAAAAATCCCAACGCCACCGAGGGCGAGCGCAAGGCTTCCTCCTCAATCGCGGACTTTTTTAAAAAGCAAAAAGAGAAGTTGAACAATGGCAAGTAAGGCGCGCGTTTTTTGCAAAAAACATTTTCTCCGCCTGGCTCTTTTGGCCTTTGTAGGCCTTCTTTGCGCCTTTCCTGTATCGTCGCAAGCGGCGGGCAGGGCGGCCGACGACCCCAACTTTCCGCAAGGATCGACGCGCGGAACTATGCAAATGCAGGGCAACGTCAATCCCGTCCAAATACCCAACGTGGACATAAACATCCGCCGCCCGCAAAACGGCGAGGAAGTGGCCTTTAGCGTCCAGCTTTTGATTTTGCTAACGCTGATGACGCTGGCGCCGAGCCTTTTGATTTTGCTCACATGCTTTTTGCGCTTTTCGATAGTGCTGGACTTCATCAAGCGCGCGCTTTCGTTGCAGCAAGTTCCGCCCACAAGCGTCTTGAACGGCATCGCCTTTTTCATGACCCTTTTTGTCATGTGGCCCACGTTCACCAACGTCTATGACAATGCCTTCAAGCCGATGCGCGAAGGCCAGATAGGCGTCGAGGCCGCCTTTGACGCCGCGCAAAAGCCCGTCCGCTACTTTATGTACAGGCAAATGGCGGACGACACAAGCTACATAAAGATGTTCATGAACATGCGCGGCTTGGACAAGCCCAACAACCTTGACGACGTTCCCACTTACGTCTTGGTTCCTTCGTACATTTTGCACGAGCTTACGGCGGCCTTTAAGATCGGCATTTACTTGTACATTCCGTTCATAATAATAGACATGGTCGTGGCCAGCATTTTGATGAGCATGGGAATGATGATGCTTCCTCCGGTGCAGATTTCGATGCCCTTCAAGCTGATGCTCTTTGTTTTGGTTGACGGCTGGGGCCTTTTGACCCAGCAGCTTTTTTATTCGGTGTTGAGGTAGCGTATGGACATCGGACAGATTTCAAACATGATGCGCGCGGGCGTTATGCAGGTTTTTATTTTGATAGCTCCTGTTTTGGGGGCGGCTCTGATTGTCGGCTTGTTCGTGGCGATTTTTCAGGCCATGTTCGCGGAGCTTAAGGATTACACGATGACCCTTTTTGGGCAAATATCAAGGTTGTAGGAGACGGAAACTTTTGTTGGACAGGCTTTTGTCACAGGCGCCGGTTTTCTTGCTGGCCGCGGTAAGATGCTTCTCTTTGCTTATGACGCTTCCGCTTTTTAGCATGCGGAACGTTCCAAGCGCCGCGCGCGCCGCCCTTGTGATTTTCATGGCCTACAACATTTTGGGGCAAGTGGATTTTTCCGCGTACTCCGCCTTTCTTTTGCCGGAACAAACGTTCACCGCGGAATTTTTAATTTTGCTCGTCGGCGAGGCGCTTATAGGCGTGATAATGGGCTTCTACGTTACGATAATATTTTCGGCCTTCAGCGCGGCCGGCCAGTTCTTCGCCTTTCAGATGGGCTTTTCGGCCAGCGAAGTTTACGACGCCTTGAGCCAAGTCGAGAACCCATTGATGGGCCAGTACCTCAACCTTATCGCCATGCTGATTTTCATGCAGACCGGCTTTTTTCAAAAGCTCTTTTTGGGCGGCCTTGTGTCCAGCTTCAAGACGCTCAACGCTTATTCTATTGTCCAGGACATGGCCGGCGGCGCGATTCTTCCGCGCTTTTTCTTGAAAAGCCTCACCGAGCTTTTCGCCAACGCGCTCGTGATTTCGCTTCCGATTATGGGAACGCTCATGCTGATAACAATCTCGGTCGGCATACTTTCAAAAGCCGCGCCGCAGATGAACCTTCTGAGCGAAGGCTTTCCGATAATGCTTTTGGTTTCGTTCTTTGTTTTGACGGCCCTCCTGCCCAGTTTCATCGACGCGTTTGGACGGGGCTTTGACGGAGGATTCGCGCGGCTTGAGCGCCTGCTTATGACGCTTGGAGGCAAGAAGATATGAGCTTTGAAGACATCGACTTGCAATGGTTTGCCGCCGAAGACGAGGGCCGCACGGAAGAGCCTTCCGACCTCAAGCTTGAAAAGGCGCGCAAGGAAGGCCGCGTCGCCAAAAGCCAGGAAGTGAACGGAGCCTTTGTGTTTTTGTTCAGCGTCTTGACTTTGACGCTTTTGGCAAAGTGGCTCCTCAAAAATTTTCAGGAAATACTGATTTTCTTTTTCACCCGCTGCGACCAAGGAAACGCTCTCAGCGGAACTAGCGCCGTCGTTTTTTTCAACTACTTCCTCAAAATGGTTTTGCCGATTTCGTTTGTGTCCCTCGTCGCGGGCGTGGCCGGAAACATGGTTCAAAACCGAGGCTGGCTCTTTAGCCTAAAGCCCATAACGCCAAATTTTTCAAAGATACTTCCGCATATCGGCGAGTATTTGAAAAAGACGATTTTTTCAAAGCAGGGCGCCTTCAACATCGTAAAGTCATTGGCCAAGGTCGCGGCCGTCGCGTTCATGGCCTACGTCATAATAAGGGCCAACATGGGCGACCTTTTGTTCATCGTCCACGCCAACGGAAACATTTTGGGCGCCTTCGGAAAAATCGCTTCGATAGCCTTGAAGCTTTTGCTTGCGGCCTCGATTTTCTTTTTGGTCATTTCGATTCCGGACTACTTTGTGCAGCGTTCCTCTTTTATGGATTCCCTCAAAATGACCAAGCAGGAAGTCAAGCAGGAATACAAGGAGATGGAAGGAGACCCGGAAGTAAAGGGCAGGCTCAAGCAAATGCAGCGGCAAATCCTTATGTCGGACGTTCGGCGCGCCGTGGCCGAAAGCGACGTGGTCATAACGAACCCGACGCACTTTGCCGTTGCGCTTAAGTATGACACGGCGCAGGCGGACGCTCCCGTTCTCAATGCAAAGGGGCAGGACAACAGGGCGCAGCTGATCAAGCAAATCGCGCGCGAAAACGACGTTCCTATAGTGGAAAACCGGCCCTTGGCCAGAGGCCTCTATGCAGAGGTCGAACTTGGCGCTATAATACCAGACACTTACTTTAAGGTTGTGTCGGTTGTGTACGGCCACTTGAAGAACTTTAAGAAAAAATGGAAGGCGGGCGCTTGAGCGCTCCGCGATAAAATAGAAGCCTGGGTGGGGACTTATGGCGGAAGAAAGACAAAGCAACGCGTTCTCTTTTTTGCTTAACAACGCTACCGGCGTTGGAGCGGTATGGGTCATCTTGATGTTGATCATTCCGCTTCCGTCCGTTGTCTTGGATTTTTTGATGGCGATAAATCTATCAATCGCCATTTTGCTTTTGCTCAAGGTCACGTCCACCTCAAAGCCCGCGCTCTTCACGGCCTTTCCCCAAATCATTTTGCTTTACACTCTTTTTGGCTTGGGAATAAACGTTTCTTCCACCAGGTTGATTCTGACAAAGGGCGCCGCCTTTGACGGAAGGATGGTCAAGGCTTTTTCAACGTTCGTTGTAGGAAGCTCCAAAGGCAACGACGGCCTTGTCGTCGGAATGGTAATCTTCATCATTTTGATTGTGATCCAGACAATCGTAATCACAAAAGGCGCCACGCGCGTGAGCGAAGTTTCCGCCCGCTTTGCCTTGGACTCGATGGGAACAAAGAGCATGGCCGTCGACATGGAGCTCCAGCACGGCGACATCACGGAGGAAGAGGCGAGGATTAAGCGCGCCGAGTTGAGGAAAGAGAGCGACTTTTACAGCGCGATGGACGGTTCCTCAAAATTTGTAAGCGGAAACGTCACCGCCGGCATTTTCATCACGGTGGTCAACTTGGTCGCGGGCTTCATCATCGGAACGGCCTTGCACAGCGAGTCTTTTGTCGACGCCATCGGGACTTATTCCCGCCTTACGATAGGCGACGGCCTTTTGAGCCAGATACCTTCGCTTTTGCTTTCGTTCTCGACCGGCCTTTTGGTGACCAAGATCGCTTCCGAAGAGACTTTGACTGAAGAGCTCAAGAGCCAGTTCTCGTCGGACGGCGCGACCTACATTATCGCCGGCGTCGTAATGGCCGTCATGGGACTTTTGCCGGGAATGCCTTGGTATGTCCTCTTGCCGCTCGGCGCGCTTTCCATTTGGCTCGGAGTCCGCTCCCAGCGCCTCAAGACGAGCCGGGAACTTGCCAAAAAGCAGGCCGACGCCGCCGCTTCCGGAAAGACGCAGACGGGCCAGAATCCCGCCGACGTTTCGCCGGTCGTTCCGCTTGACCCGCTCTTGCTTGAAATAGGCTACGCGCTCATTCCCCTTGTGGACAACGACAAGGGCGCCAAGCTTTTGGAGCGCGTCACCAGAATCCGCCGCGAGGCCGCGCTTGACTTGGGCCTTGTGGTTCCCAGCATAAGAATCGTCGACAACATGGCCTTGGATCCAAATGAATACGCCTTTAAAATTCGCGGAATCGAAGCGGGCCGCGCCAAGCTCAAGATGGGCTATTACATGGCCATCAACATGGGCGACATTCGTGAGGAAGTCAAGGGCGAGGCGACGCGCGACCCGACGTTTGGAATGCCCGCGATTTGGATTCCCGAAGACAAGCGGGCGGAAGTGGAGGCCGCCGGATACGCGGTGGTCGACCCGCCAACCGTAATCGCCACCCACTTGACCGAAATAATAAGGCGCAACGCGGCGGAAATTTTGGGCCGCAAGGAAGTCAAGCAAATTCTCGACAAGGTGGCGGAGACCGACAAGGTTGTCGTCGACGAAGTTTTGGAAACGGCCAAGTTCACGTATGGACAAATAGAGAAGGTTTTGCAAAATCTTTTGCGCGAGCAAGTTTCAATCAGGAACATCGTCCTTATTTTGGAAACGCTGGCCAACCACGGCCCTTCCGCCGGCTCTTGGATTTTGACCGAGAAGGCGCGCGAGGCTCTTGGAAAGCAAATATGCCTTCAGTACGCCGACGAGGAGCGCAAGCTGCGCGTGATGAACTTGTCGCAAGACTACGCCAACCTTTTGTTGAGCCACCAAGTGATTCCCGCCGACGGCTCGCGCCCCTTCGCCGCGCTTGACCCTGTCGACGGCCGCAAGTGGATTTCCGACGTGAGCGAGGCTTTCGCGGCGGTTCAGGACCGGGGCTTGGTTCCGATAATTTTGTGTCCGTCCGAAGTCCGCCTTCTTGTAAAGGCTTCGACGGAGCGCGAAGTTCCCGGAATTGTGGTCCTTTCCATCGGCGAGCTTATGGCCGCCGAAAACAGCGTTTCCATTGAAGTGCTTGGCGAAATAAAGGAAAAAGTTGAGGGGGTTGCTTGATGCCTTCAGAAAGCAAAAGCGATGAAATTTTGACTCTTACGGCGGACACGCTGGACGACTGCCGCGAAGAGCTGGCTAAAATGTACGGAAGCGGATACGAGCTGGTAGACCGAAAGAACACGACCCAGAAGTACGGGCCTTTTGGCTTGTTCGCCAAGCCCGCCGTAAAAGTTTGGTATGTCGTCAACCGCCGCGTCGAAAAGGCTTCGGCCTACGAAAGCGAGGAGGAAACCCAGCGCTTGGTTCAGGAGAGGGTTTTGCGGCAGCTTAGCGGCGGAAAGTCCAAGACGGAAATTCAAATAAGCGAAATAAGCGCCAAGGTTGAGGAAATCGCGCAGGCTGTCCAAAATCTTCCGCGTTCGCGCTCTTCGGACGAAGAAAAAATCGAGTCCATAGACCGCATTGAGGAATTGCTGGAAGACAACGAGTTCACAAAAGAATTTATAGGAAACATAACCGCGCGGCTGAAGCGCGAGTTTTCGCTTGACGACCTGAAGAATTTTTCAAAGGTCGAGCGGCAGGTTGTGGACTGGATAGGCGAGGCGATAGAAATCGCGCCCTCAAAACATTCCAGGCCGCCGCGCGTAA
>CADBBB010000124.1 GCA_902792795.1 uncultured Spirochaetaceae bacterium | reverse complement strand
AACGTTCAGATTGAGCAAGAAAAAAAGGCGCGCTTTTTGCCGGTCTTCATAAGAAGCGCCCGCTCAGTCAGCGCGGCCGGCGTCAATACGCTCAAAAAGGCCTTTTTCGTTTCGGCGGAAATTTTCGTTCTCTTTGTTCTTCTATGCGCGGGAACGGACTTTCTTTCGGCGGGCTCAAAAAAGGGCTTGTTTTTTCCCGCCCCAACAGAGTATAATGGACAAGATTCCGGCTTTCCGCTCATGGAAGATTATTTTGCCGCCAAATGGAACAGCCTGGCCTCTCCGTACAGGTCTCTCAACAAAAAGTATCCCGACGTTCCCAAAGAGGGGGATCGGGTTGAGATGGCCCATTACGAAAAGACCCGTGACGGCATAAAGAGCCGGAGCGAAGTTTTGTACACATACAACGCGGCCTTTAGAAAAGAAGCTTCGGACGAGCTGGACAAGGCGGACTATCCGGCCGTGGAAAAGCTTTGGAAGGCGCAGGGCAAAAAGTTTTCCGTGACATACGCTTCCGGCGGTTCGGAAAACGCGGGAGGCGGCCTTGTGGCGGCGCTGCTTTTTGCGGCGCTGCTTCCGCTTTTTTGCGCCTTGGCGCCGCGGCTAAAAATTAAGACGGAGAAACTATGCGGCTTGATTACGCGATAAAGAAAAAGGACATAATTCAATCTGTGGCCACGGCTTTTTTGCCGCGCAAAGTTTTGATTCCCTTGGAGCAGGAAAGGGGAGTTCTTTGCGCGCCGCTCGTAAAGGCGGGGGACGCGGTTCAAGAAGGCCAGGTAATCGCCGAATATTCCGGCTCGGACGACTCTGCCAAAATTCATTCGTCGATTCCGGGCGTGGCGCTTGGAATAAAGAATTGCTCGGCGAGCGACGGCCGCTACACGAGCGCGATTG
Source organism: uncultured Spirochaetaceae bacterium (assembly GCA_902792795.1). GTDB lineage: Bacteria > Spirochaetota > Spirochaetia > Treponematales > Treponemataceae > Treponema_D. Next base: position 7,416 of record CADBBB010000124.1, on the reverse strand, counting down.
AGATAAAGATGGGCGGCCGCTTTTCCCACACTGGAAAAAACGAGCGTTCCCTTGAGTGGAGGGGCATGGGCCCAAAGACGCTGCAAAATAAAATCGGAGCCCTCGGCGTGGTCAACACATTTTCTGTAAGGGAACCGCGCTCGCTTTTGGCCGACATAAAGGCTGTCAAGGACTTTTCCGAATCGCGGATTTTTGTCCGCCTCTTTGACGAAGACCCTTCTTGCCAAACCGACTCCACGCTCGCCCGCGTCCACATGGAAAAAATTTTGACCGGCGTCGACATTCTAAAGGAAATCATGGAGCCAAAGGAAGTAGTCTTCGCTTGTCCCAAAAACGGCGTCGCGGTCCAAACGGCTCTCTTGCCGTACCGTTCCGATCCTAAAAATTCAATTCTTATCGTCGACACAAAGGACTATCCTTGCGCCAAAAAGGCGACGCTCGCGGCCAGATACAAAAAGGCTTTCAAGTCCGACCAAAGCGAGCGGACGATAATCGAAAATTCCCTTTTTGTCGACGCGGAGACTCTTGTCGTATTTTCCGACGCCCTTGTCCACGACATTCCCGTGGAGCGCGTGTATGTCCATGTGTCGGGCGACTGCCTCAAGTCCAGCGCTGTCCTCAAGGTTTGCGTCGGAGAAAGCTTTGAAAATTTGGCCAAGCAGCTGGGCTTGGAGCCCAGGAAAATAGGCAAGGTCGTGGTGAACGGCTTTTTGCGCGGAGTTTCGGTTCCGTCGCTTGAAACTCCTGTTTCAAAGTCAGTCAAAAGCGTTTCGTTCGTGGCAAAAAAAGACGCCACCGACTATTCAAACGCCTTTTGCGTCGGCTGCGGAAACTGCCGCTCCGCCTGCCCGGCAAAAATTTATCCTGACATAATCTACGCCCATGTCGTCAAGTCGATAAAGACTCCGCAAGATTTCATCCGCTCAAGCCTTTTGTGCATAGAGTGCGGAGTCTGCGATTCGGTCTGCCCGACAAAACTTCCCTTGAGCGAAATTGTGAAAATTCTAAAGGACAAGCAAAATGTATAACAAAGTTTCAACAGCGCCGTTCACGGACTCAACCAAGTCGCCCTCCGTCAGAACGATTTTGATTTGGGCGGCGATTTTGCCCCAGCTGGCCATGCTCTTTGTGACAAAAAGCTGGAATTCGCTGGCCGTAGTCGTTTGCGCCGTCATGGGAACCGCGCTGAGCGAGGCCGGCAACATAGCGGACAAAAAGCGGCGCAATCTTGCGATCGCCGACTCAATTTATGTGGGAACTTTGACAGGCTTCTTTTTGCCGCCCGACTATCCTTTGGCCAGCGTGTTTTTAATCACCGCGATTTTTATGTTCACCACAAAGCGCGTCTTTGGCTCAACCGGAACTTCTTGGCTCAATCCCGTAGCGCTGACTATCGTCGCGGCCTGGTTCATGGGAAGGGGAGCGTTCGGCGGCTACGCGATTTACGGCGCGGACCTTGCGGCCAAGAATCCTTCTTTGGCCTTGATTGACGGCGCCATGCTGACAAACGGCGTTGACGAAAAGATAACGCTCTTTTTGAACGACAGCGTCTTCCGCCTTTTCAACGTTTCGATTCCCAACGGCTACATATCGCTCTTTTGGGACAACCACGCGGCGATTCCCGCCTTTAGGTTCACGTTCCTGACGCTTCTTTCGTCGCTCTTTTTGTTCTCGTTCGACTTCAAGAAGCCGGAGCTTCCCCTTTTCTTTTTGTTCGTCTACTTGGGCTTGGTCAAGTTCGCGTCGCCGCTTTTGACGGGAGCCGCGCCGATGGGGGGAGACGTCCTTTTGGCCATGCTGACCGGCGGCCTCTTGTTCGCGTCGGTTTTCTTGCTCCAGTGGCCTGGAACTTGCCCCAACTCATTTTCGGGAAAAATAACTTACGCTTTTTTTGCGGGAATATTCGCCTTTCTTTTTTGCGGAACAGGAACGTCGCCCGCCGGAGCCGCGCTGACCATTTTGGTCGCCAACATAATTTCTCCGGCCCTGCAAGTTCTTGAAAGCAGGCGGCTGCGCAAAAAGCTTTCGGCGCTCTTGACCGCCAAGCTTGGGGAGGCCGTGCGATGAACGAAGGAGCCAAGAAACAGCTTTTTCAGGCCGGAATTTTCACGGGAATTATCTTGGCCTTCTTTTTGACGCTGGCGCTTTTTTCCGTCCTCGGAAGAAAGTCTTGGGAGCGCGGACTTCGCGCCGCCGTCGAGCAAGTTCTTCCCCCAAGCGAATGGGAGTGCGGCGAATTTGTAAAAATCGACTCAAGCCTGAGCGTAAGCGCGGCCTGCTTTGAGCTGGTTCAAAAGAATTCACCGTCAAAAAAATCATTGGCCGTCATTCTCCGCGCCACAGGCTACTGGGGGCCGCTTCCCGCGGTCTTTGTGGTCCAAGACGGCAAGGCGGACTTTAAGGGAATGGCCTACATGCAAAGCTCGGCCGCGCGCGCGTTCTTGGATTCAAAAAACGACAGGCAGATTGTTTATTGGCAAAACATCGCCCAAGAGCTGGCGCGAAGCGCGGCCGGCCAGGAGGCAAAAAAATGAAAAAGAATTTATACTTTGTTTTCATAGCCGCTTCGTTCGCGCTTTTGGCGGCGGCGTCAGCGTCGCGAGCTTCATGGCGTTCAACTCGCTTTCAAATAAGATGGGCCTCGGCGCCTTGCAGGAAACGCTTTCGCTCGCGTTCATTATTTTTATGGCCGTTTTGTACAAGCAAATCTTGGTCTTGTTTTCGCCGGTCATAGCGCTCACGTTGAGCTTCCTTGTATACATTCCGGCGGCCTCGGCCTTTTTGCTCGCGGAAGTTTTTTCAAGCCCGTCTCCGTCGGTGTCCGACAACGCGCGCCTATCCGCAAAGACGGGCGCCTTCGCGATTTTGTTCTTCTTGCTTCGCGACGTGTTGGGCTACGGAACGGTGACCTTTCCGGCGCCCGGCTCGATAAAGGAGGCGGTCTTGTTCAACGCCTACGACACGGCCTTCCTTTCGTTCTTCGCCACGATTCCTGGAGCCCTCTTGATTTTGATTTTCTGCATGTCGCTTCTTTTGGCGGCGCAGACCAGGCTGAACATTTTGGAAAAGGCGCAAGCGGTGGAGGAGAAAAAAGATGAGAATGTTTGACGCGATCTTCTTTTACACGCTGCATTGTTCCGCCGTCTTGATTTACGGCGTGGGCATATTGCAGGAGGCCGAGACAAGCCTTTCAAGAAAAAAGACTTCCTTGACCGCGATCAAGTCCCTGGCTTGCTCGCTTGCCTCCGTGTCCATAACTTTTTCAATCAACAAGCTGCTCTTGGCGCCTCTGGGCTTGACGGAATTGTATCCGCTCGCGGCGCTTTTGATTTGGGCCGCGTTCAGCGTGTTCTTGGAAATTTTGCTGCAGCTGGCCACCAAAAAACCGGCGGCGGAATTCGCGCTTTCTTACTTGTCGGCCCTTCTTGCCTTGAACGCAAGCCCTTCGTTGTTGGGAGCGGTGGTCATAGACATTTGCTGCTGGGCGGGCTACTACCTTTTGATTCCGCTCCTGTATTCCTTCACCAGCAAGATGGTCGGAGTCAAGAACACGGACACCTTTAGGCAAAAGATTTCCGTGTTCCTGTGCATGATGGTGTTGCTTTTGGCGCTCAACGCGCTGAACATTTCTTGGATAAACGCGGGCGTTGAAAAATGGTTCTAACAATCTTTTTGTCGATTTTATTCTTGATTTTGATTTGCCTCTTTGTGGTCGCCGTGGCCAACATTTTTTTGCCGGCGGTCAAAAAGCAGATACTCCAAAACACGGACTTGCTCTTTTCGCCGCTGGAAAAGAACTACATTTTTAGGAACGTGGACACAAGCGTCCAAGCCTCGCAGGAAAGGGCGGTGGTTTTGAGCGATCCCCAAAAGCAAAAGGCGGAGCGCCTGCAATACAACGGCATAAACAACTGCGCCTTGATAGCCAAAACCTATGGTTCGCTCACCCAAAACGAATATGACTGCATCGGATTCGGCGACTGCGCGGCGGCTTGTCCGCAAAACGCCATCATAATCCAAAATGGAACCGCCGTCGTCACCAACGAATGTTGCGGCTGCGGAACTTGCGTGGCCGTATGCCCAAAATACTTGATAAAAATGATCCCCAAAGAGCAAAAGACAATACAATACAAAAATGATGGGGAAGGCGAGCATATTATTGAAATTCCGCGCAAAAAGGACTTTAAATTTTGGCGGAATTGGTATAAAATGTTAAGATAGCAAAAATGTCCAGCTTTCGAATTTGCCTAGCCTACGCCGGCAGGGCCACGGAATTTCAAGACGACTCCTCGTACCAAGCCGCCTACAAAAGCGTCTACAAGCCCTTGGGCGCGCTTTTGCTGGCAAACCCGCAATTGAAATTCTCGTTCTTTTTCACCGGCCCGCAAATCGAATTCTTCAAAAAGAAAAACCCCGAATTTTTGGAATTGATAAAAAACCTCATCGCGCGCAAGCAGGCAGAAATTATCGGCGGCGGATACTACAACCCGCTTTTTCCGATGATTTTGCCGGCCGACCGCGCCGCCCAAATAGAAAAGCTCACGACTTCCTTGCGGCAAAATTTTGGAAAGCGGCCTCGCGGAATGTCCCTCTTTTGCGACAGCTGGGATCCGTCGCTCATTTCCACATTCGCCGCCGCCAGCGTTGAATACGTCTTTTTGGACACAAGCCTTTTTAGGCAGATAAAAGTTTCTTTCCTGCCGATTGTCATGAGCAACTTGGGAAAAACTATCGTCATCCTTCCCGTGGAAAGCCGTTTGGCAGCCAAAAAAGGGGAGGCGGCAAAAAACTATTTTTCAAGAATTTTTTCCGCGGTCAACGAAGCGCGGGCCGCCGACGAGCGCAACCCCGACGCGGACAGAACCGCGCCCATTTTCTTTGACAAGGACACCATCGCGCCCCTTTTGGACAAGGACTGGGCCAAGGAATTTCTTGCCTGCGCGCAAGCCAAAGATTCTTGCTTCTTTGACCTGCCCAGCAACTGCGTCAAGGACGCGGAAGTTTTTTCGCAAGCCTTTGTCCATTCCGGCATAAACCAAAAAATCGCGCGCTGGTGCGTCACTCCCTACGAAAGCGTGGAGACCGGCGACGCCTATCCCTTGAGCGTCTATGACTACTTGCAGGCGTACAAGGCCAGCGGCTCGCTCTTTGCAAGAATGATGGACGTCAGCCTTATGGTCAACCAGTGCCACGGCGACAAGATGAGAAAGAACGCCGCCCGCGAGCGCCTTTTGGCGGCCCAAAGCGGCGAGGCCTACATTTGCCGCGCGTCCAACGAGCTGGCTTCCTTTACCGAACGCCAAAACGCTTACAAAAATTTGACGGAGGCCGAGCGCCTTGTCCGCGAATGTTCCCCCTTTAAGGAATCCGTCACCAGCTACGACTACAACGGCGACGGCTTTTGCGAATACATTTGCCGCTTGGAAAAATGCAACGTTTGCGTCGGAACGGAAGGCGGCTCGATATTCGAGCTTGACGTTCTCAAGGCTGGCGGAAACTACGCCGACAACATTTCGCGCGCCAAAAAATACGACGGCCTTGACGACAATTACTATCGCGGAATTTTCGTGGACCACCTTTTTGAAGACGACGAGGCCAAGAAATACTGCAAGGGCGAGCCTTGCCGAAACGGAATGTTCTCGGCCAAGCGCTACAAGGAAACTTTCTTTTCAAGCCAAAAGCAGGAAATTCGCTTTGAGACAAAGACAAAATTTTCCACTCTCGACCAGCCGATTCTTCTAAAGAAAAATTACATCGTAAAGTCCAACGGCATCACCGTCCAATACATTTTAAAGAACGAAGGCCCCGTGGCCGTCCAAGGAAAATTCGCGGTTGAGTCAAATTTCGCCGAGCTCAATTTGCTCAATCCAAACTACAAGCCATACAACATCGAAATTGTCTCCGGCGAAAAAATAGCGCAGGGAACAAGCGAAAAGCCTTGCCGCGAATCCGTCCAGGGCGGCCTTGTCCAAAAGGCGTCCGCCGTCCAAATCACCGACGCAAATTCCAACGTGACGTTTGTCTTCACTCCCAACGAGGAGGCTGGCGTGACCTTCTTCCCGGTGACGTTCAAAAGGCGCAACATGGACACCGACATTTTGCAAAACGAAAGCCGAACTTTTGTGACCGCCTTTGTGTGGGACGTAGACTTGGCCGCCGGCATGGAAGTTGAAAAGACGATAAATCTCACGATAAACCAAACAAGAAAGAAGCGCAAATAAATTCAAAAATAATGCGCAAAAGCCCTTGACACTTTGCCCCAAAAAGAATAAAATGCTATTCACGCTTGAACAAAGCGTACGCTGCCTTAGCTCAGCTGGTAGAGCACGTGATTTGTAATCTCGGGGTCGTGGGTCCAAATCCTACAGGCAGCTTTTGGGGAGTTTCCCGAGTGGTCAAAGGGGACAGACTGTAAATCTGCTGGCTAAGCCTTCGTAGGTTCGAATCCTTCACTCCCCACTAAAACTAAAAAAATATTTTGTCTGACGATAATTGCTTTTACAAAAACGGACTACACTTTGAATGCCGCCGCTGTTCGGACTGTTGCAGACTTTCTCCGGGCGTCGTCTATCTTTCCAAAAATGATTTGACAAGACTCTCTCAATGCTTTAAAATTAGCCAAGATGAATTTGTAAAGAAGTATTGCCGCTGGGTTCAGTATTACGGAAACAAAGAAGCCTTGGCGCTTTTGGAAAAGCCGAACTACGACTGCGCCCTTTGGGGCGCGGACGGCTGCCAGGCCTACGACGCGAGGCCCATCCAATGTTCGACGTATCCATTTTGGTCGTGGATTTTGGAAAGCCCGCAAAGCTGGAGCCAAGAGGCAAAGAGCTGCAAAGGAATCGACGGCGGCAAATTGCGCTCGCGCCAAGAAATTGACGGGCAAAAATTTTTGTACGACCACAACCTTCCGATTACAAGGGATTTGGAGCTGTAGAGTTGAAAATTGCATTTTGAGGAACGAGGGGCTCTTTGCCGGCCCCTCTTTCGGCCGAAGACGTTCAAGCTAAGATTAACGCCGCGGTTATGCGCATACGAAGCGCCGACATAAAGAGCGCCGACGCGCGCCAAAAATTTTTGTCCTCTTTGCCCCAAAGCATTTACGGAACCGCCGGCGGAAACACGCCTTGCGTCCAAATCACGTCAAAAAGCGGCGGCCAAATAATTTTGGACGCCGGAACAGGCATCCGCGTCTTGGCCGAAAAAACGCCGGTTCCAGAAAACAAAAAATACTCGATCCTTCTTTCGCACTTGCACTGGGACCACATACAGGGCTTTCCGTTTTTTTCCCCGATATTCAATCCGGAAGTGACGCTTGACATTTATTCGCCCTTTCACGACATGGCGGAATGTTTGGCGCGTCAAATGCGGCCGCCGTTTTTTCCCGTGGAATTCAGCTCTGTCAAGCAAAGGATG
>CADBBB010000123.1 GCA_902792795.1 uncultured Spirochaetaceae bacterium | reverse complement strand
GCGCCGCCTTGAACGCCGCCGTTTCAGGAGACTTTTCGATAAACATCGCCAACATAAACGGAGCGGGCTTTTTGGAGCTTGGAGTGAAGGATGGAAATTTCTATGGCGGCTTTGGTCGCGGAGGAGTGGATCTTTCTTATGGAACTGTCTCGGCCTTTGCAAAAAACGCGCTTGCGGCGGAAAAAATCGTCGCGCTAAAAAACGGTTCGGCGCAAGAGCGGACGCTTTTAGGTTCGGCCAACCTTTTGGCTTGGAGCGGAAGGCAAAGCAATCTGGAGCTGGCGCGCGGCTTGTTTGACGGAACCCGCGTCCTTGCCTTTGAGGACGGCGCGGGGCAGGGACGGACGGACGGCGGCGCCATCGTGTTGGACTCGTCCTTGCTTTCTTTGGGAACGGAAGGCCAGGCCAGAATCGCGGCTTTGGCGGCTTTTCAAAACGCGCTCATAAACGACGGCGCTTTGGGCGAGGAGCTCAAGACGGACAGCGTCTTGTCGTCGATGGAGGACTCCGCCGCCGCGGCCGCGTGGGCCTACGAACTTCTTGGCCTTGACGCGCAAGTCGACTGCAAGGACGCGGGCTTGGCCAACATGACAAAAGTCTATTTGGCTTGCGGAACCGCCGGCCTCTACGCCTTTTACGCCGCCGCAAAAGACGACGCGCAAAAACACGGCGCCAAGGTTTCCGGCCTCGCGGAGTTGGCGGAGCAGCCTTGGTTCCAAAACGAGGCCAAAAACGCCGACGTCCTCCTTGGCTTCAGTTTGAGCAAGGACGAATACAACGAGCTTGCCAAAAAGAACGCCGTCGAACGCTATGTGGCCCATGTGGTTTCTGTCGCCAAGGCAAATGGCGTTTCGGCCGGCGAGGCGGAAAAAATCGAAAAAGAAAGCCGCCAAAAAGCCGAGCGCGAAATCCAAGTTGGCGTGGCCAATAAAGAATACGGCTACGCGCCCGAAGATTATGAGTCGTCCTTGAAAAACTACGGCTGTACCCTCGCCACCGCCGCCTACATCGCCTATTCAATCACCGGCAATGTGGGAACTCTTTCTGAGGCCAACGAGGCGTTGAAAAAAGAAGGCGTTTTTGTCGCGGCCTATGACAAAAACGGCGTCGCGGAAAAAAATCTAATCGGCCGGGGCGACGGATACGCGGCGGCGGTCAACGCTTTTCCGTCAGCGCGGAGCAAAACGGCCTGGACAAGCGCCAGGAAATCTACGACCGCTTAAAGGACAATTCCCAGTCCGATACTGACGTTTACTTTACCCACATGCGCGTGAACCAAGGCGGCGTCCAAAAATTTGACCATTCCGTTCTTTTGGAGTCGATCGACTTTGGCGACGGAAGCGATTACAAGAGTTCGACGTTCTCCGTCATGGATCCGTGGCAGGGCGGAAGGTACGCGCCCAAAAACGGCTGGGCGGACATCACGCGCGCGGACTTTTACAAGCTGACCCAAGCGGGCAAGGACGTGTACGCCCTTACCCGAAAGGACTTGCGCGAGTCCGCCGCGTGACAAGGCCGCGCGCTCTCTTGGTCTTGCGAACGGTCCGGGGGCGCGCGTTTTTGCTCTTGCCAATAGTCTTGGTCCGTCAAAAGTTTTTGCCAAAGCAGCGCTCGACGCTTTCTTTTGTAGAGGCCAGTTCCTCTATCAAGTCGTCGATGGAGGCGCGGGTGTAGTAGTCGGTCATCTCTATGGAAGAATGGCCGGCCAGCTTTCGCACGGTCTCGCCTGGCAAAAGGCCGCGCATTCTTGTTATGTAAGTGTAGCGGAGGGAGTGGGGCGTAATCTTTCTTCCCGCCGTTTGAATTTTTGACTTCTTTACGGCCATGACAAAATTTTTGTAGGCGTAAGTTTGCGTGAAGGGCTTTCCGTTTCTGGCGAACAAAAAGTCCCGCGCCTCCAAATTTTTGTCTTGGATTAGTTTCAATATTTTTTTGAGCAGGCTTTCTGACAAAAAAGCCACCCTAAATTTTGGCTTTTCTTCCGTTCCCTTTTTGTTGTAGTTGGTCCGTTCCCCCATTTTGTTGATGTAGCCGTCCACCACAAGCGCCTTGTCGGCGGCAATTATTTGGCCGGCCCTGACCGCGCGCATTTCGCCAAGCCGCAGTCCGCAGCACAAGCCCAGCTCGAACATAAGCAGCAGTTCCGGATTTGAAAAATTTTTCGGAACAAACAAGGCCTTTGTTTCTTCCTCGCAAAGAACGTCCGCCTTCCGTGAATTCCGCTTGAATTTTTGGAAGGCCGGAAGCGCGACCTTGATTCCGTTCCACCGCGCCTCCTTATAAACGTCCATAAAGGTTTCCAAATAAGAATTTTTCCATGAGCCGCTTCTTGGCAAATTCAAGAGCAAAGTTTCCACATCTTTTTCCGAGATGTCCTGAATGGGAACGTCGCCAAAGGCCTTGTTTATTTCGCGCAAAAAAAGCTTTTTTTGGTCGAGCGTGGCCTTGTATACGGACTTTCCAAACTGCCGCCTCTTTTCGTAGGACGCGCCGGCCTTTTCATACATTCCGGCCGTTATCGTCTTTACCAAGCTTTCGCCGCTTTGCGCGCGGCGGGCATAGTCGCGCGCGCTCGCGTTTGTTTCGCAGCCTTGGCAAAGGTAAAGCACAAGCCGGTCGCGGCCGTCCTTTTCGTTAAAGTAATACCACGCAGGCTTTCCGCCTCGTTCCAAAGACACCAAACGATACATAAAAACTCCTCTAAATTAAGATGTCTGTTAATTTTTCGGAGCGGCGGGGGCCAAAGGACAAGAAAAAAGGCGAGGAAAAATCCTCGCCTTTAGGTGGACGATGAGGGGATCGAACCCCCGACATCCTGGGTGTAAACCAGACGCTCGTACCAGCTGAGCTAATCGTCCAAAGAATGTAGAAAGCACTATATCAGTTTCGCCAACTTTTGTCAATAGCCGCTCGTATTTTTGTTGGCAAAACTTTAATCGTAAGTTCGAGCGGTTTCGCCGCGACCTTTGGTCGCTTCCGTTGCCGCTCGTATTTTTGTTGGCAAAACTTTAATCTATCTGGCGGACTTGTCGTCGGTCACAGGGTAACGCTCCATCGGATTTTCCATTCCTTGCGGAAAGAGGAACAAGTCCTGAATCTTTAGGGAGTAGTCTGGCCTTGCGCTGGCGCCTTTGAGGATTTTGCTCACCACGGGAACGTTGAAGACATAGTTTATCGTCTCGTAGCCGGGAGCCTTTATCAAAAGCTCAAAGCTAAAGTCCTTGGCCATGCCTTCTTTCTTTGCCTTTTCTGGCTCCACGCAGAAGGAGTAGCCTCCCTCGGTGGCCTTGAAGGTGTTGCAAGGGTTCTGCCAAGTGGAGTCCAGCATTTTGGCCGGCTTTCCGTTGTAGAGAATCGTGATTTCCGCGTTGGAAAGCGACTCGAATGTCGTTCCGTCGTAAACCGCGCCCGAAAAAATCGGGAAGAAAAAGAAGGGGAATTTTCCGCTTACGATTTCCGCGTCGCTTGTGTAGGACGAGTCGTGGTTGGGACGCTTTGAGCCGCTTATGATGCGAATTCCGTCCATGATCAAGGTGTCCACGTCGGCCATGACTTGCTTGGCCGTCTCAAGTTCGCTCTGGGCGTGGTTCACTCCGCGTCCGGAGATTGTGTATTTTGGCGGAATTCTGTTAAGCACGTAGCATTCCGTGTCCATTCTGCAGTTTTCGCAGTCGCAGGTCAGCCAACTTATGTTTTCCGCTTTGAGCCGTTCGTACATGTCGTCCACATGGGCGCGGACGTAATCTTCCATCAAATTGGTTACTTTCATAACTACCTATTGTAGCGCCACTTTCATAAAAATGCAAGAAAATTTTTTGCTATCTATTGACTAATTGGCCTTAAATTTGATAAAATATCATTTACATAAATACGCTTAGGCGCAATCCCGTTTGCTGCGCAGGAGCGGTTTTTTGAAAATTTATAGTTTGAGGTTTTTATATGTACGCTCTTGTTGAATACAAAGGCAAGCAGTATAAGGCGGAAAAAGGCGCCTTGCTTCAAGTTGACAAAATTGACGCCGAAAAGGGCGCCAAGATTGACATCGACTCAGTTTTGCTCGTAAGCGACGGCGACAACGTCAAAGTCGGCGCCCCCTACGTTAGCGGAGCCAAGGTTAAGGTCACTGTGGAAGACTCTTTCCGCGACAAGAAGGTTTTGGTCTTCAAGTATAAGAGCAAGAAGGACTACCACCGCTTGATCGGCCACAGGCAGCATTACACAAACGTTCGCGTTGACGAAATCATCGCGTAATGATTGGAGTCCTGCTTTCCGTAGGCTCCGGCTTCCTTCGCTGCAAGGCGGAGGGGCACGCGCTCTTTGACCAAAAGGGGCGCGACATAGTTTGCGCTTCGGCCACAATTTTGTTGCGGACGGCGGCTCAAACGCTTGACGGCAGGCAGGGAATCGCCTTTGAAGGGGCGGCTCCGCAAAGGGGAACGCTTTCTTTTGAGGCGAGGGCGGACGGAGAGGCGGCCAAGGCCGAATTAAAGTTCGCGGCGGACTTTTTGAAAAAAGGCTTTGAAAGCCTTGCCAAAGAGTTTCCGCAAAATGTTCAGTTTGAATGTAATTTGGAGGAATAAAAATGGGAAGAAGTAAAGGCGGAAGCGGCGCCAAAAACGGCCGCCAGTCAAACCCCAAGCACTTGGGCGTAAAGAGATATGCGGGCGAGCAGGTTACGGCCGGCTCAATCATCGTAAAGCAGCGCGGAACTAAGTTTTTCCCCGGCGACAACGCCAAGCGCGCGGGCGACGACAGCATCTTCGCCACGGCTGACGGAAAGGTTGTGTTCCACGAGAGCAACAACAGAAAGTACATTTCCATCGTCACGGCGTAAGGAAAGCGCTTTCGTAAAATGCCCGGTGGACAATGCCGGGCTTTTTTTGTTTAGGGTCAATTTAGGCATGATACAGTTTGCGGACGAAGCGGTAATCACAGTATCCTCAGGCAAGGGCGGAAACGGCTGCATTTCCTTTAGGCGCGAAAAATACATTCCGCTTGGAGGCCCGTCCGGCGGCGACGGCGGAAAGGGCGGAGACGTTTACTTTGTAATAAAGCGCAACATGCGCACCTTGTCAAAATTGCGCCGACGTCCCATTTTAAAGGCCAGGAACGGAACCGACGGCATGAGCTGGGGAAAGTACGGCGCCGCCGGAGAGGACTTGGTCGTTCCAGTTCCGCCCGGCACGACCTTGCGCGACGCGGAGACCGGCGAGCTTATCCATGACTTCACCACCCAGGCCGAGGACGAAAAATTCCTCCTTCTAAAAGGCGGCAAGGGCGGCTGGGGCAACATCCACTTCAAGTCGTCCACAAACCAGGCGCCCCGCATCGCCAACAAGGGCGAGCCGGGGCAGGAAAGAAAAATCCGCGTCGAGCTCAGCGTCATGGCGGACGTGGGCTTGGTGGGCTTTCCCAACGCGGGAAAGTCTTCGCTCCTTACGGCTTTCACAAACGCCCGCCCAAAAGTGGCGCCTTATCCTTTCACCACAAAAATCCCAAACCTCGGCGTTTTGCGGGTTGACGACGACCGGGACATTATCATAGCCGACATTCCCGGAATCATCGAGGGCGCCAGCGAAGGCGTGGGCCTTGGCTTCAAGTTCCTAAAGCACATTTCGCGCACCCAATGTCTTTTGTTCATCATAGACGCGAGCGACCCAAATTATTTGACGGCCTACGACACCTTGGTCAACGAAGTGTCCTCTTATTCCGCGGAACTGGCGCAAAAGCCGCGCCTTGTTTTGTGCAACAAGATTGACGTTGAGGGCGCCCTTGAAAACGCGCGCGAGATAAAAGAAAAAATTCAAGCGGCGGACAAGAACATTCCCGTCCTTTCCGTCTCAATTTTGAACAACACTGGAATGAAAGCGCTAAAATGCGCTATAATAGAGCTTGCGGACAAGGCCGAGTCTGGCCTTGAGACGCAGGAACAGAAGACGGCGCGGCCGGCCAGCTCATTCATGGCCGAGCGCGAATCCATAGACGACGACGCGGAAGTTCAGTATCCGGGGAGCGAAAATTGAGACTTGCTATTTACGGCGGAAGCTTCAATCCTGTGCATTGCGGCCATTTGATGGTGGCGGAAACGGCGCTGGACTTGGGCTATGACAAAATTTT
>CADBBB010000122.1 GCA_902792795.1 uncultured Spirochaetaceae bacterium | reverse complement strand
TTGTTTGTAAAGCTCAACGCATCTAAGCTTGAACTCCAATGTGTAGCGCATAAAAATACCCCTTTTACTTTTGTCCAGTAAAAGGGGTACATATCAGTTTTTCTCGCGGGCTTTTTTTTATGCGGAAAATGATTAAAAGCCTAAAAATCCGCCCCGCCTCACACCATCCCCCCAAACGGAATCGCAAAGCGCTCGCACATCGCGCGGTACTCGCTTTCCTGCTCGGGGCTGGCGGCGGTAAAGAAAAAGCTTTTGTCTTGCGGAAACTTTTCACGGACCTTAAAGCCGCCCGCATTTTGGTCTTGCGAAAAGGCTTGGTCTTGCAAGCAATTTTGGTTTCCCGGAAAAACGCGCAGGGCTTGGTTGGCTACGCCCTCGCGGCTGTCGATGACGTGAACCTTGTCGCCCGCCGCCGCCTGAATGTCGTCGGCGATGTGGGTAAAGTGGGTGCAGCCCAAAATGATTGTGTCGCAGACGTTGGCCGCAAAATAGTCCACGGCGGGGCGGACTGCCGCCAAACGCTCGGCGCGGCTTGCGGTGAACAACTTCTTTTCGATAAAGTCAATCAAATCCGGGTCGCCGCGCTTAAAGACGGCGCAGTCGCTTGCAAAGTCGTCGATTAATTTTTGGCTGTAGGGATGGCGGACAGTCGCGTTTGTGGCCAAAAGACCCACGCGCTTGTTGGCCGTCACCTTGGCCGCAAGCTTTATCGCGGGAACGGTTCCTACAATCGGAAGCGACGGAAAGCGCGCTCGCAAGTCGTCAAGCGCGGTCACGCTGATCGTGTTGCAAGCGACGACCAGCGTTTTTGGCGACCATTTTTTTTGAATCAATTCCACGGCTTTGGAAGCGGCGGCGACGACCTCTTTTTGCGTCTTTTGGCCGTAAGGAAAATGCGCGGTGTCGCCAAGGTAAACGCAAGATGCGTTTGGAACTTTTTCCTTAAGAGAAAGCATGTAGGGAATGCCGCCTGTTCCGCTGTCCAAAAAAGCAAAGTCAACGCCCATAAACTTTCCTCGCCGCCTCTCAACCAAAAAGGGAATTAAAGGCGTCGCGCACGGCGGCTTTTTTGTCTTGCGATGGATTTTCGTTTGCGCCGCCAAAGAGCGCGTTTACGGCCGCGGCGTTTTTTTCTTGCGCGCCATTCGCGCCTCCGTTTTGGCCACCGCTCCACTTGGAGTTCTTGCCGGCCTTAAAATGCTCGCAAAAATTGGAGCGCTCCTTGTCGGCGACAAGTTCGTCAACAGTTTCGTGGCAGTCAAAGTGGCTTCCGGGCGCGTAAAAAGAGCAGCCCCGGCATGAATGCAAGTCCGCGCCGCACGACGGGCAAGTCGAGCTTCTGTAAACGCTATGAGAAAAATCCTGTTCCGCTCCGCATTTCCAACACATTGCCGCGCCTCCTTCGTTCCAGCTTATCGCTATCGGGTTTGCCTTATCGAGCCCATTCTAAGGCGCTTTTCGCGCACGTCCGACAAATAATTCACAAGTCCGGCGGCGTCTTCGTCGGCAATCATTTTTTTCATCGCCGCGATTTGCTTTTCAAAATTTTCGATGTGGGCGCAAAGCTTTTCTTTGTTCAGCATAAAAAGCTCTGTCCACAAGGGCGCGTTTATCATCGCGATTCTCGTAAGGTCTTCAAAGCTTCCGCCGCCAAAGGCCGTGATTCCGTCGTCGGCAGCGCTTTCGACCAAGGCGCTCGCGATAACGTGGCACAACTGGGAAGTGAATCCGATTTTATTGTCGTGCGTGTCGCAAGTCGTTTCGGTGATTCTTGTAAAGCCCATCGCGTAAACCAAATCGCGCATCGTCTCCAGATTTTCTTTTTTGTTAAAGTCTTGCGGAATCAAAATGTAATTGTGGTTGACAAAAAATTTTTCGGAAGAGTTTACGTAACCTTCCTTTTCGCCGCCTGCCATCGGGTGGCCGATTATAAAGTCAACGTCGCTCCGCAAAATCGAAGGAAGCGACTTTTCAAAAATGCCTTTAACGCCGCTTATGTCGCTTACAATCGCCCCGCTTTTAAAAGCGTCCTTGTTGTCGCGCAAAAAATCCAAGGTGGCTTGGGGGTAAAGGCAAACGTAAACCATGTCGCAATCTTTTAGCATTTCCTTTACTTGGCCGCTTTCAAAGCCTTGGTCAATCACGCCTTCGCGAATCGCGGCTTCAAGCGAGCCCTTGCTTCGGTTGCAGGCCAAAATTTTTCCAGTCGCTCCGCCCATGGAAAGAACGTTGGCGCGAATCGACTTTGCGAGCGATCCGCCCATAATTCCCAAACCAACGATTCCGTATGTCATTTCTTGCAACTTCAAAACAGTCCTCCAAAAAATACGGCTGTTCGCGCGAGCTTGACTGCGAGCGCGAATGTTGCCGCTCATGCGGCTAGCAAACAATCTTTGGCTTGCTACCCATTATCGTGCCGCTAGTCCTCTCTTAAATTGCGGAACACGAGCCTTGGCGGTCGTGTCCCAGCCGCTCCTGTCGCCGCGCGCCAAAAAGTGGTAGGCCACGCCGGCGATCATCGCGCCGTTGTCTCCGCACAATTTGAGCGGAGGAAAAACGCATTTTATGTCGCTTCGTTCGGAAAGCAAAGAGCGCAGGCGCGAATTGGCCGCCACTCCCCCGCCCGCAACGACGGTCTTCAAGCCAGTGTCGTCAACCGCCCTAAAAAGGCGCGACGTGATTGTCCGGCAAGCGGTCTCTTGGAAGGCCGCGCACATATTTTCGTTTGTCGCCTCAAAGTCCTTGTTCCAAAACAAGTCGCGCTGGTGTATTACCGCCGTCTTCAGTCCGCTAAAAGAAACGTCGTAGCGGTGTTCCGCCTCGTCCAATTTTGGAACGGGAAAGTTAAAGGCGCGCGCGTCGCCCTGTTTTGCAAGGCCGTCTATGACAACGCCGCCGGGATATCCAAGCCCGTAAAACTTAGAAACCTTGTCAAAGGCCTCGCCGACAGAATCGTCGACAGTCGTTCCCAAAACTTCAAGGTCGTCAAAAGAATTCACTTTGCAAATAATCGTATGGCCGCCGCTTACTAGCAAGCCCAAAAAGGGATACTCGGTCGGCGTGTCAAGCTGGGAGGCGTAAAGGTGGCCCAGCATGTGGTTTATCGCGACAAAGGGTTTTTGCGCCGCCCAAGCGAGCGTCTTTCCAAAAGTAAGGCCGACCAAAAGGCTTCCCATCAAGCCGGGCCGGTTGGTCGCGGCGATCGCGTCAATTTGGTCAAGCGACAAATCGGCTTCTTCCAGCGCTTGGCGGACGACGGGCAAAATCCATTCGGCGTGCTTTCGGCTCGCGATTTCCGGCACCACTCCCTTGTAAATTTGGTGGAAGGGAATTTGCGTCGCCACGACGTTGCTTAAAATTTTCCTTCCGTCTTCAACGACGGCGGCGGCCGTTTCGTCGCAAGAGCTTTCTATTCCAAGAACTTTCATCGCATCATTCCCCCTGACTTTGAGACCGTCGAAAAGCGCCAGCCCTTCAAGGCCAACTCAGGATAAGCATCTTCCAAGAATGCCGGCAAGGAATCCGCCGACCAAACGTGGCCTATCATTATCACGTGGCCCTTTTTGTTGGCGATGTCCAAGCCTTTCTTTAATTCCGTCAAATAATTTTCGCGCGTTTTTTTGTTGTCCAAAAAAATGTCGCGCTGGTACCAGCCCATTCCCATTTCCATCGCGACGCTGGGAACTTTTGTGGCGGAACTTGTGCGCGAGTCCAAAAAGTAAATTCCCTTTTCTTGCGCGGTTTGCAAAATGAACGAAACCAAAACTTCGTCCTCGGTGACGAGCGAGCCTTCGTGGTTGTTCATGCCGGCAATCGGCGCGATCTCCGCGATGTTTTGCGAAAGCGCCGCCTGGACTTCGTTTGCAGTCATCTCGGGCTTTATCGCGCCCGCGCCCGGGTTGACATTTAAATTTACCGCCTGCATCGGCTGGTGCAAAATCACTTCGTTTCCGCTGTTGCGGACAATCGCGGCGCTTTCGGCGCTGTGGGCCAAGCGCGGCAAAACGGCCACCGTCACCGGGAACGGAAGCGCGACGCATTTTTTTAGCTGGCTTATGTTTTGGCCGCCGTCGTCAAAGACCACGCAAAGGACAGCGCCGTTTTGCGCTTGCGGAAAGTCAAAGCCGCCCGCCTGCGCTTTTGTTTCGGACGAAGTTTTTGCTGGAACAACGGGCGCGGGTTGCGGCGCTGGAGCGGTCTCTTCTTTTTTTGCGCTCTCCTGCTTTGAGGGCGTCGGAGCGACGGCGGACGTTTTTGGCTTGTCGGAGCTTTTTGCGGGCTTTTCTTTTTGCGCGCCTTGGCTTTGGTTAGCGCCGCTTTTGGGCTCGGCTTTTTCTTTGGCCTTTTTTTCTTTTTTACTTTTTTTGGAATTGTCTTTTTGGGAATTTTCTTTTTCGGGAACGACCGTTTCTACGGCCGGTTTTTGGGCCGATTTAGGCGAGCTTGTTCCTCTTGACAAAAAGGCGGTCACAGCCAAAAGCAAAACGCATGACGCGCAAACGGCGGCGCACAAAACCATAAGTTTTTTTGTGTCCAGCGCGACCTTGGCCTTTTTTGCGCGGCGTTTTTTGGGAGCGGCTTTTTTTGTTGCGGAACTTTTGCCTTTTTTTTGCATAAAAATGTTCCAATATTATATAGAAAAAAGCCGCTGTTGTCTATAACGCTTTTGGCTATTTGTCCGAAAAGACGCAGACCTTCGCGTCGTCGTCAAAGGAAGCGTCAACGTCCATAACGGGATTCCAGCTAAAATAATGGTCGTTTCCGTCATGCCAAGTTATGGTCTCGGAAGCGCCCGGCGCGATTTGAAAGGAGTCGCTTGGAACGGCCACACCCTGCGGAGTTATGTCGACAGTATGCGTGGATTGATTTTTTAGCGTCCAAGTGGAAGCGACCGCTCCGTTGGAATTGTCGGACGAATTTTTACACGCGGCAAAAAGGAAATTGATTTCAGGACCAAAAAGCGCCGCTTGCGTCGTCCGCCCTTTTGCGCTAGTATTGTTCC
>CADBBB010000121.1 GCA_902792795.1 uncultured Spirochaetaceae bacterium | reverse complement strand
AAATTGTTTCCTCAAAATTTCAGGACAATTCGTGAAAAACTTATTTGTTTTTTCACTTGCGCTATGTACAAGCGCATTGCAAAACGGGCATTGCGTATTGTCGCTGTTTCTGAATACACAAAGAAAACGATTGTTGATAATTACAATGTAAATCCAAATCGCATATCGGTAATCTACAACGGCCTGGATCCTTGCTTATTCGACATTGAGCCTGACAACTCAATTTTTGAGCGTTTTCCGGAATTGAAGACAAAGCCCTTTTTCTTTACATTGGGCAGTCTTGAAACAAGAAAAAATTTAAAATGGATTGCAAGCCACGCGGAATTATATCCTAATGATTTTTTTGCCATTTCGGGAAAACCGCCATTGAAAAAATCTTCAATTTCTGAGCTTGCCAAGTTAAAAAGCTTAAAAAATGTTTTGCTTTTGGGGTATCTGTCTGACCAGCAAGTCAAAGCCTTAATACTAAAGTGCAAGGCCTTTATTTTTCCGTCTTTCTTTGAAGGGTTTGGCCTTCCCCCATTGGAGGCGCTTTGTTATGGCAAGGACGTGATAATTTCCAACAATTCTTCTTTGCCCGAGATTTATAAAAATTCCGCTAGATATATCAATCCAAATGACCCTAATGTTGATCTTGACGCCTTGTTGGAAACAAAAGTGGACGCTCCGGACGATTTGTTGCAACGGCTTACTTGCAAAAATTCTGCAAAAAAATTATATGAAGTTATTAAAGAAGTTTCTGGCGGAGCCAATATAGAAGAAAAAGACAGTGTCGTGCCCTCTCCGTTGATTTCAATTATTACTATAACTTATAACAATGCCGCCGGCCTAAAAAAGACAATTGACAGCGTAGCGTCGCAAACTTTCTTTAATTATGAGCATATAATCATTGATGGCGGTTCATCTGACGGAAGCGTCGAGGTAATAAAAAACGCTCTTAAAGACGAAAATTACGCAAGACATGTAAGTTTTTGGTGTTCGGAAAAAGATGGCGGCATTTATCCCGCAATGAATAAAGGCGTTGAAAAAGCCAACGGCGATTATTGTCTTATGTTGAACAGCGGCGATTGGCTGGCAGGGCCAAAAAATCTTGAGCGCGCCGCAGCCTTTGGTCTTAAGGAAGACATCGTATATTGCGACGCGTATTTTGTAAAAAGAGGCAGGCGCCGTCATGTTCGGTATGTAAAAAAACTTACAGGCTCTTTTTTCTTTGTGCGCGGTCTTTGTCATCAAGCGACTTTTATAAAAACAAGTTTGCAAAAGAAAAATCTCTATTCCAATGAGTATAAAATTGTCAATGATTCGGATTTTTTTATGAAAGTCTTGATAAAACAAAATTGTTCGTCCAGACATTTGCCAATTGTTCTTAGTTGTTACGATGCGGAAACAGGTTTTTCAAGCGTGAGCGGAAGCCTGCATGACAAGGAGTTTTCCATGCTTTTGAATAAATATTATCCCGCTCGCGTTCAGGAAGATTTAAGAGCTTATGTAAAACATAAATATTGGTTGCTTTTCCTTTGCAGAAAAATTAAGAGAATGCTAATTCAACTTTATGAAAGGCATTAGTTTATAATTTATCTTTAACTTGTTTTTGCAAAGCCGCGCTTAACCTTCCACAACCCCAATCATAAAGTCCGCGGCGCGCTTGCCGGCCTCGCCGATATGTTGCCATGACTCGGCTTTTGCTTGGGCGCGGGCGGCCTTGAGTTCCGGGCTGTCGGCGGCGTTTTGAATCACTTCCTTTATGCGGCCAAAGTCGGCTTCGTTGATTTGAATTCCCATTTTATGCAATGACTCAACTTCCCAAAGCTCATGCTTGATGTACCACGCGTCGTAGGGCGTAAGGTCCATTTGCGCGTTGGCGTAGATGACCGGCTTGTCGAACAAGAAGGCGTAGTCGAATATGATTCCAGAAAAGTCGCTTATCATTATGTCCGCTTTTTTTAGGCAGTAAATGTTGTCGCGGTCGTAGTTCCACTCGACGTTGGCCGCGTCCTTGTAGCGGTCGCCCAAGCGTTCGAGCATTTGCGGCTCTGAAATTTTTGACTGGGGGTGGGGGCGGATTATCACTTTAAAGCCGGACGCGACAAGCGGGTCCAAAAGCCGCTCTCCGTAAAGGGTAAGGAGGCCGCTCTTTCCCCATGTGGGAGACACCAAGACCGTAAATTTGTGGTCTGGCTCCGGCGGCAGTTCCTTGACGCGCTCTTTCATCAAGTCCAAATATGTGCAGCCCACTGTCACCAAATCCTTTTCCTTTATTCCCCGCAAATTTTCCAAAAAGCGGATGTCCTCCGCCTGGTAGTCGCCGGTCATCAAAACCGAGTCAAAAAAGTCAAGGCCGAACAAGCGGTACATAGACGAGTCGGTGGGCGAGTGGAAGATGTGCGAGTAATGCTTTACGTTGCGGCTGCGCTTTAGCTGGTAAACGTCCAAGCCCGGCGTTGACATGACGACGATTCCGGCGGAAAGGAGGTTCAGCTTTGCGTAGGCGGTGTTTCCTTCTCCGATGTATTCGGCGGTCACGTACTGGTACTTTTGGCCGAACACGCCGTCATCCTTGGAGGAAGTGTAGTAGGTTATCGGAATCTTGCGTTCCTCAAACTGGTCAAGGATAGGCTTAAAGACAGTCCAGTATCTTTTGTCCTCGCAGTAAATCACATACTTTTTATAGCTCTTGTCTTCCTTGATGTTCTTTTTGTCGGCGCTAAAAAAGAGCTTGACCTTAAGCCAAAGCGCCTTGAACAAAAAGAACAAGGTGGCGAAGGCGCCGATCAAAATAGAAAAGAGCATGCTGCCCGTGCCGGGGTCAATGTAAAGAAGCGCTGCGTTTGCCACCATTATTTCTTTCCTTTAGAGCTTTTGCTTTTTGCGCCCTTTTCCTTTAGGAACGCGGCGATAAGCTTGTAAGCCTTGTCCATCCAAGCCTTTGGAGCGACGGTCACGCGCATGGCAAGCTGGCCTTTTTCTGTCCAAAGGCGGGTGAGGATTCCGTTTTCCGCCAAGTAGTCCTTGAGGGCCTGCGTGTCGATTTTATTGTCAAAGTGAATGAACACAAAGTTGGCGGCGCTGTCAAAGGCCTTTACGCCCTTTAGCGTGTTCATCTTTTGGATAAAGCCGCCGCGGGCCGCGTCAAGTTTCTTTACGAGCGCGTTGTAGTATTTTTTGTCGCGCAGGGCCGCCACTGCCGCCTTGCGTCCAAGGTTGGACACGCGGAAGGGGTTTAGGTCCAGCTTAAAGACTTGCTTTGCCATCGGGGCGCAAAGTCCGTAGCCTATGCGCGCTCCGGCCAAGCCGTAAAGCTTTGAGAAGGTTCGGCAGAAGACTACGTTGTTGTAAGTTTCCAAAAGACGGCGGACGTCCAGCTTGACTTCGCCCATGCCGTAATAGGCTTCGTCCACGATTACAAGCGAGCCGGGATTTTGCTTGATCACTTTTTCTACGTCCGCCTGACTCATCACCGCTCCCGTTGGGTTGTGCGGCGTGGTGATTACGATAATGCGCGGCTTTGTTTCCTTTGCCTTTGCCAAAAGTCCTTTTGTGTCAAAGACGTAGGATGTTTTTCCGGGAACGACGTCGTAGTAAGCCGCTTTGGCAAAGTGCAGCTCGATGATGGACTTATAGTAGTTCCAAGCCGGAGCGGAAACCAAAACGGTGTCGTTCTTGTTCAAAACCAGCGTCATGATTGTCTTTATCACGTCGGAAGAGCCTGAGTGGACAAAGATTTTTTCTGTCGGAATGTCGAGGTCCTTGCTTATCTCAACCGCAAGCTCGTCTTCGCGCGTAAGGTCGTAAAGGCAAAGGTCGTCCATCGTGGCGTTGTGGAAAACGTCCAGCGCCTTGGGACTGGCTCCAAAAAGGTTTTCGTTCACGTGCATGCGTCCGGTCGTTTGCTCCGTTCCCACAACCGAATACTGCTTTACGTCGGTGTAGTTTGAAAGGTACTGGATGCGCTGGGTGTTGTTGACAAATTCCTCTTCTTGGAAGAACTGGTTCACAAACTCCTTGAACGACGGATTGAACTCGATGATTTCTTCGGTGGTGTCAAATTCCTTGCATTCCTTGTCGTCGGTCTTGCGGATTTTCATGTTGAGGACGTCGATGTGCTTTGCGTAAAAGTGGTCCCATAGCATGTACTTCATCTCGGGGTCGTAATATTCCTTGACCATCAGTTCCTTGAACTTGTCCGAAAAGTCCTTGCGCCAATAAGACTCGCCGATGATGTACCAGCTCTTTTCTCCGCCGCGCTTGACCTCGCGCATGTAGCCGTTTTTGTCAAAGGCCTTCACGCAGTCTTCGTTGATGAACTCGTCGGAAAATTTTGCCGCGTAGTAGGAATCGTAGACGTAGTCGCGGTAAACGTTGTGCGCGAACCAGTTGTCGGAGCAGCACACGTAGGAATTTTTGAGATAGTCTTTGGCCGCGTAAAGGGAAGATATGTTGTTCTTTTCTTCCCATTCGGTGTTGTCGATTATGATGAGGTCCTTGTACTTCTTTTTGAGCTCGTAGTATTTTTCCTTTAGGTAGCCCACGACAAGGATTATTTGGCTTACGCCCGCGTCATGCAGCTGCTTGATTTGGCGCTCGACCATTGTGTCGCCCTTTATTTCAAAAAGGCCTTTGGGAAGGTAGTTTGAAAGCGGCATGCAGCGGCGGCTGCGTCCC
The DNA here is from genome assembly GCA_902792795.1 of uncultured Spirochaetaceae bacterium. Classification (GTDB taxonomy): domain Bacteria; phylum Spirochaetota; class Spirochaetia; order Treponematales; family Treponemataceae; genus Treponema_D. The sequence continues at coordinate 2,610 of CADBBB010000121.1, read as the reverse complement.
GCGGCCATGATGATCGCGTTGTCAACCTTGTAAGGGGCAAGCGCTTCCATTCCTTTTGGCGTCACCTTAAAGTCGTCTGTAAGCCAGCCGTTCTTTTTGCAAGAGGCAATCGCGGCCTGCGCCGTCTTTTCCGCGCTTGTCGCTTTGCTTCTCGCGGCCATCAAGCAATCAAATTCGTTTTCTGTCATACGCCATTATCTCCTGTTATTTTGTTCCTTCCGGCGGCTCAATTTGAGTCCAAGAAGATGATTTGAATATGTCGTCCTTTACCTTCCACCATTCGTTGTCCTTTATGTCAAAGCGGTAAAGGTTCTTGTGGTAGGGACTCCGTCCTTTTTTAGAGGCCGCGTGTCAAGCGGAATTTCCTTTTGGGTGAAAGGGTTCACAGGCTTTTCTATCAAGCCGGACAGCAAAAGCGCGGGCGCGTCCGCGTTTGTCATGAACGACATGTCCGTTGTCATAGGTCCTTCCGCGCCAAAGTCCTTGAACATAAAGAGAGGATGGTAGTGGCCGCGGCCCCAGTAGCTTGTGGAAGCGAGCCGCTTGTCCAAGTCCATGTCCTCTTCCATGTCGCTTTCGGTCGGCGCTCCGCCGTGGTCCGCGGCGATGATGATTCTTGTGTTGTCGTAAACGCCGTTCTGTTTCATCCAGTCAAACCATTCGCCCACGCGCTTGAAGGCCGCCATCTGCGTGTGGAAGACGGGGTCGACGTCATCGTCGCTTTTTGCGCCTTTGCTTTTTGGCTCTTCAACCGGAACATAGTCCGGCGTTTCAAAAATAAAGTCGTCGTGGGTCATTTCGTTCAAGATGCTTATGTAAGAGCCGCTTTGAGTTTCCGAAATCTCGGACAATTCCGGCAAAAAGTCCAAGGGCGCGTAATTGTCTATTATGCGCTTGGCAAATTTGATGTTGTCCTTTGAGTTGTAGTAAGTTCCGTTCACATAAACCGCTTCGCGCAAGGCTATGGGCGAGCAGCGGAACAAACTGAAGAACAAGAGGTTTCTCTTTAATATTTCTTCCGTGGAATCCAGCGAGCCGGCTTGAGGGTTTGCCTTGTACCATTGCTGCGTGTATGTTCCGATGGTTTGGTGGCCGTCGATGTCATAGCCCTCCAAAAAAGAAAGGTCGCAGTAGTTGCTGGAATTGATCCAAGTGGGGTCGTTGACGCTGGCCTTGTATCCAAGCGTTTCGTTAAAGACTCGCGGAAGAATGAGCTGCGACTCGTTGATTTTTTGTTCCCTGGTCACGTCTTTTCTTCTTTGCATTTCAACCGGCGTGTACTCGTAGCCGCCAAAGAGCGGCGGAGCGCCCAAAAGCGTGTGGCCGTTGAAGGAGGCGGTGTTGTCAAAAAATACAAAGCCGGAATATTGCTCTGCGATGTTTGGGTCTTCTTCCAAAATGTCTTTCATGTAGCGGGCTTGCGCCTTGTCCAGCATCATCAATATTACGTTGGGATGGTTTTTGGAAAGGTGGTATATCGGCTTTAGGTCAACCTTGCCCTGCTGCTTTTTGGCGGCGGCCAAAGCCGCGGAGCTGTTCTTTTGGATGGCCAACGAATTGACGGCAAAGCTTCCAATCAAGGCGAACGAAGTGATGACCGCTATCGAGAAAAGGACGTTGACTTTTTTTATCTTGAACGAAAGGACGCAAAGAACCGCCGCCGCCGCGAGCGCCAACAGGTTGAGCGCGGAAATTGGCGACAGCGCCCTAAAGTTTGCCGTGTTCAAAAACACCAGCGACGGAGAAATGTCTCCGTAACTGAGCATGAAGGGGTAGGCGTTCAAGAGCGCGGCGCAGGCAAAGAACGCGGCCGCCAAAGCCATCAGCGCCTGAATCTTTTTGTTGAACAAAAAGTAAACGCATGAAAACCAAAACAAAAAAATCGCGGCCGCTTGCAGCGCGGTGTTGGCAATGTAATAGAAGGGCGAGTCATGGCCGCCAAGGCCTGTAAATTCCGCCGCTGACGACGAAATGAGCGACGAAGGAATTGCGAGGCCAAAGAGGACAAAAAGCAAAACAGCCGACGCGAAGAAAATGGAATGGCGGGCGCTCTTTTTTTGGACCAAAGGCTTTAGCTTTGTGTCCAAAAGGCGCGCCGCGGCCTTTGCCACAAGCGGCGCGAGCAAGGCCAGCGCCAAGACAAAGAAGAAGGCCATTTTGTAAACTTTTTTTGTCGTGTAAAAAAAGCCCACGTATATTGCAACGAAGGCGCAAGCCGCGCACATGCAAATCCAAAAAACTTTAAGCGGGTTCTTGAGCTTGTAAAAGACGTTCTTTACAAGGCTAAAGACGTTGTTCATAGTCCAATAAAGGACAAGGCCCGAAGGCGAGTTGTACAAAATCGCCAAAAAAATGACGGCCATTCCGTGAACCTGAATTTTTTCGCGGGCGGCGAGGCCTTTTGTGTAGACGGCGCCGGCAACCATGTTTATCAGCGTCATAGCGATTGGAAGAACGTTCACAGGAAAATTTCCGACATAAAATGTCGCGTCCGGAACTCCCATGTCGCGTATGAACAAAAATGAGACGCCCCTTAGCGTTTCGAGGTTGGACAAAAACTGGTAGGCCGCCATAAAAAACGGCACTTGTATCAAAAGCCCAAAAGAGGAG
>CADBBB010000120.1 GCA_902792795.1 uncultured Spirochaetaceae bacterium | reverse complement strand
TCCCGCTGCCTTTCAGCTTCGTGAACCGCGCCCTGGCACCGCTGTTCTGGCTTTCGGAGAGCGTCCCCGTATTGCCTGAAGTGGTGCTGTAGGCAGGAGCGCCGCTGCCGCTGCCGAAAGCGCCGGAACTGCTGCCCCATCCGCTGGAGCTTCCGGAAAGGCCTTCCATGACAAGGGGAATGGCCTTTTCCAAAAGGGGAATGTTGGACTGGAAAAAGCCCCGCGCGTCAAAGAACAGTTTCTTTCCGCAAAGCTCTATTTGGACGGGGCATTGCTCGTCCGGCCTTATTCCCTCAAAGCGGCTGGCGGGCTTTTTGTTTCCATGCTTTTTCTTGCCTTTTTGCCTCGGCTCGGCCTTAGCTTTTTGCGCGCGCGGGGCGGGGCTTTCCAACGCGAACGAAAGGCTGGGCTGGGCTTTTGGGCTTCCAAACAAGAAGCCTTTTCCCTTGGGCCGGTCTTGGGCCGGCGTTTCCTTGAGCCATTCGTTTATCTGGGGAACGGCCACCGGGCACGCGGGAATGGGAACGACGGCGTTTGACGCCCTTTCCTCCATTCCGCCGTCGTGAAGCTGGAAGCGGCTCCTGTAGCCAAAGGGCTCTCCCGACACGACCTGAATTTCCGGAACCGCGACTCCCGCCCGTTCCAAAAGCTCCAAAAGGATTTTCTTTTTTAGCTCGGTTTGAAAGCCGCTTTCCACATGCATCATGTCGCAGCCTCCGCACTTTTGGTAGAGGGGGCAGGCGGGAGCCGTTCTATGCGGCGACGGCTCCAAGACGCGGACAATCCGGGCCTGGTCGTAGTCCGCGAAGCTTTTTACAATTTCTATTTCAAGCCGTTCTCCGGGAACGGCGAAGGGAATGAACACGCTTTTTCCGTCAATTTTGGCAAGGCAGTCTCCGCCAAAAAGCATTTTTTCCGCGATAACGCTTGATAAATTCATATTAAAGTTATATTATCACATATTCACCGGAGGCGCAATTATGACTACGAACAGTTTTTATCATACAATGAAGGACGGAACCGAAGTTCACGTCATGCGCTGGATTCCCGACGGAGAGATCAAGGGCGTCGTCCAATTGTGCCACGGAATGGCGGAACACTCGCTGCGCTACGACAAGATGGGCTCCATTTTCGCGGAGGCCGGCTGGGTTTTGAGCGCCCACGACCAGCGCGGCCACGGAAAGACCGCCCAGAGGGCCGAGTCTTTGGGAAGGGGAAAGTTCGGCTACCTCGCCGACAAGCATGGCTTTGACACCGTCACCGACGACTTGCTTGAGCTTGTCCTTGGCCTAAAGGCGGACTACCCGCAAAAAAAATGCTTTTTGATCGGCCATTCCTTTGGTTCCTTTGTGTCGCAAAATTTCATCGAACAATACGGAGAGGAGCTTGACGGCGCCGTTTTGTGCGGAACCGCCGGCCCCCGCCGCGCCTTCATGGCGGTCGCAAAGGCCGTCTTTGGACTCAACGCGCTTTTGCTCGGAAAAAAGCATAAGTCGGCTTTTGACGCCAACCTCGCCTTTTTTGGATACAACAATAAATGCCCCAAGCCCCGCAAAAGCGCCTTTGCTTGGCTGAGCAAAAACGAATTCAACGTCGAGATGTACGAGGCGGACCAGTGGTGCGGCCTTGTTCCCACGGCGGAATTCTTTTGCGAGCTTGTCGGCGGCCTTTACAAGATTCATTCCCGCAAGGCCATCGCCGCCATTCCAAAAAACTTGCCGCTATACCTCATTTACGGCTCGGACGACCCGGTCGGCGGCTACGGAAAGACGATTCAAAAGCTTTTGGCCGCCTACAGGGCCAACAAAATGGCCGATGTTTTCGAAAAGGTCTGGCCCGGCGACCGCCACGAAATCTTCAACGAGCAGGACGGCGAGGCCGTCATGGCCGACACCCTGGCGTGGCTGGAAAAGCGCCTGTAGCGCGCCTTATTGACTAGCGGCCGCCGCTTGCGCTAAAATGCCGCCATTGTGTTGTACCGCTACGGAAAAGATGAAAAAGGCCGGCCTGTAAAAAAGGCCGTAATCTATACAAAAAACGAACATAAAATACCGATTGAAAAAATTGACCCGGACGCCATCGGCATAATCCGCCGCCTCAAGGACTCCGGCTTTTCCGCCTACATCGTCGGCGGCGCCGTCCGCGACTTGATTTTGGGCAACAATCCAAAGGACTTTGACATAACCACCGACGCCACGCCGTCAAAAATAAAGCGGCTTTTCCGCAATTCCCGCATAATAGGCCGCCGCTTCCGCCTTGTGCACGTTTTCTTTGGCCCAAAGATTTTTGAAGTGAGCACTTTCCGCTCCACGGCGGAAGGCTCGATCGGAAACGACTTTGGCTCTATGGACGAGGACGTGATGCGCCGCGACTTTACCCTCAACGCGCTTTACTACGACCCGCTTTTGGAGCAGGTGATAGACTATGTGGGCGGCGTGCGCGACATAAGGAAGGGCGTTTTGCGGCCCGTCATTCCCCTGGAGCGGATTTTTGTGGAAGACCCAGTGCGCATGCTGCGCGCCGTAAAGTATTCGGCCACCACCGGCTGCAAGATGAGCTGGACTCTCCGCCACAAGATTAGGAAGAGCGCGCCTCTTTTGTCGCCGGTCTCTCCTTCGCGCCTGACGGAAGAAATGCTAAAGATTATCAATTCCGGCCACGCCTACGACATAGTGAGCGAGGCGCTGGACACCGACTTGTACATGGCCCTGCAGCCGGCCGCCACGGAATTCATGTTCAGCGACAAGAATTTTGAAAAGTCCTACATGAAAAATTTAAAGCGCCTTGACGCGCTCAACGTGGTGGAGCATGACGCCAGGCTTGGAAAGAAGCTGGTCTTTTTGATAAAGGACTTCATACTTTCTTTGACCGACTGGAAAAAAGAGATAGAAAAAAAGTCTTCGGCGGGAGAGCTTTACATAAAGACTTGGGACCAGTGCAGGCATTTTGTTTTGCCCATGAATCCCCAGCGCACGGAGCTTGAGTACGCCATAAGGAGCGCCTTGCGCGAAATCGGCGTGAACATACGCATGCCCAAAAACGAAGGCGGCGAAAGGGGAGCGGAAGGCCCTGACGGAGCCGGAAAGGGCCGCCGCCGCAGAAGGCGCCGCCCGCGCAATCCCCAAATCCGCGAAGAAAGCTCCGCGCTATAGAAAAAATCACGCGCTAAAAAAAAACTCCCAGTTGCGTATACGACCGGCGAAACCGCTAGATATCGTCGCTACACCCATATTGCGCCTTGTAACTATTGAATCTGCCGCTTGCGCGGCAGGCGCAATATGAGTGTTTTCGCCGGTCGTCCCGCTCCTTCGCGTGTTTTTTTTAACGCGTGATTTTGTCTATTATTATGCTCACTTCCTCAATCAATATGCCGGTGAATTTTTCGATGTTGTCGATGATGTATTGCTGCAGCTTGTAGACTTCGCCGGTGAGCTGCTTGCCAAAGGGAACGTCAACCGTGATGATTATTTTGTAGCCGCGCGCGTTGGTCTTAATCGTGATTTTTCGCACGCGGATGTTTTGGTCAAACTCGCCCACGCAGTGCATGGTCATTTGGGTGAGCGCGGCTTCGCTTATCGACACGCGGCCTTTTTTTGAAAATTCCGGCCGCACGACGGACTTTTCAAAAACTTCCTTTTGTCCGCCGCGCCTTAGCAAGCGCGACACGGGTCCGCCCTTGCTAAAAAAGACCTTCATCGAGTCGTAAAAAATTTGCGGATAGTTGCGCTTTATTTCGATTGACGGAACCGGAATGACGTGCTTTCCTTCGATTTGGCGGCTTCTTATGGCCTTGTCGATTTCCTCGCGCGTGGCGATGTCCTCGATTTTGATTATGTTTGTCGGAGGCGGAAGCTGCAGGCGCGTGGCGATTTTTATGGCCATTTTTTCCGACGTTCCGATCAAAAGAATTTTCTTGAATTTGTTTTGGCGGATTTTGAGCGCTATTTCGTCGCGGCGCTCCTTGTCGTCAAAGACGGCCACGCGCACGGCGCCCATGTAGGTCTTTTCGCTTTTGGCCGACTTTCCGCCAATGATTTTGTCGTCAACTATCAAAAGGCCGTCGTCGATTATGGCGTTGATTCCGTATTTTTGCGCCAAAAGCTTGGCCTTGAAGCTTTTTCCCGTTCCGCTTTCGCCGACAAGGGCGTAGACTTGAATGTTCTTGAATTTGTTCAGAAAGTCGGAAATTTCCATCAAAAATATTTTAGCGCGCGTCCTCAAAAAATGCAAGAAAATCTTTTGGCTCTTGGGCGCGAATCTCGGAAGGAAGGCCCAGCTCGTTTTGCGGAAATTCCATTCTCATCGCGCGAAGGTAAAAGCGGCCGAGCGGCGTGGGCTCTCCAAAAGTTTTGTCGCCCAAAAGGGCAAGGCCGCGCGCGGCGCTCTGAGCCCTTATCTGTCTTTTGCGGCCTGTGAATATTTGGTACTGGACGAGCGTGATTTCCTTTCCCTCAAAGGCGCCGCGCTTTAACGGCGTGGCGATGGTCTTGGCGCCGACAGCTTTTTTGCGCCCGCCGGCCTCGACTTGAATTTCGTCTTCCCAAAGCTCCTCGCGCTCCAAGCGGCCGGCCGCGATTCCCCAGTAAAATTTTTTTATTTCGTGGGAGGCGATTTTTTGGCAAAACCAGCGCGCGCCCGCGAGGGATTGGGACACCGCCAAAAGGCCGCTCGTCCACTTGTCAAGCCGGTGGAGGGGCGCGGCCACAAAGGCCAGGGAGTCCGTCTTTTGGCCCGCGAAAAATTCCGCCGCCGAGCCCTCGCCGTGGACCGGGACGCCGGCGGGCTTGTCGATGAAAAGCAAATGCTCGTTTTTAAAAACAATCGGGTAGGGGCAGGCGGGCGGCGCTTTTGGGGCCGCGCCTGCGTCTTGGGCCAGCAAAAAGGAAGCGCAGCTCAAGACGTCGCCCGCGCTTGTGGTTGTCGAAGCGGCGGCTTTTTTTCCGTTGAGGCGGACAAGGCCCTTTCTGAGCGCGGCTTCCACCGCTCCTTGCCCATTTTCCTTTAAGACGCGCCTAAGAATTCTGTCCATCCGCCTTCCCGCGTCGTCCGCGCCCAATGTCCATTCCGTCCGCTCCATATGTTTAAACAAAAAAAAAAATGCGTCGCATGCAATTAAAG
>CADBBB010000119.1 GCA_902792795.1 uncultured Spirochaetaceae bacterium | reverse complement strand
GTTTCCTTAAAATGCTGAAAGTAAACCAAAGGCTTTACGGACACGGAGTTTGAGCTGTAGAGCTTCATGTAAGTTGCCTTGTAGTCCGTCTCAACAAGGCTCTTCTTTGAGGCTTCCGAATAGCCGCCGTTGCTGTTTCCGCTGGAATCGGTCTCAAGGTCGGCCAAGTACGGGTGCTCCTGATAATACGGCTCAAAAGTGATTGTGTTGTTGACGCCAACAAAATTGTCGTAAAAGCTAAGGTTGGAAGTCAAGCTTAACGGAAGCCTCACCTGAATGTACGAAGACTTTAGCTTGTTAAAGTCAAAGTCGCCGGCGGTCTTTAAAGGCTCGGAAGCGTAGGTTATCTGCGAAGAAAAGCTTGGATTCAAATTGTAGTTGAGCGAATAAGAAAGCGGCGTCACGTCGCTTTTACTTGGAATCGAATAAGTCAGCTCAGGCAAAATGCTTCCGTCAACCAAGGAGCCGGAGTCTTTGTCCGTTTCCTTGGCCGCGACTTTTTTTTCTTCGGAACTTTTTTCTTGGTCCGCGCCTTCTTGCGCGGCGTCTCCAATTTTTTCAAAGTCGGGGGCGGCAAGGTCAAAGGCCAGCTGCTTGTCCGACTTTTTTAGGTTGGACTTCTTTTCCCTTGTGGTGGAAAAAATCGTTCCGCCGATGCTGAGGCTGGTGTTCAAAGGCGTGACAGTGGACGGATAGAAAAATTTTCTGTCCGGCGAATACAAGTTGAATTCGTCCTTTTGCTCTTCCGACGTGTAGTCAGTCTTGTTCTTGGTCTTTTCGCTAAAAGAAATTGACGAGTCAAAAGAACTTATCGAAAGCGTCGTAAGATACGGTTTTAAAACTTCAGGAAGGCTCACGCTGTAAGAAAGGCTGTGGTTCCAAGTGAACGACGTAATTTCCGCGGCGCTCTGCTTTTCCTCTTCGGTCTTGGTGGAATGGTCTTGGTTGGGGTTGTTCAAAAGGTAGCTGAACCAGTCCATCGTTTCCTCGCGGTCGCCAAAGTCGTAGTTAAAGTACGGGTCCGAATAAATAGGAAGCGACACGGAGTAATTGAACGGAACGCTTCCGCTAAATTTTAGGTTGGCCTTGTAGCGGAACGGAATCCACACGCCCATAAAATTTGACTCGTCCCTGTATGTGGTTCCGCTCTTGGCAAAGGGATGCCACTGGCCGGTGGAAGTGTTCTTGAACACCGTGTTTGAAAAGCCCAAGACCGCGCTTCCTTCGATTTCTGGAATTCCGTTTCCGCCTCCCTTGTAAACGCCCGCGACGCCGGTCGAAACGCCGATGTTGGTGTAGTAGTCCAACAAGAGCTTCAAGTAGTTGGAAGTTCCGCCCTTGTATTCCGTGTCCAAGTTGTGCAATATCAAGCCTTCGCGCTTTTGTTCCATCAACTTGGTGGGCTTAATCAAGCTAAAGTAGTCGCCCAAAATGTCGTTGTCCTTGTCCGCGCTGCTTGAGCTGGACGACTTTGTGTCCAAGGGCTTTCGTCCAAAAATGTAAGTTGAAGTTTGGAAAAAATATCCCGCGCGGTTCCTGTAGCCAAAGACAGGATTGAAAATCAATTCGTCCTTGGGATAATAAAAGGCCGGAAGGTACAGCACCGGAACAGGGCCTACGTAAACGAGCGCGTTCAAGAAAGCGAACTCGTTTCCTGGCAAAAGCCAAATGCGGCTGGCCTTGATTCGCCAGTGGGGATTTTCTTCGTCGTCGCAAAAAGTTAGCGCGCCGTTTTTGAACGAAATTGTGCCGCTGTCGTCGCGCGCGAACAAGTCCGAGGCGACCGTAATTTTTGAGCCGCTGGGCAAATTGATGGCGTTGCTTTCGGCCTTGACGACGCGCGAATTGTCGAACACGCCCTCCAGCGTCTCGGTGTTGAACAAAAGGCTGTCGCTCGAAATCGACTGCTTTCCGCCGGACGCCTCGGTTTGCTCCAGCGTCACCGCGCCTTCGGCAAAGAGCATGTCGCGGGCGCGGTTGTAGGAAACCTTGTCCGCCGCGATGACGGTTTTTGTTCCGCCCTTTTCGACAGAAATTTTCACGTTGCCTTCAAACGTCAAAAGCTCGTCGCCGTTTTTCTCGTCCTTTTTGTTGCCGCTCTTTAGGGCGTTCATAATCGTTATGACAGTCTTGCCGTCGCCCTCTTTTTTTTCTTCCTCGCCGTCTTGGGCCTTTTTCTTTTTTTCTTTTTTCTTCTTTTTGCTTTCGTCGGCGACCTGTTCTTGCTCCTCGCCTTTTTTTTCTTGGTCCAAGCGCGCGGCGGCGGCCTCTTCCTTTGTTTGGACAAGCGTTTCCTTTTGCGCGGCGTCTTGAGCGGCGGCCTGGCTCTCGCCGGACAAAGCGGCTTGGTCGGCGGCAAAAAGCGCTCCCGCAAAATGCAGGGCCGCCAAAAAGAGAAGAATGCTTTTTTTAAGTCCAAACTTTTTAGACATAACTTTTTTTATCCGGCAAACGCGCCCTTAAGCTTTTTCCAGCGTCTCCTTTACATAGCGGCCCGTCCAAGAGGCCTCGCATTTTGCCACGTCTTCCGGCGTTCCCGTGGCCACGACAGTTCCGCCGCCGCTTCCGCCTTCCGGCCCCAAATCAATCAGCCAGTCTGCTTGGCAAATCACGTCAAGGTTGTGCTCGATCATCACGACGCTGTTTCCCGCGTCCACGAGGCGCTGTATCACGCCCATCAATTGCTTTACGTCGGCAAAGTGAAGGCCGGTCGTCGGCTCGTCCAAAATGTACAAAGTCTTTCCCGTGCTCACCTTGCTAAGCTCGTTGGCAAGCTTTACGCGCTGCGCCTCGCCTCCGCTCAAAGTGAGCGCCGACTGGCCCAACTCGATGTAGCCCAGACCCACGGACTTTAGCGTCTCCAACTTGCGCGAAATGTGCGGAATCGAAACAAAAAAATCGCAAGCCTCTTCCACCGTCATGTTGAGAACGTCGTTAATGCTCTTTCCCTTGTAGAGAACGTCCAGCGTTTCCTTGTTAAAGCGCTTTCCGTGGCAAACGTCGCACTGAATGTAAACGTCCGGCAAAAAGTTCATCTCAATTTGAATCGTTCCCGCGCCCTGGCAGTTTTCGCAACGGCCGCCCCTTACGTTAAAGCTAAAGCGGCCGGGCATGTAACCGCGCGCCTTGCTTTCGGGAAGCGACGCGAACAAATCTCGGATTCCGTTAAAGACTCCGATGTAAGTGGCGGGGTTTGAGCGCGGCGTGCGGCCAATCGGGCTTTGGTCGATGTTTATCACCTTGTCGATCGCGGAAAGCCCTTCAATCTTTTCGTAGGCGCCCGCCGCGTAATTTGTCCGCATAGTCTTGTTTGAGGCGGCCGGATAAATGATGTCGCTCAAAAGGGTCGACTTTCCGCTGCCGGAAACGCCGGTTATGCAAGTGAAAGTTCCAAGCGGAATCTTGACGTCGATTCCCTTAAGGTTGTGCTCGCGGGCGCCGATGACGGACAAAAAGTTTCCGTTGCCCGGCCTGCGCTTTTTGGGAATGTCCATGCGCAAAGTTCCGGCAAGGTATTGGCCGGTCAAACTCTTTTTGCATTTGGCCACCTCGGCCGGAGTTCCCGCCGCGACAACCTTTCCGCCGTTGACGCCGGCGCCGGGGCCCATGTCAACCAAGTAGTCGGCGGTGAGCAAAGTCTGCTCGTCGTGCTCCACTACAATCACCGTGTTTCCCAAATCGCGCAGACGCGTGAGCGTGTCGATCAAGCGCTGGTTGTCGCGCTGGTGCAGGCCTATGCTGGGCTCGTCAAGAATGTACATGACGCCGGTGAGCGCGCTTCCGATTTGCGTGGCAAGGCGAATGCGCTGGGCTTCGCCGCCGCTTAAGGTGCCCGCGCTCCTGTCCAGCGTAAGATATTCCAGGCCCACGTTCCTTAAAAATTCCAAGCGCGCCTTTATTTCTTTTATGACCTGCGCGGCGATTTGCAGTTCCGTCTCGGTGAACTTTATCTTCTTAAAAAATTCTATCGTGTCCGCGACGCTCAAAGAGCAAAGGTCGATGATGTTCTTTCCGCCCACAGTGACGCCAAGAGCTTCCGCGCGCAATCTCTTTCCGCCGCAAAGGGAACACTCGCTCACCGACATAAATTTTTCTTCCATTCGCTCGCGCTGCGCTTCGCTCCACGCCTCGCTGCGGCGGCGGCTCATGTCCGCCATCACGCCAAGCCAAGGCCGCTTGTATTCGGAGTAGCCTTCGCCGCTTTGTTTTTGGTAAACCCAGCGCAAAACTTTTTTTTCGTCGCCGTTCATCAAAAAGCCAAACTGCTTTGCGTTGAGATTGTCAAGCGGCGTGTCAAGGGTAAAGTCCGCGGCCTCGGCCACAGCGCCAAACATCGCGCGCGCCCATTCGCTGTCGGGATTGTAAAAAGGCAAGCCGCCTTGGTTAAAGGACTTGGACTTGTCGGGAATAATTTTTTGCAAGTCCCATTCCATCTTTTGTCCGATGCCGGTGCATTCCGGGCAGGCGCCAAAAGGATTGTTAAAGGAAAAAAGCCTGGGCTGCAATTCGGGAATGGAAATTCCGCAGTCGGGGCAGGCGTTCTTTTGGCTAAAGAAAATTTCCTGCTCGCTAAAATCTTTGGCCGGGTCTCCGCCTTCCTTGGGAACGCGGCGCAAAACGATGACGATTCCGTTGGCGGAATTTAGCGCGGTCTCCAAAGAGTCGGCCAGGCGCTTGCGAATTCCTTCCTTTAGGACAATGCGGTCAACGACCATTTCTATCGTGTGCTTCTTTTGCTTGTCAAGCTTGACCGTCTCGTCAAGGTCGGCCATGATTCCGTCCACGCGGGCGCGGACAAAGCCGGCCTTCTTTGCGTCCTCAAAAACTTTTGCGTGCTCGCCTTTTTTTCCGCGAACGACGGGCGCCAAAATCGTGAGCTTGTCGCCTTGGTTCCATGACAAAATCGTGTCGATGATTTGGTCAACGCTCTGTTCCTTAATCTCGCGGCCGCAGTTTGGGCAGTGCGCCTTTCCTATGCGGGCAAAGAGCAGGCGGTAGTAGTCGTAAATTTCGGTCACAGTTCCCACGGTGGAACGCGGGTTGTTGTGCGTTGTTTTTTGTTCGATGGAAATGGCGGGGCTAAGGCCTTCTATCAAGTCAACGTCGGGCTTGTCCATCGTTCCCATGAACTGGCGCGCGTAGCTGGAAAGGCTTTCCATATAGCGCCGCTGGCCCTCGGCAAAAAGCGTGTCAAAGGCCAGCGACGATTTTCCGCTTCCAGAAAGGCCGCTGA
>CADBBB010000118.1 GCA_902792795.1 uncultured Spirochaetaceae bacterium | reverse complement strand
TAAAATCATTCTTGTCATAAGGATAAAATAAAGGATGAACACGCCGAGGCCGCCCCAAAAGCCGGCTTCCTCGGACAAAATGCTGAATATGAAGTCGGTGGACTGTTCGGGCAAAAAGCGTAGGTGGCTCTGGGTGCCGCGCAAAAAGCCTTTTCCAAAAAGGCCGCCCGCGCCGATGGCCGTCTTGGACTGGATGATGTTCCAGCCGGAACCTTGTTTGTCGGTGTACGGATCAAGAAAGATTATCAGGCGCTGAATTTGGTAGGGCTTAAGAACTTTTGTAACGGCCAAGGAGCATACAAGGGCGCCAAAAATAATCGCGCTGGCGAATGTTATCCAGTAATAGTACTTGTTGCGCTTGAAAAACAACATTCCCAAAAGGCCTATTACGGAAATGGCTCCAAAACCGACAGTGAACAAAACGCGGATTTTTTTGACAGTCAAAATGCTTAGAATCGCGTAAGTGTGCCGCGCGATTTGGTCTTGCCAAACAGGAAGTATCGCGGCCAAAATTGTGAGAAGTCCAAATGAAAGGCAGAAAAAAATGTAGCGCAAGGGAACGCCCGCCGCGAAGCACATGAAGAAAAAAATTGGAATGTATACGCTCGCCGTTCCCAAGTCGGGCTGAATCAATATCAGCCCCATCGTAAAGAGCATCAGCGCCAGGGCTCCCAAAAAACGCTTCCGTTCCTTCATTTCTTCGGTCTTGTGAAAATACCAGCCCATAAAAAGTATGTAAATTATTTTCCCAAACTCGGCGGGCTGAATTCCAAAGGAGCCGATTCCAATCCAGCTTTTGGCTCCGTTGACCGTCTTTCCAAAAAGGCGGGTCACAATCAAAAGAAAAATGAGCGCTCCAAAGAGAATTGTAATGTAGCGCTCAAATCCGCGGTAGTCGTAAATGGCCGCCGCGAACATGAGCGCCAATCCCAGCGCCACCCATATTATTTGCTTTGTGTATTCGTTTGTGACAAGCTGGCCCTGTTGATTTATGGCGCTTGAATAAATGAAGCAAATTCCCGTGGCCGCCAAAAGCAGCGCGCAAAGAAGCATTATCCAGTCAATAAGTTGAAATATCCTAATCTTCATGGTTCCCTGCCCTATCGCGTCACTCTCTTGAATCGCTGGACGCCTGGTTGGTTTGCTTTACCAAATATTGCCAGCCCAGCGCCGCCACGGCGTCCTCGTAGCTTTGGCGGGCGAATATTCCCTGCATCGTTATGTTTGTGGCGTATGGCGCCCACCATGAATACTTGTTGGCCGCCTCAACGATTGTCGCTATGACAATTCTGTCCTCAATCGGACCGTCGTAAGGCGCGTAGGCCAAAAGCCAGGAGTGCCAGCTGTCCTTGTAGCCGGTGACTTCGGCGGTTCCGGTTTTGGCCGCGATTTTCACGACCTTGTTGAAGAGCGAATGCTTGGCCGAGCCTTCCACGACGGTCCAGCGCAAGTCGTCCTGAAGTTCCTTCCACAGCGCCGGCTCAAAGTCCGTTTCAAAAAGAACCTCCGGCTCAACGCTTTGAATCACTTCGTCGGTGACAGGGTCGCGCGCCTCCTTTAGCAAATGCGGCCTGTAAACCTTTCCTTCGTTTGCCACCATCGCCATCACGTTGGCGACTTGCAGGGGCGTGGCGGTCGTGTAGCCCTGCCCGATTGAAACAGCCATCGTGTCGCCGCCCAGCCAGCGCTCGTGGTAGCGGCGCTCCTTCCATTCCGGCGAAGGAACAAAGCCCTTTGATTGGCTTGGAAGGTCGACTTCCGCGCTTTTTCCGTAACCAAAGAGCTTTGCGTATTGAGTGATTTTTTGAACGCCTAAATTTTCGCGGCCAACTTGCCAAAAGTAAATGTCGCAGGATTTGGCGAGCGCGTTCTTGAGGTCAAGCCAGCCGTGGCCGGGTTTGAGGACCCAGCAGTGGTAGACGCGGCCGCCGTATTCAACCTCGCCCTTGCATTCAATTCGTTCTCGCGGAGAGAACGCCTTTTCGTTCAAGAGCGCGGCGGTCATGACGATTTTAAAAGTGGAAGCGGGCGGATACTGCGCGTTGACGGCTCGGTTCAAAAGCGGGTTGCGCTCGTCTTCGGTGAGCTTTGCGTATTCGGCGGCCGCATTTTCGGAGTTGAACAAGTTTGAGTCGTAATAGGGATACGAAACAAGCGCGAGAATTTCGCCGGTCGAAGGCTTTAGGACAATCATCGCGCCGATTCTGTTTCCCAAAGCCTTTTCGGCAAGCTTTTGGATTTCAGTGTCGATTGTCAATACCAATTTTTTTCCGGAAACAGGCGGGATGATTTTTGGCGCCTCGGAAAGAATGCGGCCGCGGACGTCCACCGTGCGCTGTTCCACGCCGTCCTTTCCTTGCAAGAGGTCGTCGTATTGGCGCTCGATTCCGGTCTTTCCTACAACGCTGGCCCTAGAATATCCCTTGTTGTACATCAAGGCGTATTCCTCGCGGGTTATGTCGCCTACGTAGCCCAAGATGTGTGAGAAGGAGCCGGTCTCGATGTAGTTTCTCATGGGCTTTGAAATCCAAGACACTCCGGGAAGGTCGTTTATGTTTTCGGCTATGTTGGAAATTGTTTTAAACGGAACGTTCGTTTTTACTGTAATTTTGTTGAAGGAACGGCGGACATTTTGCGGAATCATCGCGTCTATGTCGCTTTTCTTTACGGACAAAAATCCCGCCAGCTTTGACAAAACCGTGTCGTAATAATCGCGCGGAATTTCACCGGGAATCACTTCCACCGCGAAGGAGTCGGTGTTGATGACCATCGCGGCGTTGTTGTTGCGGTCGTAGATTTCTCCGCGCTGGGCGGTTATGACAGTGTTGCGGGTGGAAACAACCTTTGACGCGCGGCGGTAGACTTCGCCGTGAACCACTTGCATGTTAAAAAGGCGCAAGGTGTATATCGCGCAAATCGAGGCGACCAAGACAAAAAAAACAAAAACGACAAGCGACTTGTTTCTTGGCATCAGTCAATTCCCCTTCTTGGCGGAACGATGAATGAGTCGAAGCTTTTTAAGAGTTTTATCACAAGCGGACAAAGGAGCGTGTTCATTCCCAATTCCAAAGCGAACACCGAAGAAAAAATGTGGTAGGAATTGACGTAGTTGGGGAACAAAAGCGAGACCAAGTAAATCAAAAGAACCTTCGCGATTGTGGCGCAAAAGCCGGCGATGAAATTTACAAAAAAACTTTCGTAGTTCATCATGCGGTGAAAGTATCCGCCCAAAAATCCGATGGCCGTTCTTATGAGGCTGTTCAAGCCAAATGGGCTTCCGCTCAAAAAGTCAAGCAAGAGGCCGGAGACAAAGCCCGTTATTTCTCCGGCGACCTGTCCGTTCCTGATGGAAAAGTACAAAACGCAAATCAAAAGAAAGTCCGGAATCGCGGGCAAAAAGAAAATGTTTGACAAGAGCGCCGTCTCAATCAAAACAAAGACGAGCAAAATCAAAAAGCTTGAAAGGTAAGATTTTATCATTGTCCGCTCCCCTCCCCGCCGTCCGAGCTTCTGTCGTTGGGCGACTTTTGGTCGATGACCAAAACGGTTTCAAGGCGCGAAAAATCGATTATCGGCGAAAGCTCGATGGCCAACGACGTGTCGTAGTCCAAAACCTGAATGTTGGAAATTGTTCCTATCGGTATGTCGGCGGGATAGTTTTCGTTTTCGCCGCTGGTGACAATCACGTCGCCAAAGCGCAGCTCGTCGATGACGCGTTTTTTTATGTAGCCCATTTTTAGCGGAAGCGAATCGGAGCCGTTGCCGGTCACAAGGCCTATGTCGCGCGTGTTTTGGACGCGGGCCGAGATGGCCGAGTTGTAGTCAAAGACCGGCATGACTTGCGCCGTAGTGTAGCCCACCGTTATGACTTTGCCCACAATACCTATGCTGCCGTTTTGAATCGCGATGACCGGCATGTTTTTCTTTATGCCGTTGCGTGAGCCCCTGTTTATCACAATCGTGGAATACAAGTTGTCGGCGCCGCGCGAAATTATGTTGGCGGGAAAATTCTTTACGGCCAAACTTTGGGCAAAGTCAAGCTGCTCCTTTAGGCGCGCGTTTTCCTTGCGTATTTCGGAATTGGCGCGCTGCATGTATTCGTAGTCCTTGAGCTTTTCCGCAAGAATGTTGTATTGCTTTCTAAGCTCCGCCAATTCCCTTACCGCGGTAAAGGCGTTTTTGACGGAACCTGTGACGGCGTTTATTCCGTTTTCCGCCGTGGAAAAAATGTTGAAGCCGATTTGCTTGAAATTCAGAATGAAGCCGCCCGACGAAAAAGACATCATCGCGCCGGAAATCAGCAGCAAAAACGCGAGAAGAAATTCTGAAAAATGCAAAACAAAAAAAGGCTTTTTTTGCATTTTTTACACGTTCAAGTTGTCGTAAATCGATCTGTCGGTAGACATATCCTTAAAGAGCTCAAACGCCTCGCCCGCTCCGAGCGCCACGCATTCAAGCGGCTTTTCCACCAAAATGACGGGAACGTTGGTTTCCTTTGAAATGAGCTTGGGAAGTCCCTTGAGCATGGAGCCGCCGCCTGTCATTACAATTCCGCGCTCGATGATGTCCGCGGCCAATTCCGGCGGCGTGTGTCCGAGCGTGGTCTTGATTTCTTCGACGATGCGGTTGACCGGCTCCTTGAGGGCCTCGCGGACTTCAACGCTGTCTATTTCAAGGCGGCGGGGCAAGCCGTTGTTGGCGTCGGCGCCCTTGATTTCCATCTTTTCTATGTTGCGGTCGCTGGAAGCGTTTCCGATTTCTATCTTTAGGCGCTCGGCGGTTTGCTGGCCGATCGTCAGGCCAAACTTTTGCTGGATGTGCTTTACAATCGCCTCGTCAAATTTGTTTCCGCCGACGCGGATGGACGAAGTGATTACCATGCCGCCCAATGAGATGACGGAGATTTCCGCCGTTCCGCCGCCGATGTCGCAAACCATGTGGCCGGCCGGCTCGTAAATAGGAATTTTTGCTCCGATGGCCGCGGCCAAACTTTCGGGGATTACCTCAACTTCGCGGGCGCCGGCCTTGAGCGCCGCTTCGATGACGGCGCGCTTTTCAACTTCGGTGATGCAAGACGGAATGCCGATTTTCATTCTTGTGGAAGTGAAAAAGCGGTGCTTGGGAATTATTTTTGAGATGAAGTATTTGATCATTTTTTCGCAGCTGTCGATGTCTGCGATGACGCCGTCGGCGAGCGGCTGCGTAGCGATGATGTTGTTGGGCGTCTTCCAAAGCATGCGCTTGGCTTCCGCGCCTACGGCCACAACTTGGTTTGTTCCTTTTTCAACCGCAACTACGGAAGGCTCGTCAA
>CADBBB010000117.1:3969-9622 GCA_902792795.1 uncultured Spirochaetaceae bacterium | reverse complement strand
TGGCTTTTAAATTCAAACAAAAGGGGAACTTTTCCCATCTCCTCCAAAATTTCCGCGACGGTCTTTCCAATGTAATTTTCAACGGAAACTCGCGGCGGCGTGGGGCCGCTGGAAACGATGAGCTGCAACTCAACCGGCTGCGTGATGGGAGTTCCTTCAGCAGGTTCCTGCTCCAAAATCGTTCCAATCGGAGCGGAATCCATTTTAAAGACTGGATTGGCTATAGTAATTTGCGGAGTGTCCACGCCGCCGTAAAGCGCGTCCAACTTGTTCTTTAACGCGTCGAGATTGGTTCCCACGTAATTTCCGATGTGGTCAATCATCACGCCTCGGCTGACGACGAGCGTGACGCGCCGGCCGGCCTTGACGATGCTTCCAGCGCGGGGATTTTGCGAAAGCACTTGGCCCGCCTGTCCCGGAAGGTCGCTGTAGCGCAGCTGCAATTTTGGATACAATTCCTTTTCCTGCATTTCTAGCAAGGCGCGGGTCAAAGATTTTCCCGTCACATCCGGCACCAAAACCTGCTCGTAGCCCTTGTTGGCAAAAAAGAAAACCGCCAGCGCCGCAAGAAACATCAACACAAACGCCGCGATTGTATAAGAAATGAACGCCGGCGCGCTCTTTTGCAAGTCCGCCTCCATCTCGTTCAATGAGATTCCGGCGTTCTTTATTTTATTTTTTATGTCCATATTTCGCTCCATAAGGGTGAAGTAATTTTAGCAGAAATGGGGAATTGTTGCAAGGACAAGGCAGCGTCTGGAAGACGCGGTGAAACCGCTCGAAACAAAGATTGCGGTCTTGCAACCAAGAACACGAGCGGCCTAAAAAAGCCGCGTTCCCACAAAGTCGCGGGCGCCGTTCATAAAGTCTTTATAGCCCATCGTTTTTTTTTGCTGGCGCTGGAGCTCGGTAACGCATAAAAGGCCGTCGCCGCACTTTATGAGAATGCCGCGCTTTTTGTCAAAGGCCGCCACGGTTCCGGGAACGGCGGGTTGGCCGGAAGACGCGGACAAAACCGAAACGCCTGACTGACTAGAAGGCGCGGCTTCTTGGGCTTGCGAACCGTTATCGTTATCAAGGCCAAGAGGCGCGGCCTTCAAAATCTTTAGCGTTTCGCCAGACTCTGCGCCGATTCTTGTCCAGGCGCCAGGCTCGCTTGTGTAGGCGCGGATTGCCGCCGCGATTTTTACGGCGCTGTCGTTCCAATTTATAAGGGCGTCGTCCTTGCTGATTGTCTTGGTGTAGCTGGGCTCGCCTTCTTGAGTCTTGCCTTTTTTCAAGATTTCCGCGCTGGGATTCTGGGCGGCCTTGTCCAAAAGGCCTTCCAACAAAGCGGCGGCGATTTGCGCGCTCTTGTCCAAAAGGCTGTCGGTTGTTTCCGTTCCGTCAAGCGCGATTTTTTCTTGCGCCAAAATTTCGCCTTCGTCCATGCCAAGCGCCAATGTTTGGACAGTGACGCCGGTCTCCGCGTCGCAATTTAAAATCGCCGCGGGAACGGGAGTGGCGCCCCGGTACTTGGGCAAAAGCGACGGATGGACGTTCACGCCGCCGGCCTTAAAGAGTGACAAAAATTTTGGCCCGAAAATTTTTCCGTAGGCAAAGCATACAAGCGCGTCAAAGCCTTGGGCGGCGATTTCTTGGCGGGCGGCCGCGTCCAGCTTTTGCGGGCAAAAAACCGGAATGCCGCGCTCGGCCGCCAAAGCGCCTACGTCGGTCGGAACAAGCTCCTTGTGCCTGCCCTTGGCGCTTGGCGGATTTGTCAACACGCCCGCGATTTGGTACAAGCGGCCGCCTTCTTGGACTTGCAAGGCCTCTCCGCTCGCGCCCGCTTCTTTAGCTTGCGAGCAATTGTCAAGCAAGAGGCGCAAAGTTGTCGCGGCGGGAGCCGGGCTTCCGGCGTATAAAATTTTAAGCATTGTTTTTCTTGGCTTCCTTGGCCGCTTTTTTTGCGGCGATCTTGGCGGCGATTTTTTTTGCCTTGGCTTCCTTTTCGGCGGCCTTTTGAGCGGCGCGTTCCGCCCTCTTTGCAAACTGTTCCGCAGTTTTCTTTGCGAATTCCTCGTCGCCGCGGTCGATGAAAATCACGCCGTCAAGATGGTCGTTTTCGTGCTGGATTATGCGCGCCAAAAGTCCTTCCGCCTCAAGCGTGAATTTTTTTCCGTTTTGGTCTTGCGCCTGCACCGTCACTTTTGACGGACGCATGATGTTTTCGTAAACTTGCGGAACGCTAAGGCAGCCTTCCTCGTAGGGAACGGAGTCGTCGGAAGTGGCGACGATTTGCGGATTGATAAAAACGCGCCTGACGTCGTCGTCCGCCATGGCCACGAACATTCGGATGTTCTTTCCGATTTGCGGACAAGCGAGGCCCACGCCGTTTGCGTTTTCCATCGTCTCAAACATTTCTTGCGCAAGAGCGCGAAGCTCGTCGTTGATTTCCTCGTCCTTTATCGAAACGGATTTTTGGCGCAAAACTTCTTCGCCCAATTTATAAATTTTCAGCATATCCTAATCCTTGCCGCGCGCGCGTGGGCGGCCAAACCTTCCGCGTCGCCCAAAATGCCGGCGGCCTTGGCGCTGGCCAAAACGCCTTCCTTTCCCTCTATCGTTCTAAGAGTCGTTACAGTTTTTATAAAAGCGCGGACGCTCAGGCCGCCAGTAAAGCGCGCCGAGCCGCTTGTGGGAAGCGTGTGGTTCAAGCCGGCAGCGTAGTCGCCAAAAACTTCCGCCGAGCCGTGGCCGATAAAAAGCGAGCCGTAATTGTGGACCAACTTTTTGGCGGCCTCCAATTTTTCACCAGCGTCCATCGCAAGCTCCAAGTGTTCCGGCGCTTTTCTGTTGGCGATTTCGCACGCTTCTTCTATAGAGGAAGCCACGATTATTTTTCCAAAGGTGTCGACGCTCTGCCTTGCAGTTTGCGCGGTGGGCAAATCCTTAAGCTGCTCTTCGATTTCCTCTTGAACGGCCTTTGCGATTTCCTCGCTGTCGGTGGCAAGAATGGGCTGGGCCACAATGTCGTGCTCGGCCTGCGCCAATAAGTCGGCGGCAAGCCATTTGGGGTTGGCGCTGTCGTCGGCGATGGCAAAAACTTCGGTGGGGCCTGCGAGCATGTCGATGCCCACAGTTCCGTAAATAAGACGCTTGGCTTCCGCCACAAATTTGTTTCCAGGTCCTACCACAACGTCAGCCTTGGGAATTGATTCCGTTCCAAAAGCCATCGCGCCAATCGCCTGCGCGCCGCCGCAAGCGTAAACTTTGTCGGCCCCGCAAATAAAGGCGGCGGCCATGATTCCCTCGTCGGCGTAAGGGCGGCCTCCAACAAAGGGCTTTCCGGGAATTCCAGTTCCCTGCTCCTTGGCGTCGTCCAAGTCGTCCGGGTGCACGCGAGGCGGAGTGCACATAACCACTTGGCCGACTCCCGCCGCCTTTGCCGGAACTACGGTCATGATTACGGTTGACAAAAGCGGAAAGCGGCCGGCCGGAACATAAACGCCCGCGCGGTCAACCGGAATGTTTTTTTGCCCGGTAAAAAGTCCGGGGGCAAGCTCAATTTCAAATTCGTCAAAAGACTGGCGCTGGCGTTCGGCGAATTTTTTTGCCAAGTCGCGCGAATAGCAAAGGGATTCGTAAAGGCCGGGATTTTCATGCTTCATTTTTTCGGCTGCGGCCTTAAGCTCGTTTTGCGGAATCTCAAAATGCGCGGGGGCGGAAACGTCAAACTTGGCGCCATAATCGGACAGCGCCTTGTCGCCCAAATTCTTCACGTCGCGCAAAACGTCCTTGACCACTTCTATGGACTCGCCAAAGTCGCGGCCCTCAAAAAAACTTTCTTCCAACTCGGATGCTTTGAGAATTTTAATCATGCCGACAATTGTAGCGCAAACGCGCCTCTTGGTAAACTATGGCCGCGGCAAATCTTCTCGACCACCACGGGCGGCCTTCAAATTATTCATTCAAAAAAAAACCTTATCCTCATTGGCGATAAAAGACGCGCCGCGAGAAGCGTTGTCCGTCAGCAACAAGCCTTTTTTGACAAGCGGCTCCAAAACTTCTTTTCTAAAATATGTTGAAGGCCTTATTCCAAGATATTCAGCTATTTCTTTTGCCGTCCGCTTCTTGCCATAACAAAACGAAAGCGTCTTTTCATCGTTCTTGCCGTCAAGGACAACGCTTGCCCGAATCGCTGGAACACAATCCTCGCCAAGAACTCCATCCCTAAAAGCAAGATTGGGAAGCGTGAGTGTAAACGAAGAGCTGTCTGCGGAAATATAAGGCTCAAAGCCAATTCCTTTGCCAGCGTAATCCTGTTCTATTTTATCAAAGCCGGAACCTTTTGATTCCATATAGCGGCACATTTCAAGGACGGCGCAAATAACTTCGTTTCGACGGCGCGGAATAATAGAAGCGATGTTCTTTTCTTTTTTTAAAAGCCGAACGCCCAACAGAGCGCCCGGGGACGTTATTTCAAGACGGTCTTTAAAATGAAGTTTTTAGTGAAGTAGATAGTAAAGTTAGTGAAGTTTTTAACGAAGTATAAGTGAAGTTAATGAAGTAAACTTCACTTGCTTCACTAAGCCGCGCGCGGGCATTCTTTCTATCCGCGCTTGTCTTGGGCTTGCGCCTTTATCGCCGCGTCAACTTTTTTGACAAAGCTTTCGCCCCAGTAGTCGCAAAGCTCGGCGTAGGCCTGTTCGCGCAATTGAGGAACGACGGTTTCATAATACTGGCGCAAATTGTTGACCAGGTAGCCGCGCGCCATCGCCCTTACTTTTTCCACCTCGTCGGGAAGAAGCACGGAGCCGCCGTTTGTGTTGGCGATGCCGTTAGCGCCGTTTGCGCCTTGCTCCTCAATCCATTGCGAAATGACGGTAAAGACGCTTGCGGCGGAACAAATCATGCGCCACTTGCGCATGGTGTCAATTTTGCGCGCGCTGGTCATGCCCACGTTCAGCCTGTAGCGGTAT
Organism: uncultured Spirochaetaceae bacterium; assembly: GCA_902792795.1. Lineage (GTDB taxonomy): Bacteria > Spirochaetota > Spirochaetia > Treponematales > Treponemataceae > Treponema_D. The sequence goes on along the minus strand of CADBBB010000117.1, from coordinate 4,661 downwards.
ACTTTGTCCGGGATTCCGATGTAGGAAGAGGCCTTTTGCGCCAAAAAGAAAAACAAAAGCGCGTCGTCGGCCATGTTGCATTCGGTGTAGGGAATGTTTTCATACGCCTCAAGCCAAAGCGAGCGCTTTATCAGCTTTCCCCAAGTGTTGGCGGTAAAGGCGCTATCCATAAGCCATCGGCGGAACACGTCGCGGCCAAAAATTTGTTCATAAGAAATCGCGCCAAAACGGTTTTCGTTTGCGGGCTTAAAATTGCCGTCAGCGTCAAAAGAGCCCGCCGCGCTAGTTCCGTGGACAATGTCAAAGGTTTGCGGATTTTCGGAGTTTTCGCCATTTGGCGCGGGAATCTGGGCGACAGCCCAAAGCGCGGACAAGGCTCCGGCCTCCAACTCGTCGTCGCTGTCAAGCTGGGTCATGTAAAGGCCGGAGGCTTCATAGCACAAAGAACGGCGGACTTCTATCAAGCCCCGGTTCTCGCTGTGCTCGACAAACTTGAAGGGAACGCGGGCGCGTCCTTTTTGCTTGCGTTCCTTGTCACATTCTTTTTGAACAGCCTTTACAATTTTTCTTGCGCTCCGCCCGCGTCCGTCCTTGCCTCGGCTTGCGTCGCTGACAACGACAATTTCAAAATTGTCAAAGTCCTGCGCCGCCGCCGAACGCAGGCACCGCTCCAAATAAGGCTCGGTGTCGTA
>CADBBB010000117.1:0-3923 GCA_902792795.1 uncultured Spirochaetaceae bacterium | reverse complement strand
GTGGAGCCAGACTCAGCAGGGCCATACCATTCGAACTCATCGGAGCCGGAATTGTACCAACCATAATACAGACATGAACTAACCGTATATGCCTCGTTTACATAATTGTTTGAATACACTCCAAACGTCTCTTGGCCGTCAAAAAACGCCGTTGTGGAATCGCTTGAAGAAATAGCGAAATTCTCCAAGTCAACCGTGACGACGCGGTTGGCGTTTTTGCAACAAAACGCGCCGCTTGTTTTGTCAGTATAAAAGGCCATGCCGTCGTCAGCAATTACGAGCTTTTTAGGCTTTATGGCAATAAAGCGTCGCGGGCCGTAAAAAGCTTTTGAATTGGAGGACGGAGCGTAAATTGCAGGCAACTTGTCCGCAGAAACATTATAAGTAAAGAAGTTTTCTCTTTTATAATTTTGAACTGTGCAAAAAGCGCCATATTCATCTTGAGAATTACAAGCGTAAAATTTGCTGCTTGCGGCTGTCAAAGACGTGTCTGTCCATCCCACGGTCTTTGTAGAGCCTTTGTCAATGTCATATTTTATCAAAAAGCCGCGGCTTGTTATTGAACCGCTAGGACCAAAAATAACTTGGTAACCTTCGCCGCTTGAGTCACTGCCTAAATCTTGACTTCTTCCTAAAATATAAATAGCGCCGTTTTGATAAAGCATGTCCGTAAAGTTGACGTATCCCACCCCGCTTGGAAGTGAAATATCCATAACCTTTTCCAAAATAACTGAACTTGACGACGCGTTATTAAGGTTTGCCTTATACAGATAATAATCGCTTCCTGTGCTGATGATAAAATAAGCAGTATTGTCATAAATCGCAAAGAAGTCTCTATACAAAGAAAATTCAGCAACAGGAACGGAAGGATCCATTTGCAAGGCATAGGCGTTTAGCTCGTTTGTTCCAGTCCTAATAAAATCTCCTGTTCCGTAAAGGATATAATCGGAGCCGCCGTCGTATTTTAGAGCGAACAACTCATTGTTTCTTAGGTCGCAGGAAATTGAGCTAAAGGGCATTCGATTCTCACTGGTATCCTTGCAAACATATCCATTCACGGTTGTATTGGTAGAATAAATGTAAACATCCCCCCCGTCAGGCTGGACCGAAAGCGTGTAGAAATTTCCATCAGCGTCAAAGCAGAATGATTGTTGAATTTCATATGGCGACATATCATCGCTTGTTCCAACAGAGAAAAAGCTTCGGTCTCCCAAAACTTCGTCGGGACTGTCCTTAAGATAATAATTAATTGCATAGTCAGAAGTGCCGTTATACAGCGCGTATTTAGTGTCAACAACAATCAATTTTTGAGCGCTGAACGAGGCCATGTTCTGCGGCTTTTTCATCGGAGTGACGGCGGAGCTTGCCATTCCGTAATACTTTGTCTTGCCAGAATAGTTTTGGCAAATCAGGACAAAGAGCGCCGTCGCAGCCCTTGAGGCGGGGTCGTCTTCCGACACATACATCCACATATCGCCGTCCGCCGTTACGGTTTTTCCGTCGGCGGAATAAGACAGTTCGGCGTCATAATTCAAATTCATTTCTCCAAGCCAGCAGTCTTCGCTATACTTTTCCTCAAATTGGTTGCAAGCCTCGTAACGGTCCACGTCGTCTTTGGCCGCCTTTAGCTTCGCCACAAACTTGGAGGCTGGGTCAACCGCGCAAATACGGTTAAAGCTGCAAGTTGAAAAGTCCGGCTCTTGGTCAAATTGAATCGTAAACTTATACGGAACATACGTCCGATAAGAATACGCGCCCACAGACAAGAGGTTTGTTCCGCTGGACACTTTTAAACTTTGGGATTTTCCATACAACAGGGGCTCGCGCCTCTCATTCACCGGCTCGTCCCGCTCCTGTTCAGATTCCTCATAAATCTTGATTTTTGCCCAGACAACTTTTCCCACGGGAACGTCAAAGTCGATTGAAAAAGAGTCAAAGTTATAGTTTTGTTCCTCTTGATACGGCTCGTCGCCAGTTGGATCTTCCGTATAGGGCTCTTCTTTGAAAGACGCATAGGCGGTCTTTGTCTCGCTGTATTCGCCCTCAAGCGTAACTTCAAAGCGGAACTTTCGCTCGAACTCTTCCTCTTCCACAGGGTCGTTCGTCGGGTCTTTTGAAACATTGGCGGAAAGCTTGGCGGCCTTATTCACCAGCGCCTTGTCCACATAAAAAGAAACCAGACCTGAGCCAACGTCATTGGACGCGTTGGAGCAAGAAAAAAGAGGCAGAACAAAAGCCGCGGCAAGCGCGCCCAACACGGCGCTCAAAAAGAATTTGCTTTTCATAAATCACCTCGCAAAACTTTATTTTGCCAATAATTGTAGCGCGCTTTTCCAAAAAATTCAAGGATTTTTTGCGCGGGGGGGGATAGGGAAACGCGCCCCATAAAAGCAAACAAAAGGTTTCCCCTTGAAAATTCCGCCCTTCCATGTTAAAATAGTATATTATGAATTTACCTGAAAACAAATGGTTGCGCGGAGCCATTCCCGCGCTGCTCTTGCACTGTTCAATCGGAACAGTTTACTGTTGGTCTGTTTTTAGCCAAGAAGTTGCCGCTTACATCGGCAGTCCCAAAAGCCACGTAGAGTGGGCCTTTTCTTTGGCGATTTTCTTCTTGGGAATGTCGGCCGCCTTTTTGGGCGACTTTGTAGAAAAGGACATTCACAAAAGCTCTTTGATCGCGACGATTTTCTTTACAGTCGGAATGGTTGGAACGGGAGCCAGCATTTTGGCCAAGTCGCTGCCCGGCGTTTTGATTTGCTACGGCGTTATTATGGGAATCGGTTTGGGAACTGGCTACCTTTCGCCCGTAAAAACCTTGATGCTTTGGTTCAAGGACAAAAAAGGCTTGGCCACCGGATTGGCGGTCGCGGGCTTTGGAGCGGCCAAGGCAATCGCAACTCCGATCATGCAAGCGATTGTCGCCAGATGCGACGACAACCCGGCCTATATGTTCATGATTATGGGCGGAGTTTACTGCGTGATGATGTTCATCGGCCACTTGCTTCTTAAAAAGCCGGCCGGCTGGGTGGAAGCCCACGACAAGCAAACGGTCGGCGAGTTTCTCAAAAAGTTCGGCTCAAACTTCAAGACTTGCTTTTCAAACCGCGAGTTCCTTGGCATTTGGATCATGTTCTACATCAACATCGCTTGCGGCTTGGCTCTCATCTCGCAGGAAAAGCCGATTTTGCAAACAACGGGCCTTGGCTTTATGACAATCAGCGCCATCGGAACGGTAACGGCCATCGCCAACGCCGCCGGACGCTTGGGCTTTAGCGCCGCAGCCGACGGCCTCAAAGACCGCAACACAATCTACAAGTGGATTTTCGCGCTTTCAATTTTGTTCACAGGAATCATCATCGCAACTCGCGGCATCGTAAACGGAACCGAGCCGATTCTCATGGCCTTGTGCATCGCGCTTCTTATCGTAGTGAACGCGGGCTACGGCGGCGGATTTTCTAACGTTCCCACTTTGCTCAGCGACCACTTTGGAATGAAGAGCATTTCTTCAGTCCACGGAATGTGCCTTAGCGCCTGGGCCATCGCCGGCTTGACCGGAAACCAAATGGCCAGCTGGATCGTGCGCCACACAGGCGAGTTTACCGAAAATGTTTTGGCCGACGGCCGCGCCGTCAAGGTGAACCCGGTCGGCTACCAAAACGTCCTTTACGTCACAATCGCGCTTTACATTGTTGCGATGATTGTCTGCTGGACAATGGTTGGAAAGCCGAGAAAAACTGAGTAGCCTCAGTTTTTCTCAACGAGTTTTTCCGCAAAGCGGAAAAACTCGCGGATTGTTGGCAAAACAAAAAGGGCCGCCCCGATTGATATGTACCCCTTTTACTGGACAAAAGTAAAAGGGGTATTTTTATGCGCTACACATTGGAGTTCAAGCTTAGATGCGTTGAGCTTTACAAACAAGG
>CADBBB010000116.1 GCA_902792795.1 uncultured Spirochaetaceae bacterium | reverse complement strand
GTTCTCAAAAGAGAGAACATCGGTGGGAGCGTCGATGTTACGGTAATTTTTGTTGAGCTCCCCAATCATTTTGTCGCCGCAAAAGACCGCCGAAACTTCCTCGCCGTCAACGCCAATCGCGGCGGCGGCCTTTTGCAAAAAAGCCTCGGCGCGGGCCATCCATTCCGGCTCGTCTATGCCTTCCGCCGAAAGCAAAAACCTATTTGCCATCGGCTTTTCCTTCGGACTTGGATTTTTTGGAGCCCTTGGCTTCCTTTTCTTTTTCCTTGTCGGGAGCGTCGGGATCCTTTTGGTCGGGATACTCGATGCGGCTGTGGTAGTAGCCGGCCAAAATCGACACAAAGGTTTCCTGAACCTTGGTAAGCTCGGCGAAAGTCAGCGCGCAGTTCTTGAGCTGGCCGGCCTGCATCTTGGCTTCTATCAAGGTGTGGATGAATTTTTCCAAGCGGGGAACCGTGGGCTTGTCCAAGGTGCGGCAGGCGGCCTCGACGGTGTCGGCCAGCATGACCACGCCGCTTTCCCGGCTTGTGGGCGGATTTCCAAAGTAAGAGAAGTCCTCGGCCTTTGCGTCCGGATTTGTCTTGAGCGCCTCTTGGTAAAAATACTGCATGACGCCGTTTCCGTGGTGCTCGCTGATTATGTCGATGACTTGGCGCGGAAGGCGCAAGGCGGTTGCAGTCTCGACGCCCTTCTTTACATGGCTTCTGATTATCGAAACGGAAAGGTTGGGATTTATTTCGTCGTGCTTGTTCTGTCCGCTTTGGTTTTCAACAAAGTATTCGCTTTGCTCGATTTTTCCGACGTCATGGTAATAGGCGCCGACGCGGGCCATGAGGGAATTGGCGCCGATGGCCTTGCAGGCGTTCTCCGCCAGCTGCGCCACCATCAAGGAATGGTTGTAAGTTCCGCTGGCCGTCAAAAGCATTTTGCGCATCATCGGATTGTTCAAGTCGCTGAGGTCTATCAAGCGGAACACCGAGGCCGTGTTCAAGATTTGCTCAAGCGGAGTGACAAGGCCCAAGACCAAGATTCCGCTAAAGAAGCCGCTTATGGCTAGTCCAAAGGCGATTCTTCCCGCTCCGTCAAAGGAATCGTTGAAGATGACCTTGAGCAAAAAGGCGGCCAAGACGTTCATCATGGCGGTGATGAGCGCCACGAAAACCATTTGTATTCTGTTCTCCAGCTTGCGGACAATTCTGCAGGAAACAAAGCCGGTCGTAAGCGAATACAAGAAAAGCGGAAGGCTAAAGTCGGAGGCGTTGAAAATTCCAAGCGCCGTGACCAAAGCGAAGAAGACGGCCTGCTTTTCGCCAAACAAAATAACGATCAAGAAAACAAAAAGCTCGTTGGGTATGAAAATGCAAAGCGCGTAGGGAGAGCTTTGCGCGACGGAAAACTTTTGCGCGAACACGACGCAGGCGTAGGAAGCCAAGAAGAAAATCACTTGGACGACATTTTCCTTCAACGTGGGGGCGCGGCCTATGAGCGTCTTTGAGAACAAGAAGAACCAAAGGACAATCAAAACCGCGCAGTAAATGAGCGCGTCGGCGTAGGCCCTGTAGTCAATGTATTCGTGGACATTGGCCATCTTCTCAAGCTTGCGGTAAGCTTCCTCGGAAATGACAAAGCCCTTGCGGATGACCTTTTCGCCCTTTTGGACGACGGTGGGATATTCCATCGTTCCCGGAAGGGTCCTGTCGGCGACAATAGTTCGGTCCGCCACCTGCCCTATCTCGTACTCGTCAAGCGCGAAGGAAGCCACGGTCGTCTTTCTGCTCACGTTGAAAAAAGCCAAGACGGCGACGGCGGCAAAGGCAAGCGACGCGGTTATCAAGCGGGGAATATGTTTTTGGACGGCAGCCCTAAGGGCGCTCTTGGGCTTTGAGCCCGCCAGTTCAGTTTTTGATTGGGTCATTTTCGTACGCCTTCACAATTTTTTTTACGAGGGGATTGCGCGAAACGTCCTGGCCGGTCATCCGCATTATTCCAATTTCAGGAACGCGAGAAAGGACGGCGAGCGCCTGCGAAAATCCGCTCTTGACTTTGCCCGGCAAGTCCACTTGGGTCAAGTCGCCGGTTATGAAAACCTTGGAGCCGCTTCCCATCCTGGTCAAGAACATTTTCATCTGCTCCTGGCTTGTGTTCTGGGCTTCGTCAAGGATAAGTATTTTGTCGCAAAAAGTCCGCCCCCGCATGTAGGCCAAGGGAGCGGTTTCTATTATATGGCTTTCGGCCAAGCGGGCCACAGATTCGCGGGGAAGAATCATTTCCATGGAATCGTAGAGGGGGCGGAGATACGGCGCGGTCTTTTGCTCAAGGTCGCCGGGCAAAAATCCAAGGCTTTCCCCAGCCTCCACCACCGGGCGCGTAAGGACGATTCCCCGGTACTGTTTGGACAGCACAAGGCGCAGCGCCTCAGCTATGGCCAAGAATGTTTTTCCGCTTCCGGCGGGGCCTTCGCACAAAACAAGGTCGCGTTGGCGCATGAGCGCTATGTAGTCCGCTTGGTTTTGGGTCTTGGGATAAACGCGCCGGACGCCGCCAGGAACGACTATGTTTGTTGAATCCATTCCCGCGCGGACGTTCACGTTCAAAATGGAAGCCACCGCGTCTGCGGAAGCGGCCGCGCCGTCCTCTATTTCGTCTATGATTCTGTCAACGATGAATTTAAATCGGCGCTGAATGTCGGGGTCTTGGTCTTCCACGCTGAGCTCGTTTCCCCGCGCGTAAACTTGAACGCCCAAGCTTTCTTCGATGAGTTTTAAATTGCTGTCATTTGTTCCGCACAGCTTGCTGAGAATGTCGGCGTCCGGAACAATTATCGCGCACGATGAATCCATTTTTCTTCTAACAACATATTATAACGCCCCAAAGCGGATTTTGTCAACTTTTTAACGAATTTCCTTGCGTTATTAAAAAAATGGGTTTATAATGTTAATATATTTTATAGAAAAACATTGAAATTCATTAATTTTTCGGAGGAAAAAATGTCCAACAAGGTTGACACATCTCGCGTTTTGGCCCTTATTTTGGGAGGCGGAAAGGGAACCCGCCTCTACCCGCTCACAAAAGACCGCTCAAAGCCGGCGGTTTCGTTCGGCGGAAAATACAGAATCGTAGACATCCCGCTTTCAAACTGCATCAATTCCGGCTTTAGGAAAATTTACCTTTTGACCCAGTTCAACTCGGCCTCGCTCCACATGCACATCACCAATTCCTACAACTTTGACCGCTTTTCGCGCGGCTTTGTAGAAATTTTGGCGGCGGAACAGACTTTGGAGCATTCCGGCTGGTACGAAGGAACGGCGGACTCGGTGCGCAAGAACTTCATCCACTTTAAGGCGCAGAACCCAAGCCACTACATCATTTTGTCGGGCGACCAGCTCTACCACATGGACTTGCAGGCCTTCTTCAACGCCCACGTCGCCAGTGGCGCGGACGTGACAATCGCCACCACAGCCGTAAACCGCCGCGACGCTTCCGGCTTTGGAATCATGAAAATTGACGACAAGAACCGCATCACGGAATTTATGGAAAAGCCAAAGCCGGACCTTAACATCGACGACTGGAAGATTCCCGCCGCCGCGCGCAACCCCGACTTGGCCCCAGAAAAAGAATACCTTGCCAGCATGGGCATTTACATTTTCAACGCCGCCACGATGGAAGAAGTCTTGGACAACGACAAGACCGACTTTGGAAAGGAAATCATTCCGATGGCCATAAAGAACAAGAAAATCAACTCTTACGTCTTTGACGGCTATTGGGAAGACATCGGAACGATCAGAAGCTTCTACGAGGCCACGCTCGACCTCACAAATCCCGAGCCCAAGTTCAACCTCTTTGACGAGGCGCAGCCCATTTACACCCACGCCAGAAACCTTCCGCCTTGCAAAATGAACCACGCGGACATCACGGCCTCCCTTACAAGCGACGGCTGCATCATCACAGACTCTATGGTCACAAAGTCTGTAATCGGAGTCCGCTCAATCGTCGAGGCCGGAACGATTCTCAAAGGCGCCATCATCATGGGAGCCGACTACTATGAATCGGCCGAAGAAAAAGAAAGCAACAAGAAGGCGGGCCTTCCCAACATCGGAATCGGAAAGCACTGCCACATCGAAAAGACGATCATCGACAAGAACGCGCGCATCGGCGAAAACTGCCAGATCAACGTTTCCGGCAAAAAGTACGAGGACGGCGACCACGGCCTCTTCTACAGCGCCGACGGAATCATCGTCATTCGCAAGAACGCGGTAATCCCAGCCGGCACCATTATCTAAACCGCTCGTGCCTACGAACGAAAGACCTTAATCGGTTGTTCGAGCGGATTTTCCAACTACGGCGCTCGCAAAGGGCTCGCGCCTAGTTGGAGCCTTCTTCGATTCCTAATTTTCTTTGAAGCGTTTTGCGGCCGATGCCTAGCGCGTCGGCCGTTTTGCTTTTGTTGCCCTTGTTGGCGGCGAGCGTTTGTTCGATGACAATGCGCTCGGCCTCGTCAAGCGTGGCGCCCGCTGGAATAACGATGTTTTCGGCGGCCGTCGCTCCCCTAATCGTCGGCGGAAGGTCGTCCAAGGTAATTTCGCCGCCCGAACACATGACCACCGCGCTTTCGATGCAATTCCTCAGCTCGCGGATGTTTCCCGGCCAGTCGTACTTGTAGAGGGCGCTGCGGGCTCGGTTGTCCACGCCCGTTATGGTCTTTCCAAGATCCGCCGCCTCGCCTTCAAACTCCTTCAAGAAATGCGCGATTAAAAGCGGAATGTCGTCCTTTCTTTCCCTGAGCGGCGGAACTTCTATGCGCACGACGTTGAGGCGGTAAAAAAGGTCTTCGCGGAATTTTCCGCTTTTGACCATTTCCTCCAAGTTGCGGTTTGTGGCGGCGATGACGCGCGCGTCAACCTCTATCGTTTGGCTTCCGCCCACGCGCTCAAACTTTTTTTCCTGCAAGACGCGCAAAAGCTTGACCTGCGTGGCGGGGTTTATCTCGCCGATTTCGTCAAGGAATATCGTGGAATTGTGGGCAAGCTCAAAGCGGCCCTTTACCATTTGGTCGGCTCCCGTGTAGGCGCCCTTTTCGTGGCCGAACAATTCCGACTCCAAAAGTGATTCGCTAAGCGCGGCGCAATGGGCCTTTACGCACTCGTGGTCCTTGCGCGGCGAAAGCGCGTGAATCGCGTCGGCTACGACTTCCTTACCGACGCCGCTTTCTCCGGTAATCAAAACCGTCGCCTTTGAGGGCGCCACTTTCTTTATGAGCTCGGCGATTTTTTGCATCGCGGCGCTTTTTCCAATCATTCCCTCAAGAGCCTTGGACTGGCCGACTTGCGCCTTAAGCTCCTTGTGCTGGAGCGAAAGCTCGCGGCCTTGGAGGGCGCGCTTGACTATCATGGAAAGTTGGTCTAGGTTTAGAGGCTTGGTCAAAAAGTCGTAGGCGCCGTTTCTCATCGCGTCCACCGCCGCGTCAATGCTTCCGTGGCCTGTAAGCACGATTACCGGAACGCCTGGATTTTGCGTCGTCACGCGGCGCAAAACCTCCTCGCCGCTTATTCCGTCCATGCGCAAGTCGGTGACAACCAAATCTATGTCGCCCTTTGCCACCTGCTCCAAGCCTTCTTTTCCGCTCGCGGCGAGGCGGACTTGGTAGCCTTCCAGCTCAAAGGCGGCGCCCAAGCCTTCGCGTATATTTTTTTCGTCGTCAATTACAAGTATGGTGAATTTCATTTGGCCTCCAAAAGCCGCTTGTCGGTTTGCGGAACAGGAAGCGTTATGACAAAGGCGCTTCCCTCGCCTTCCTTTGACTCAACTTGTATGTCGCCGGAAAATTCCTTGACAATCTTGTAAACCATCGGAAGGCCAAGGCCGGTTCCGTTTGCCTTTGTCGTGTAG
>CADBBB010000115.1 GCA_902792795.1 uncultured Spirochaetaceae bacterium | reverse complement strand
AGCGGAGCTTGATGTGGACGAGGCCGCCTTTTTGAACGAAGCCCGCGCGCTAAAAAAACTTTGCGCCGAGCGCGGCGTTCCCTTTGTGGTCAACGACAATGTAATGATAGCAAAGGAAGTCGGCGCGGACGGAGTTCACGTCGGCCAATCCGACATGGCTTGCCTAGAGGCGCGCCGCCTTTTAGGGCCTGACAGCATTATCGGGGTAAGCGCGCAGACCGTTGAGCAAGCGGTCTTGGCGGAAAAACAAGGCGCCGACTATCTTGGCGTTGGAGCGGTCTTTGCCACCGGAAGCAAGGCCGACGCGGAAAGCGTTCCGATAGAGACGCTAAAGGCGATTTGCCAGGCGGTGAAAATTCCTGTCGTTGCCATCGGCGGAATCAACGCGGGCAATGTCCATCAGCTTAAGGGGAGCGGAATCGCGGGGGTGAGCGTCATAAGCGCGATTTTTGCAAACGACGACATTCGCGCCGCTACAAAAAAATTAGCGGAGAAAGCCGCGGATCTTTGAAAGACCAAAAGGCGGCGAAAAAATAAAATGCCTTGGGGGCACCACTTGGCATAAAGCAGAATTAGCGGCGCGACAATTGTTTGCAAGACAACAATGCTAGAGCGCCGCATAAGCCGCAACATCCGCGCTTGTCAACTGACGCGCGCGGACAGCGGTATCATAAGGAGCTAAATTATGAAAACTGCTTTAACGATCGCTGGAAGCGATTCCAGCGGAGGCGCCGGCATTCAAGCGGACATCAAGACGATGACGGCAAACGGCGTTTACGCTATGAGCGCTGTCACAGCCTTGACCGCCCAGAACACGACCGGCGTAACAGACATTATGGAAGTCTCGCCGGACTTTTTAAAGGCGCAAATAGCCGCCGTCGCCACGGACATTTTTCCGGACGCGGTGAAGGTTGGAATGGTTTCTTCTTCCGCGCTCATTACTGCAATCGCGGACTCAATCAAGCAATTTAATTTTAGGAACGTCGTCGTTGACCCGGTGATGGTGGCCACAAGCGGCGCAAAGCTGATTAGCGATGACGCTATTTTAACTTTAAAGGAGCGCTTGTTGCCTCTTGCGACAGTGATAACGCCTAACATTCCCGAAGCGGAAGTCCTTTGCGGAAAGGCTATCCACAGCCCGGCCGATATGGAAGCCGCTGCCCAAGACATTTTCAATCAGTTTGGCACGGCGGTTTTGCTTAAAGGCGGCCACAGCCTTAACGACGCCAACGATTATCTTTTCGGCAACATTTGCGGCGGCGAGCGCATGGGACGATGGATTAATGGAAAGCGAATCGACAATCCCAACACGCACGGAACCGGCTGCACCCTTTCGAGCGCGATTGCCAGCAATTTGGCCAAGGGCAAAAGTTTAGTCGAGTCCGTCCAGTCGGCCAAAAACTATCTGACAGGCGCGCTCGCCGCCATGCTTGATTTGGGAAAGGGTTCCGGTCCTATGAACCACGCGTTTGCTTTAGCGGCGCAATAATTTGGAGTTAATATGACAGTTTTTTCTAGTTCGTTGATTTGGTTTGGAGCCGGGGTTTCGATCGCCGAAATTATTACCGGAACGTATTTCGCGCCGCTGGGCTTTGCAAAAGGCTTGGCGGCGATTGTGATAGGACACGCGATTGGCTGCGCGCTTTTGTTTTTAACCGGCGTTATTGGAGCCAAGAAAAAGATGGCCGCCATGCAGACGACCGCTTTGTCGTTTGGAAAATTTGGCCCAAAATTTTTTGGCCTTTTGAACGCGGCGCAGCTTTTGGGCTGGACGGGAATAATGATTTACGACGGCTCCCTTTGCGCCAACACAATCATTGACGGCGCCAAGGATTATTCAAAGTTCGCAGCCCTTGCGATTGGCATTTTGATTGTCGTTTGGATTTTAGCCAGGGCGCGCAATTTGGACAAGCTTAACTTTGCCGCGGCCGTCGCGCTTTTTGGCCTTACGATTTTTATGTGCGTGAAAATTTTTTCCGGTCTTTTTGGCGGCGGCGCGGACAACGCTCTTGGCGCTGCATTGTCGGGCGGCGCGGCGGACCAGGCGCTTTCCTTTGGAGCCGCGGTCGAGCTTTCTGTCGCGATGCCGCTTTCTTGGCTTCCTGTAATCAGCGACTACACAAAGGACGCCGACCGGCCGATCGCCGTTTCATTGGCGGGAGCCGCGGTTTATTTTTTGGTCAGCGTTTGGATGTACGCTATCGGAATGGGCGCCGCGATTTTTTCCGGCGAGAGCGCGATTGACCTTGTGATGCTAAAGTCCGGCTTAGGCGCGGCAGGCCTTGTGATTGTTGTTCTTTCCACCGTGACAACGACTTACCTTGACGCGTATTCCGCCGGAATTTCAAGCCAAAGCGTTCACTCTAAAATCAATGTAAAAGCCGCCGCGATAATTGTCGCCGTTTTGGGAACTGTCGGCGCGATTCTCTTTAATATGGACAATATCACCGACTTTTTGTATTTGATTGGAAGCGTCTTCGCTCCGATGACGGCGATTTTGCTTGCTGATTTTTTTGTTTGCAAAAATGATTCCTCCGAGAAAAAAATCGACGCGGCGCGCTTTGTCGTCTGGATTTTGGGCTTCGCGCTTTACAGGCTTTTCATGCGCTTTGACTTTGTCTTTGGCTGCACGCTTCCCGCGATGGCCGCGACCTTTGTTCTGGCGCTCGCGGTTCATGCAGCGACCGTAAGGTCGCGGCGAAACAACTCGATTGACAGCCCGCGTGAGCGGGCGAGTGAATAGATTCTTTGACAAAACGGCGCGAAGCGACGTAAACATCGATTGAGGTCTTGCAAACAAAGGTACGAGCTTTATTGACCCAAGGGCGCCGCGTCGTTATAATTTAAGAATGGTAGAAGTTTCGTCAAAGCCTTTTTCCAATCTTTCATTCATAGACTTGTTCGCGGGAATAGGCGGCTTTAGGCTTGCCCTTGAATCATTGGGCGCGCGTTGCGTTTATTCCAGCGAATGGGACAAGCAGGCTCAAAATGTTTACCAAGAAAATTTTGGCGAGCGGCCTGAGGGCGACATTACAAAAGTTGACGAAAAGACTATTCCCGGCCACGACATTTGTTGCGCCGGTTTTCCCTGCCAGGCATTTTCGATTAGCGGAAAAATGCGCGGCTTTGAAGACAGCCGTGGAACGCTTTTCTTTGACGTGGCGCGCATAGTAAAAGAAAAAAAGCCCAAAGTTGTTTTTATGGAAAACGTGCGCAACTTCGCGCGCCACGACGGCGGCCGCACGCTGCAAGTAGTTCAAAAAACGATGGAAGATTTGGGCTACGATTTTTATTGGAAAGTTTTGAGCGCTCGGGATTACGGCGTTCCGCAAAAACGCGAGCGCGTTTACATGGTTTGCTTTAGAAAAGATTTGGGCGGCGTTCATTTTGAATTTCCAAAAGCCTTTCCATTGACTCGCCATGTGGAAGACTTTTTGCTTGACGAAGGCCCGCAAACCGCCGCGCTTTATTGCGACCGCTACGATGTTTTTTTCAATCCAAAAAAAGAGGACAAACATTCCAACAGGCCAATCAAATTGGGAATCGTGAACAAGGGCGGACAAGGCGAGCGCGTCTATTCAACAAAAGGAATCGCCGTCACCCTCAGCGCTTACGGCGGAGGAGCGTTCGCCAAAACCGGCGGCTACTTGATTAACGGAAAACCGCGCCGCCTTCATCCAAGAGAATGCGCGCGTTTGATGGGCTATCCAGATTCCTACAAAATTTCAAAACGGCCAAACCAAGCCTACAAGCAGTTTGGAAACTCTGTTGTTGTTGATGTTCTACAGTATATCGCGCTGCAAATAGCGGCGGCGCTTGAAGCGTCCGGCAAAATCTAAAATGGACACTCTCACAAAAGAGCAGCGGCATTTTGTAATGTCTCAAATCAAGAGCAGCGGAACAAAGCCTGAGGCCGCCGTGCGCTCCTACTTGCACAAGCTGGGCTTTAGATTTAGAAAAAACGACAAGCGTTTGCCCGGAAGTCCCGACGTTTTTTTTCCGCGCTACTACGCGGCGCTTTTTGTCAACGGCTGTTTTTGGCACGGCCACGATTCTTGCAAAAAGGTTCGCATTCCCAAAAGCAACACGGAATACTGGACGCAAAAAATCGCGCGAAACAGAGAGCGCGACAAGGAAGAAATAAAAACGCTTTTGGACCAAGGTTACCGTGTGGGCGTCGTTTGGGAATGTTCGATAACAGGAAGAAATCGCTCCAAGAAAATTCAGGAAGTTTCAGAAAACGTGGCCCTCTGGTTGGAAGAGGGCTTTGACCAAAATTACATGGAATTTTAAAGACCTTTCGCCCAGGCATAGGTGCTGAGGTAAGGGTCTGGCTTTACCGCGCCGGCGCTTTCCCAAATATCGTCAATCAAGCCGTTTGAATTTATGCGGCCTATGCGGACTTGTTTTTGCAAGTGTTGGTTTTCGCCGTCGATTTTTACGAGTCCTTCTGGCGCGTCAAAGATTAAATTTTTGGCGGCCATGCGGACTGTTTCAACGTCAAAGGTTCCGGCCTTTTCGCAAGCTTGCGCCCAAAGGTAGACCGCGATGTAGGCCGCCTCCATTGGGTCGCCGATGTGCTTGTCTTTTCCGTAGCGCTCTTGGTAGCGTTTGACAAAATTTTTATTCTTGAACGAAGGAATTGTTTGCAAGTAATTCCACGCCACCAAGTTTCCTTCCGCCAAGTCCGCGCCGATAAACGCCACTTCCTCTTCCGAAACAGAAAAACTCATCACAGGAATTTCGCGCGGCGTGATTCCAGCCTGCCGCAAGTGAGCGAAAAAGGCGCGGTTGGACTCTCCGTTCACCGTGTTCATGATGATGTCCGGCTTTTTTTCAACTATGTCCTGAACGATGTCCTTGAAGTTCATCGCTCCGAGCGGCGCGTAAGATTCGCCCAAGCAGACGCCGCCCAAATTTTTTAGCTGCGCCTTTATGATTTTGTTGGCCGTGCGCGGAAACACGTAATCGGAGCCGACCAAATACATGCGCCTTCCAAATTTTTCAAAGCAGTATTCCACGGACGGAACCACTTGCTGGTTTGGGGCGGCGCCAATGTACATTATGTTTGGGCTGGCTTCCATTCCCTCGTATTGCAGGGGATACCAAAGAAGGCCGAAAATTTCCGGGTCTTCTAGGACGGCTTTGACAGCCTTTCGGGAGGCGCTTGTCCAGCAGCCAAAAATTGTGGCCGCTTTGTCTTGCGTCAAAAGTTTTTTCGCTTGTTCCGCAAAAGCGGCGGGCTCGCTTTTGCCGTCGGCTTGGATAACTTGAATTTTCTTTCCAAGAACGCCGCCGGCCGCGTTGATTTCGTCAACGGCAAGCATTTCCGCGTTGATTACGGAAAGCTCGCTGGCGGCCATCGCTCCTGTGAGCGAATGCAGGATTCCGACTTTTACCGTGTTGTCATTTTTTTTGTTGGAACAAGAGGCCGCCATAATTGCAAAGAGCGCCGCGGCGATGGCGCGCGATAGTTTGTTGCCTTTCATTTTTGTTCTCCTGTCAAAACATCGTAGGTTGTCATAACGCCTTTTCCTTTTATGTCGCATTCAATCGGCTCGCTGAATTTTATGTCGCTGTCTTTTAACAGTTCATAAACCGCGCTTGAAACTTTTATCTTGCCCGGAGTGGCGGCGCTTTCCATGCGGCTGGCCACGTTGACTGTGTTTCCCCAAACGTCGTAAATGAATTTTGTCTTTCCTATGACGCCGGCGTTGGCCGGGCCTGAGTTGAGTCCTATGCGAATGTTGAATTTAATGCGCGCCTTTTGGTTGTACTCGGAAAGGTCTTGCATCATTCCAAGCGCGAACTTTGCCATTGTCTCCGCGTGACGTTCGTTTGGAGTTGGAAGGCCGCAGCCCGCCATGTACGCGTCGCCGATAGTCTTAAGCTGTACAGCCTTCTCCTGATCAAGCTCCACATCGAAGGTGTCCTCTAT
>CADBBB010000114.1 GCA_902792795.1 uncultured Spirochaetaceae bacterium | reverse complement strand
AAGTTTGACAAAATGAATTTAAATCACGGTGAATTGAATTTCAAGAAATTCTGGCTCGCGCTGGTTCGCGGCGGAATCCAAGGAGCCTTGTATGTTTCTAAGTGAATCGAACGCGGCGCGTTTTTGGGGATTGCGACAGTTCTCTGGAGCGGCGCGTTTTTTTGGCTTGCGGAAGTTTTTGGCGGCGGCCTTGGCCTTTCTTTGCGCGCCCGCTTTTTCGCAAAACGTCTCTTTGCTGGAACAAAGCTCGCAAAAAGGACAGACCCTTTACTGGGACACCTTGGCGCAAAGCGGCGTTTTGGAAAAGAACGGAAAGCAAGTTTCCTTCCGCGCCGACTCAAACGTAATCCTGCTTGACAACGAAAAATTCGCGCTTACCGACGCGCCCAAAATCGAGGCCGGCCAAATCACGGTCAGCAAAAAATTCATTCAGGACGCGGAGGACTGGTTCAACCTAAGGCCGTCTTCCGGCCAAAACTTCAAGGTGGGCGCGATACTTATCGATCCCGGCCACGGCGGAAAAGATCCCGGCGCTTCCATGACCCATAAAATCAACGGCAAGAACGTCACGGTAAAAGAAAAGGACGTGAACCTTTCCGTGGCCAAAATGCTGGTCGCCCGCCTTAAGCAGGCCTACCCGCAAAAGCAAATAATCATGACGCGCTCCACCGACGTTTTCATCAGCCTCCAGCAGCGGACCGAAATAGCCAACGCGGTCAAGCTCAAGGACCATGAGGCCGTTTTTCCTATCCTAAATTCCATGATGGAAGAGGAATACACCACAGAAAGCATATTGATAGCCAAATTCATAATGGACGGACTTGCCGCGCAAATCGGAAACCTAAGCTCGCCGCGCGGAATCAAGGCGGAGGAATGGTTCGTGGTCCGCAACTCAAACATGCCCAGCGTTTTGGTGGAAGTGGGCTTTGTGTCCAACTACGACGAGGCCAAGCTCTTGAACGACGAAAGCTACTTGCAAAAAACAGCCTTTGGAATATATAATGGAATAGCCGCGTTTGTGACCCACTTTGAGCGTTCGCGCGGCTTTACGGGAACAAAATGAACTTTAAGGATTTTATTCAAAAAATAGAGCGGCCCCAAAAAATTTTCGCCGCCGCTATCGCGGTCATATTTCTCTTTTCCGCGGCCGCGTATTTTATCAAGACGCCGGGAAGCCGCTATGTCTTCCGCTTCCAGTCGGTGGACTCCGGCCGCGCCAACGTGGAATGGCGCCTCCTTCCAAGAAGGAAGGGGAGCCAAAAGCCCGCCCTTTACGTCGAGGAGCTTTTGCTTGGCCCCAAGACAGAGCGCGCCAGGCCGGTCTTTTCGCCGGGAACCCGCGCGACCTTTTGCTTTGAGCGCGACCGGGTTTTGTACGTCAATTTGACGCGCGACTTGCTGGAAAGGAGCGGAAACGCCAGCGAGATTATGGAAGGAATGGAACTTTTCAAAAAAAACGTCCGCGCGGCCTTTCCAAGGCTCAAGCAGGTGGAAATTTACATAGACAAGCGGGGGCTTGTCCAAGAATGAAAGGGGAGGCTTTGGCTAAAAAATTAAAATTTTTTTTGCTAAAACCTTGACAAAATCCCTTTATTGGTAGATAATATTAGAAAATAGACAAGGCTACATCTATAAAATAATTAAAGGAGTTTTTCAAATGAAGAGAACTTTCTATTTATTCGCGACAGCGCTTTTGCTCGCCGGTTCCTTGGCGTTCGCAGACGAGTCAATGCTCATCGACTTCACACAGCTTCAGGCTGACTGCGTCAACGACGAAAACGGCAATCCGACGCAGAACAAACGCACTGTAATGGATTTCTCTGTCGCGGCCGGCGCCACGTTCACCGACGACCAAAAAGACTTGATGAAGACCTCTCTTGCATTGCCTGAATGGGAAGTTTCTCTCAACTCTTCCGCCCGCAATGTTGGAAGCCTCGCGGATTCAAGAGTTGTCGCCGCCCCCGTTAAGGACAGCGCCAACGTTCCGTTCGCCGGAAAGAACGTCATGGGCGTTCGCGTAATATTCCCCGACTGGGCCAGCAACGCCAACGCGGTGATTCATCCCGCCTTTGACATTCCCGCCTACGAGCCTTTGGCCGACGCCGACGACAACGGAGTTCGCCAGGAGCCCACAGACGAGCAAAAGGCTTCGCAGAAGACTTTGTTCGAAGACGGCTTTGGAGTCGTAAAGAACGTTGGAACCCTCAAGTCAATCGCCGTGACGACGATGGGCATGAACTATCCTCACTCATTGTACGTAATGCTCAAGGACAACGACAACATCGAGCGCCGCTACTTCATGGGCTACCTCGGATTTGACGGCTGGAAGACTTTGGTTTGGAACAACCCCCAGTACATCTCAGAAATCCGCAACCGCGAGATTCGCGTATACCCGATTTATCCCCGCGGACTTCCCTTCGTGAAGTTCACAGGCTTCCAGGTTTGCCGCGACGGCGCGCACATCGGCGGAAACTACATCGGATACTTCAAGGACGTAAAGGTCATCTATGACAAAGCCTTGTTGACATCTGACCGCGACATCGCCGACGAAGATCTTTGGGGAATCATCACAAAGAAAGAATCTGAGCGCCAGACTGCCGAAATGCAGCGCTTCGGAAACAAGCAGGTCAACCGCTATCTCGAAAAGGCCAAGTTGGCCACAGAGACAGAGTTCTCAAGCAGCTTGAACGAAGGCTCCGGCTCTAACGCCCAGCAGAACGGCGGAAACTCAGCCAACGCCAGCGAGCGCTAATTTTTGCGGAATTGATTTTGTAGAAATTAGCTTCAGCGAAAGGGACTGTCCGATTTTTGGGCAGTCCTTTTTCTTTTAGAGATTGCGTACGGCGCTAGGAGCGATATGGATTCTGAAATGCCCAGCAAGGGAAAAATTGAAGAGCTTTACAATTCCTACTATCCAATTTTCTCGTGCATATTGAACAACATTCAAAACGCGCTCGCGGAAACAATTGACCTAAACCCAAAGCCGGTTTTAAAGTCAAGAATAAAATCTTTTAAAAGCTATTACTCAAAGGTCTTGCGCCAGAGGGCCGACCAGATTTATCACACCGACCAGCTTGTTTGCCTTACCGACATGATAGGAGTGCGCGTCGTCTGCGCCTTTTTGGAAGACATATCGGATGTTGTCAAGCAAATCTCCGACAATTATTCAGTTCGCGAAATCGAGCGCAAGGGCAGCGACCACAACTTTAAGGAGTTTGGCTACGAGTCGGTCCACATTTTGATAGACATTCCGTCCGACTGCCTTGACTTGGGAATGCTGAGCGACGACTACGTCAAGAGTCATCCCATTCCAAAGGAATTGTGCTGCGAAATCCAAATTCGCACGATTTTGCAGGACGCTTGGGCGGAAGTTGAGCACGAGCTCATTTACAAGACCGAGTTCACGCCCTTTGACGAGCCGCTTAGAAGAAAGCTGGCGTGCGTCAACGCCTCGCTTTCCTTGGCCGACACGA
Organism: uncultured Spirochaetaceae bacterium; assembly: GCA_902792795.1. Lineage (GTDB taxonomy): Bacteria > Spirochaetota > Spirochaetia > Treponematales > Treponemataceae > Treponema_D. The sequence continues at coordinate 3,340 of CADBBB010000114.1, read as the reverse complement.
TATTTCAGGAAATACGCGACTACCAAAAAAAATTCCAGCGCGCTGTGGACGAGCGGCGGGAGACTTTTTACAAGCAGGCCGACGTCATCACCGACAAGGAAAACGGCTTGGAAACTTCCGCCAAAGCCAAGGCCGAGCCGGAAAAAATCGGCCGGGCCAGCCCTTATGTCCGCGGAACCATCGACGACATGATTTTGCGCGCGCTGCAAGCCCACAACAGCGGCAACTTGGACTTGGCGGTGAGCGTTTATTCCGAGATAATATCTTCCGGCGAAAAGATGAACGACACGGTCCTTTCGGTCATTCACAAGCACAGGGGAATGGCTTTTTTCGCGCAGAACAAGTACAAGGAGGCGCTGGCCGATTTTGAAAAAAGCGCCGGCTTTGACAATAAGAATTTCCGATCCGTTTATTACATGGGAATCGTTCACAGCGTTATGGGCGAGGAGGAAAAGGCGGTGGAGGCTTTTACCAAGTCGCTGGAAATGAATTCTTTTCAGGCGCACGCTTACTACCGCCGAGCCTTGAGCCATTACAATTTGGCCGACTACAAGAGCTCTCTTGACGATTTGGCCTCCGCCGCCCGTCTTGGCTTGGACAACGACGAGTGCAAGGCCCTCCGTTCCAAGCTCAACAAAAAATTCGACATGCTATAAAAAGCTATTGACATATTTTGCGTTTTGCGCTAATATAAAACGCGTTGACGCAAGTCAATATGTCTCCTTCGTCTAGTGGTTAGGACATCGGGTTTTCATCCCGACAACATGGGTTCAATTCCCGTAGGAGATGTGAATAGCGCGCAAAGCCTTTGCTTTGGCGCTTTTTTTTTGGGTGGGAAAATTAATGAAGGCTCAAGAGCGGATTTCGATGCCGGCGATTATCAAGATGCGGCGCGAGATTCAGGACGCCGGCGAAAACGAAGTTTTTTTTGTAGGCCAAATCAACGAAAATTCCATCGTCACTTCCATCAAGGCTTGCGCGCGCGGCAACGAGCATAGCGTTGACATTAATTTTACCGAGACCCGCGAGCCTTGCGTCTTTATCCACAACCATCCCGGCGGAGACCTCACTCCCAGCGGCGCCGACCTTGCCGCCGCCAGCCGCGCCAACGAAAATTCCTGCGGTTTTTTTATCGTCGACAACGAGGTTCAAAACGTTTATGTTGTGATGGAGCCGGTTCCGCCAAAAAAATTGGAAAAGCTTGACCCGGATCAGGCGGCCTCTTGCATAATGGCCGGCGGCGCCCTGCAAAAGAATTCCGACTTTTTTGAGGAGCGGCCTTCGCAAGTGGAACTTTTAAAAAGCGTGGCGCGCGCCTTCAACCAAAATTCCGTGGCCGCCTTTGAGGCCGGAACAGGGGTAGGAAAGAGCTTCGCCTACCTTGTTCCCGCGATGCTTTGGGCGGCAAAGAACAAGGAGCGCGTCGTAGTTTCAACCGGAACGATAAATTTGCAGCAACAACTTAGCGAAAAGGACATTCCCGCCGCAAAAAAAATTCTTGGCCTTGACATAAAGGCGGTTTTGCTAAAGGGGCGCAACAATTACATTTGCCTGCGCCGTTTGGAGGAGCTAAAAAAAGAGCGCGACCTTTTTACCACGGAAGTTGAGGCGCTTGAAAAAATTTCGGAATGGGCGGCTTCCACCGCAAATGGAAGCAAAAGCGACCTTTCCTTTAATCCCAGCGAAGGCCTTTGGGGCCGCCTTTGTTCGGAAAGCGACGCCTGCATGGGCCTGCATTGTCCTTACCGCGACAAGTGCTTTGTTATGGCCGCCCGCAGGGAAGCCAGCGACGCGCAGCTTTTGGTCGTGAACCACCATCTTTTGTTCGCGGACATAGAAAGCCGCATGAACGCGGTGGGCTACGACGACGCGGCGGTTTTGCCGCCCTACAAGCGGATTGTCTTTGACGAGGCGCACGGAATCGAGTCCGCGGCCACAAGCTTTTTTAGCGAGCAAGTGACGCGCTTTAAAATTTTCAAGCAAATGAATTTGCTTTACCGCGAGCGGCGCTCAAGCCTTGCCGGCTATGTCTTTACCTTGACGGCGCTTTGCGCCGGAGCCGACAACACTGAAAAAATCGGAGACTCCGTGGCTCGCGTCAAGGATTGCGTGGCCAGCCTTGAAACCGCCGCGCTTGACCTTATGCAAAACGAATGGACCAGCCGCCTTTGCGAGCGGACGGCCGCCGCCTTTTCTCCCGTGATTTCATTGCTCACAAGCCTTGGAGGCGAGCTTAGCCGCCTTGTGGCCCTTGTCCGCGAGCTTTGCGACAGCGTTCCCGACGAGGACAAGACGGAAAACGCCTATTGGGAAAGCCGCGCGATTTTGCGCAGGCTGGAGGACGCGGCGGGCGTTTGCAAGGACTTTGCCTATTGGAACGAAAAGCAGGACCAAGTTTTTTGGATCCAGCGCCAGCGCCTTAGCGAAGAATTTGTAAAGGACGGCTCGCTTCCGTTTTATGTCACCTTTACCAGAACGCCGCTTGACATAGCTCCTTTGATGAACACGGGCGTTTTTGAGCCGATGGAAAGCGTCGTCTGCGCGAGCGCCACGCTCAAGATTGCCGGAAGCTTTGACTTTTGGACGCGAAGGACCGGCCTTGCCTTTGTGGAGGAAAGCCGCCTAAAAAGCGCGGCCTTTGACTCGCCCTTTCCGTATGACAAAAATGTCTTGCTGGCCTGTCCGAGCGACATGCCTTTTCCGGACAACATTGAGTTCCAGCGCTATGTTGAAATGGCGCTCATAAAATTGATCAAGGCCTCCAAGGGCCGCGCGCTCGTTTTGTTCACCTCTTACGACTCGTTAAAAAGCGCCGCAAGCACGTGCCAATACGAGCTGGCCAAGAACGGAATCAACGTGATGAAGCAGGGCGACGACGACCGCTTTAGGCTTTTGGACAAATTTAAGGGCGACGAGGCCAGCGCGCTCTTCGCCACCGATTCCTTTTGGCAGGGAATAGACGTTCCGGGAAGCTCCTTGAGCCAAGTGATTATAGTGAAACTTCCCTTTAGCGTGCCTAACGACCCGGTCTTTGCCGCGCGCGCGGAGGAGGTTGAGAGGCGGGGAGGCTCGTCTTTTATGGAGCTGAGCTTGCCCGAGGCGGTGATAAAATTTAGACAGGGCTTTGGCCGCCTCGCGCGCCGTTCCACCGACAAGGGAGCGGTCATTGTGCTTGACAGGCGCGTTATGGAAAAGCGCTACGGCAAGACTTTTTTGGACAGCCTTCCCCAAACCAAGCGCCTTTACGCGCCCTTGAACGAAGTTGCCGCCGCCGTGGAGCGGATATTGGAATAAAACCCTTCTTTTTTAGTAGACAACAAAAAGAAAGTGTGATATAATA
>CADBBB010000113.1 GCA_902792795.1 uncultured Spirochaetaceae bacterium | reverse complement strand
TGCAGTAGCCCATAATCGCCGCGATTAAAATTACCGGCGCCAAGTTTGGTATCATCGCGATAAGTCCGGTCTTTATGCTTGAGAAGGCTATGATCAGCATCGCGGCTATAATCAAGAACGAAAAGCCGAACGACTTAAGCTCGCCGCTGACCATGCGCTGGCACATTTCGGCGTATTCAATCATGTCGCCCAAAATGCAAACTTGCGCGTCCGGAAAAAGTTCCTTTAATTTTTGGTTAATGTCCTTTATGTCGGCCACGGCGTCAATTTGGACAAAGTTTCGCATGTCAACGTTAATCGCGGCCGTCCTAAATTCGTTGTCCATGCAGTTGGAAAAATCTTTGCTCATCTCTATTGAGGAAAGTTCCAACAGCTGCGCCAAAACATACTCGTCGCGGGGAACTGTGTAATACTCGTCGTTTCCTTCGTTGAGCGCGCGGAACATTTCGCGCAAGATGTCGGTCACGGAGCTTACGCGCGGCTTTTCGCCTGAAACTTTTGTGAGGCGCAGCGTTCCCAAAAATTTTTCAAAGTCCTCCAAGGCTTGCATTTTTTCCGGATTCTTAAAGGTGTCCGGCTCGTCGTAGCTTATCATCACCGAATAGCTGAACAAGTTTCCAAGTTTTTTTGAAAGCAAAGCCTTTGTTTCCTTGATGTGGGGCATTTTGTCGCCTGTGGTTTCTAGGTAGTCAAAGCGAGCGGTGATTTTTAATATTCCCGGAACGCAAACCGCAAAAATGGCCGCGGCCGCCACTACAATCAAAACTTTTTTCTTAAAGACAACGTCCGCCCAGCTTGCGAACTTTAAGTCAATCTTTGTGTGGCCCTTGGGAGCTCTCGCGTCCGGCGCCTTGTCCTTTCCAAACGAAAGACAAATCGGAACCAAGACCGCGACGTAAACGTAAACGGCCAAGACTACAAGAGAAGCGGTCTTTCCCATCCAAGCAATCGGCTTCATGTCCACAAAGGCAAAGCTTATCAAGGACGCCATTGTCGTGAGCACGGTAAAGAAAACAGACCAGCCGCATTCTTCGACAACGCGGACGGCGGACTCTTTGCGCTTTCCCGTGCGCCTGAATTCCATTTTAAAAATGTTTATAAAGTGGATTGAGTAGCCGATCGAAAGCGCCATTCCCAAAAGGATTGGAAGGGTCATCAATGTCGAGTCCGCCTTGGCGTTAAAGTAGGCCATCGCTCCCAAGACGCTGGCAATCGCTCCGGTAGTGGCCAATGCGGGAACAATCACCCCGACCGGAGTCCGCACAAAAATCAAAAGGAACAAAAGCATCACTACAAAGCCGCCAAGCACGCGCTTTGTATAGTCGGGAAATTCGTAAATCTCATCTTGCGCGTCAGAGTAAGGCTGTCCCGTTCCGTAAAGCTTGTACTTGTCCGACTTGAATTCGTCGCTTTGGATTATTTCGTTCAAGGCGTATCCCGCTTGGAGGCTGGCTTCGTCAGGGTCTCCCTCGTAAGGAAGCAAGTCCAGGCTGATCCAGGTTTCGGTGGCGTCGTCGCTTACAAGGTAGTTTATGAGCGTGTTGGTCTTTTCGTTTCCGCGCATTATTATGTCGCGGCCTTTTTTTAGGAGCGCCGGGTCCGACGGAATTCCGTTGGGGTAGGGGCGCGCGATTTCAAAGCCCTCTTCGTTTCCAATCGGAACGTCGACTTCCACGATTGAAGTGAGCCTGTCTGCAAAGGGAACTTCCGCCAACATTCGCTGGCCGATTCTTTCTATTGCTTTTAGGCTTTCTTCCGAAAAAACGTCGTCGCTTGTAAAAAGAATTCCAAGGCTGTGGCTGTTTCCAAAAACTTCTTCGTAGCGGTTTTTGTTCAGCTTTAGCTGGTCTCCGTCTCCGTACCAGCCTTCGCTTCCGTTGGCGATTTTAAATTTCCGCAAGCCGGAACAGCACGCCGCCGTCACAAGGATGAACAGAGCCAAGGCCGCCGCCCTATGCTTGATTTGAAAGCGGCCCAGTTTAAGAAAAAATGCGTTGAGCGTAGAAACTGTCATTCCGCTAGTATAGCGCCCTGTTCTTTTTTAAGCAAGTAGTTAGTGTTAGGTATTATAAGTTATTTTAAAGTAATTATTCGCAGCGAGTCCTCCCGCCAATCTTCAAAAAAATTCCCGCGCGCCACTTGACGCTCCCCGCGATTTTTGCTAATATAGTCAAACCATGCCGGAGTGATGGAATGGTAGACATGACAGACTCAAAATCTGTTGCGGGCGACTGCGTAAGAGTTCAAGTCTCTTCTCCGGTATAAAACCTCTCGATAAATCGGGAGGTTTTTTTATGCCCGCACCCCCCTTTTTTTAGTTATTCGCAAAAGCCCGGTGTGTCCACCGCGCAAAAAAACACGCGCGAAGGAGCGGGGCGGGACGCAGGCAAGAAAAGTTTGGAAGGGCCCGCCAGCGAACGCTTGGCCGAAGGCGTCAAGCGCAGAGCGGATGGCGGGAGGCTCCAAAACTTTTTTGCCGTCGCTGGGACCCGCCTCGCTGCATCGCGCGTTTTTTTGGTATTGAACTCCATTCCGTTTTCGCGCTATACTAAAAGGATATGAGCAAATACATACTGGTAACTAGCGGAGTCTGTTCAAGCCTTGGAAAGGGCGTGGCTTCTTCCACCATCGGAAGCCTCTTGGAGTGTCACGGCCTCAAGGTCGCGATGATAAAGTGCGATCCCTACGTAAACGTTGACGCGGGAAACATCAGCCCCTACCAACACGGAGAGGTTTTTGTCACCGAGGACGGCGCCGAGACCGACTTGGACTTGGGAAACTTTTCCCGCTTTACCAGCATAAACCTCACCAGCGACAACTGCATTACAATTGGAAAAGTCTACGACCAAGTGATTAAAAACGAGCGCGCCGGCCGCTACAACGGACGCACGGTTCAAGTGGTTCCCCACATCACCGACGAAATAAAGCGGCGCATTTTGAGCGTCGGCGCGCAAAGCGGCGCGGACGTTGTCATCGTGGAAATCGGCGGAACGGTAGGCGACATCGAATCGATTCCTTACTTGGAAACCGCCCGCCAGCTTGTCCACGAGCTTGGAAAGGGAAACTCAATCGCGGTCCACTTGGCGCTCGTGCCCGTAATCACAGGCGGCGAGCTAAAGTCAAAGCCCGCGCAGCATTCGGTCAAACAATTGCAGGAAGCGGGAATTCAGCCCGACATTCTTTTGTGCCGCTGCGAAGTTCCCCTCGACAAGTCGCTCAAAAAAAAGCTGGCTCTCTTTTGCAACGTTTCCGAAAACTCGGTATTCACCAGCGCCGACGTGGAAAAATCGATTTACGAGCTGCCAGTCCTTTTCCACAAGCAGGGCTTGGACGCGGAAATTCTTAAAAAGCTAAAATTCACCGACTTAAAGTGCAACATAAAGCCGTGGACTCAGTTCCTGGCCAAGCTCAACGCGCCCGAAAAAAAAGTTACGATTGGCCTCATCGGAAAGCGCGACTACCTTGACGACTGCATAAAGAGCGTGAAGGAATCCCTTTTCCATGCGGCGGTAACGTCTTGCAACGCGGAATTGGAAATAAAGAAAATCGACGCCGAAGGCTTGGAGCGAAGCCGCGACGCAAAGGCCGCCCTCGCGGGCTTGGACGGAATACTCATTCCCGGAAACATGGGGAACCGAGGCTTTTTGGGCTTGCTGGCCGCCGTCCGTTACGCGCGCGAAAACAAAATTCCTTACTTGGGAATCGACTTGGGAATGCAGCTCATGGCGATCGAAGCCGCCCGCGACTTGGCCAAATGGGAAGACGCGGACTCAACGGAATTCATACAGAACACCACGCACCCGATCGTAAGCCTCCCCGAAGAGCAGGCGGGCCTTAGCGCTTCCGGCCTAATGAAGTTGGGAGCCAGCGAAGTCAAAATCGTCAAGGGCTCGCGCCTCAATTCAATCTATAAAAAGACGGCCGCCTTGGAACGCCACCGCAACAAGTATTCGGTGGACCGCCGTTATATAGAAACTTTGGAAGGCTTGGGGCTTTTTGTCACGGCCTCTAGCGCCGCCGACGGCCAAATCGAAGCCTTTGAGTGGAGCGACCACCCTTGGGGAATCGGCGTCCAGTACCACCCGGAATTTGTTTCCAGGCCGGTCAAGACGCATCCGCTTTTTACCGCCTTCATTCAGGCGGCGTTGGAGAAATAGGCCCTTGGAGCCGATAATTTAAAAATGAGCGTTTTTAGAATTTCCGCGATTGTCATTCCAGTCCTCGCCGCCGCCCTTTGCGCCGCATGCAGCGTAAATTACGACAACATTTACGAGACGGAAGGAACCATTCCCGAGCTGATGCTGGACGAGGCCGTATTCAAGCGGGTCAAGGATGGCAAGGCCACGTCGCAAATTCAAAGCGAGCGGCTTGAGGAATTTAAGGACAGCGGAAAGGTCTTGGCCCAGAACATTCAGTTTGAGACAAAAAACGACGACGGAAAAGTCAATTCCTTTGGAAAAGCCGGAATCATGAAGGCCGACACAAAAAAGGAAGTCTACGAATTTTTTAACGGAATCCACATCGAGGCGCCCGAGCGCGGCGTGACCATCGACGGAGAAAGCCTGCGCTGGAACGGAAAGACCGAACAGCTTGTGGGCGAGAGGGGAAAGCCCCTGACCATAAAAAAAGACGGCGTCACTTTGAGCGGCCACGGCTTTTCGGCCAGCGCCATAAGCGAGTCCTTCAACTTCGCCACAAGCGTTTCCGGAAACTACAGGGACGACGAGGACGTAGAGTCTGACAAGGACGCCGTTCAAGGCGATGGCGGCGGCGAGGGCGGCCAATGAAGCGGCGCGATTTTAGCCTTAGTTCCGTTCCGCGCGCTTTGTTTTGCGCCCTTTTTCTTTGCCTCGCCGCGCCCTGCTTTTGCGAAGAAATAACTTTTAGCGCCGAGGCCATGAGCGGCCGCGCCGGCTCCAAAGAGGACACCACAAAGCTTTCGGGCAACGCGCGCGTCACGACCGAGACGATAGAGATAACCGCCGATTCCATCGAGCTGAGCGGAAAGGAATTCCGCTATGTGGGCGCGGCCGGAAACATAAAGGGCTCCTACAAAGAGTCCAACCTTGAATTTGAGTGCCAGGAGCTGCAATACGACCGCGAGTCCAAGGTTGTCGTCCTTTCCGGCGACGTAAAATTGATTGACGTGGACAACGAGGTGACCGCCGGCGCCCAAATGATAGAATACAATTCCAACACCGACATAGCGGTCTTGCAAATAGAAGTCAAGCTTCAGCAAAAAAAGAACGTTTGCACGTCGGCCTACGCGGTCTACCGCAAAAAAGAGCAAATGCTGGAGCTTAACGGAAGCGCCAAGGTCGTGCAAGACGACGACTCCTTTGCCGCCCAGTCCATAACATTCAACATGGACACGGAAGAAATCACGATGGACGGAAACGTCCACGGCTCCGTGACGGACGACGGAACAAAGGGCAAGAAGGAAGACGGCGCCGAAAACGCCGGGGCGGCCCAAGCGGAAGGCGAACAAAAGAGCGACGGAGGGGAAGATGAGCGACCAAATGAATGACGGCCAAACAATGGAAGACAAGGCCCTCGAAATTCCGGAAGCCGCGTTCCAGCCAAGTCCGGCGGCGCCTATAGACCAGCCGCTTGAGAACGTTCCGCAGCCCGAAGCCGCGTCCCAGCCAACCGAAGACGGTCAAAAGCGGCGCCACGTATTGCGCGTTTCAAGCCTTTACAAGTCTTTTGGCAAGAAGAAAGTTTTCAAGGGCGTCGACTTTTCCGTTGAAACGGGCGAAGTTTTGGGACTTTTGGGCCCCAACGGCGCCGGAAAAACCACTTCTTTCTATATGATTGTCGGTTTTTACCAGCCCACGAGCGGCGAAATCTTCCTTGACGACAAGTGCATAACTCCGCTCGCCATGTACAAGCGCGCGCAGATGGGCATTTCCTATCTTCCGCAGGAAGCGTCGGTCTTTAGAAAGCTTACGGTGGAAGACAACATTTGGGCGATTTTGGAAAACCGCTCCGACCTTACCCACCAGCAAAAAAAGGCGCTTTTGGAGGAGCTTATCGAGGAATTTTCGATTACAAGAATCCGCCGCCAGTACGCCTACACCCTTAGCGGAGGCGAGCGCCGCCGCACGGAAATCGCGCGCTCTTTGGCCATTGACCCAAAATTCTTGTTGCTTGAC
>CADBBB010000112.1 GCA_902792795.1 uncultured Spirochaetaceae bacterium | reverse complement strand
GCTCGGTGAACACAATGGAAATGTTGTAAAAAAGCTCGCTCAGGCCGTCGGTCAAAGAAATTACGGGCTTGATGTTTGTGTGGTTCATGCAGCAGCCCGCTCCGATGACCAGCGCGAACGCAAAGGCCGGAAGCAAGAACGAGCCTTTTGTCAGCGCCTCAAAAGCCGAATACGGAAATATTTCCTGGCAAAATGACTTTAAGTCGACGCTGGCAATCTCGGTGACGCGCTCCGTGGTAATCGGGATTCGCGGAAGGCGGACAAGCAAGATTGAAAAGAATCCCAGCGCGGACAATAAAATTGACGAAGCCACAATCGTTCCGGCCGTCCAAAGGGAGGCGCGCAAAATCAGGCGGTCTTCGCGCATTCTGTAAACGGCCATAATTCCGGAAAAAAACAAGAGCGGCAAAAGCGTGTAGCGGCCTATGCGGATTATAAGGTCTGTGATGAAGGAAAGGGCGGCGGCTACCCGCAAAGAGTCGAGCGGCAAAATCAAGGCGGCGGCCAAACCAAGAGCCGCGCCGATCAAGTATTTTAACCAAAGTTTCATAGGCTTATTCTAGCATAAAACACATTTTTGCGCTAGAATAGACAATATGAGCAAAACGATTTTAATCGCAGGCAAGGATTTGCCGGACGGAACGGATTTTGTTGACGGCGCTGAAGTCAAAATGCGCCAAGTCGCGGTGACGGCCATAAAGGGAGCCAAGCCCGCGACCTCGCCAAACGTAACCGCCTTTGAATGGCAAAGGACGTCTCCCATACGCGCCCGCACTTTGATTTTGGACGCGGAAACAGCCTACAAGAAAATCGACGAAGCGGTCCTATATTTTGACGAAGGCTACTACGCCACAAGGTTCAACCTTCTCACTCCGCAGGAGTGCTCGCAAAGCTGCGACGAAATGGTTTTGGGCTACCAATATTTGGCGCTGGAAATCTTGAGCCGCTTTGAAAAAAAATACAGCATGAGCGCCGGCCTTGAGGAAAAAGCCCCGCCGTCAAAATTGGTGTTTCTTATAAAGAATTCTTTGAGCGAATGCGACGCGGCCAAAAACCCTGCGGCTCGTTCCAGCGTTTCAATCGCTTCCGGCCCGCTTGTGGCGGCGGCGGCGGCGGCTTTCCAAGCCTTCGCGGAAAACATCGCGGCGATTTACGGCGCCCGCGAATATGTTTCGATCATCTTGGCGCGCGGCGACATAAACAACGAGGCCGCCCGCCTTGACAGAACTTTTGGCGAATGGATTTGCTCTTACTTGGACGAAGTGGACAAGCAAAAAAACAAGCCGTCGCCAAAGCAAAGCTTGAACTGGATTAAGGCCGGCGTCAAAGGGCCTGGCTTTTCGCTTTTCCGCTAAAGGCGATTCCTGGCGGAAAAACGCCGCCTTCAAAGCGGCGAAGGATTGTAAATGAATTTTTTTGCGAACTTTTTTGCGGACAATTTTATTCTTGAATGTTGCTTCAAGATTTTTTTGAGCGCCGCGTTTGGAATTATTTTTGGCGTTGAACGAAGCAATCGCATGCACGCGATCGGCATCCGAACGATGCTTTTGATAACCACATCTTGCGCGCTTTTGGGAATTCTTTCCTACTACGGCGCGGAGAACCCGGCCAAGGCCTTGGGCGACCCAACGCGCATCGCGGCGGGCGTTGTCACCGGCGTGGGCTTTTTGGGCGGCGGCGTCATAATGCACCAAGGCTTCAACATCAAGGGCATAACAACCGCCGCGATTATTTGGACGGCGGCGGCGCTAGGCCTTTCGGTCGGCTACGGTCTTTACGTTCCTGCGGTTGTAGTTTTTGTTCTTGTGATTTTGACCTTGCCGCTTTTCAAGCAAATCGAACGCACATATTTTCCCGCGTCGAGGGTCAAGACAATTCACTTGATTTATTCCAACGACGATGTTGACATCGAGGCCGTCAAAAAAATCTTGACCTCTTGCGGAATCTTTTTGCGCGACATAAACTATTCCAATTCATTTGAAGACGACAAGTTTAAAGTTGAAATAATAGTGAACACGCCGGCCATCGTTGACTTTGCCGCGCTGGGCAAAAGGCTCAAGAAGACCGGCGAGCTTGCGAAGTTTTCGTTTCAGTAGGAACGGTCAAGGCACGCTGCGCTCAAGGCCTTGACTCGTTCCTTTTCGCGCTTGACCAAACATTGTCAAGCGCGAATAATTCTACGGCCTGCTGGGCGGGGTGCCGCCGGGCTGGCCTCCAGGTTGACCGCCGGGCTGGCCGCCGCCGCTTGACGCGTCGCTCTTTGTGTAAACATAATTGCTGGTCGAAGTTGAAACGCCGCTTATCGAAGCGCTGCCGCCGCTCACAGTCGGGAGCGTTGTGTACAAGCCGTTGAATTTTGTTCCGCCGCTAGCGGTCACGCCCGCGCTAAGCGTGTAACTTGTTCCCGTCGCAATCTTTGGCGAAGAAAATACCGCCACAAGATTTGAAGACATTGAGCTGTAAATCGCGGACGGAATCTCAAAGGCAAAGGCGGCGGATCCGCTCGAATCCTTTAGCGCGAACGTCGTTCCCACAGAGCCAAGATAGTTTCCGCTCACGACGATGACGCTTTGCGAGCAAGACGCGGCGGTGGGCTGGGAGTAGTTCGACGTTCCGATTCCAATCAACGTTCCGCCTGTAATCGCGAATGTGTTTTGGTCGCAGTCAAAGGCGCATTCAGGATTTGTGGCGGTGAGCGCGACAATCGTTCCGCCGCTAATCGTAAGAGTTCCGTTGGAGTCGATGCAATCGTTGGCGCTTGAGTATGCGTAAATCGTTCCGCCGGAAATTGTTATCGCGCCGCTGCTGGAGTTTATGCAGTCGTCGGTTGTCGTGATGTTAAGCGTTCCGCCTGTAATCGTAACGCCGGCCTTGCCTTCAATGCCCTCCGGCGAAAGTTTTGTCGTTTCGCTGACTGTCGCGCCGTCAGCGTCGGTGAATGTTTTTGTGGAAGAAGACTCTTCTTGCGGCGTTCCGTAAGTGACGATGTTTATTTTTCCGCCGGAGATTGTGACGATAGGGTTGGGGTCGTCGGAAGTGACGGCAGTGGTCGCGTCGTCAGCCGCTTCCCATTTTGCGGTGATGCCCTTGCTTACGGTCTTGATGTTGACAGCGCCGCCTTCCATGTTAAAATAGCCCAAGCCAGAGCCGTCGTCGTCGGATTTGTCAGAGCCTTCTATAACAATGCCGCGGCTTTGTTTGTTGGTGTTTGTTCCGCTTCCGTAAACAATCGCCGTTCCGCCATACATATTGAATCCGTTTACGCACTGAAATCCGTTGCGGCCTGTGGAATTGACCGTGACAACGCCGCCGTAAAAATTTATCAAGCGGCTTGCGTAAAAGCCGTGCTTGTAGCCTTGAGTCACCGTAAGCTTTGACGAAGAGTCGGCGGCGCTTATGTTGAGGCTGCCCTTTACATGGAATGTTCCTTTTTTGCTTGAGGCGGCACTATAGTCCGTTCCGTATTTTCTTCCGTCGGTCAAAGAATTGGTTCCGCTAAGGACAAGGTAGACAGTTCCGTTTTTGTCAAACTCAACGCAGGGAAAGTTTCCGCTTGTGATTGAAGCGCCGTTCATGCAAACGCCGATGACGGAATTCTTTTTGTTGGCGAAAAACAATTCGCCGGAGGAAAGCGTTCCCGACAAAACAAATTTCAGCGGGTCGGCCGTGCCAGACGTGTCGATTTTTATGTAGCCGGAATCGTTGTAAATTGTGACATTGGTCGTCACGGCGGAAGGGTTTTCGCTGTCAGTAGAAATTACGTTCCAAGTTGAATTGTCCAGCGAGTATTTGGAATTGGTCAAATCGATGTAAACCGTTTGCGAAAAATTCACGACGGCAAGCGCGGCGTCCGCGACATTCTCGCCGTAATCCACTTTTAGTTCTGTCGAAGAAGTTGGAGCGGCGTCGGAATTTCTGTCTCCGTCCGTTTGCGTTCCGTACCAATACGAAGACGTGTCGCTTGCCGAATCGCAAGAACAGAGCGACAGCGCCAAAACCGCGAGCGCGGCTCCAAAAATAGAATAGCGTTTGTTCATAAAACTCCCTCCGTGTAGAAGTTATCTTATAAACAGAAAATTCACAAAAAAAGTTACTTATTTTTGTAAATTCATCGAATTTTTTGCATAAAAAGTGTATGATATATATATGCAAAAAAGCCCTGAGCAAATTCTAAAAAGCGTTTTTGGCTACGACAAGTTCAGGCCGGGCCAAAGGGAAATAATCCAAAACATTTTGGACGGCCGCGACACGCTTGCGGTGATGCCGACCGGCGGCGGAAAGTCTTTGTGCTACCAAATTCCCGCGCTGATTTTTGACGGAATCACGGTCGTCGTGTCGCCGCTTATTTCGCTCATGCAAGACCAAGTGGGCGCTCTTTTGGAAAACGGAGTGAGCGCGGCCTTTTTAAATTCCACGCTGAACCTTGACGAATACAAAAAAACTGTCCGCGACATAAAAAGCGGCGGCGCAAAACTGCTCTACCTTTCGCCCGAAGCGCTTGCCACCGAACGGGTGAAAAGCATTTTGCGCGAGGCCGACGTTCCGGTCAGCTGCGTTACGATTGACGAGGCGCACTGCATCAGCGAATGGGGCCACGACTTTAGGCCCGACTACATGGAAATCGCAGCCTTTAGGAACAGGTTCAAGGACGCGGTTTGCCTCGCCCTCACCGCGACGGCGACAAAGCAAGTGCAAGAGGACATCGTTCGCAATTTAAAATTAAAAAAGCCCGCGGTGCTTGTGGCGAGCTTCAACCGTTCCAACATTTTTTTAAACGTGCAGCCCAGGACAGACGGCCTTGGGCAAATCGTGGAATTTTTGCAGGAACATAAAGAGCAAAGCGGAATCATTTACTGCCTATCGCGCAAGGAAGTTGACTCCATCACGCAGGAACTGCAGGAGCGCGGCTTTAGCGCGATGTCCTACCACGCGGGCCTTAGCGACGAGGAGCGGGCCGACCACCAAAACAAATTCATCGAAAGCCAAGTTGACGTGATTGTGGCCACCGTCGCTTTTGGAATGGGAATCAACAAGCCCGACGTGCGCTTTGTCATTCACTACGCGCTTCCAAAATCAATCGAAGAGTATTACCAAGAAATCGGGCGCGCGGGCCGCGACGGGCTTGCAAGCGAGGCGCTTTTGCTTTACAGCGCGGGCGACATTCACAGAATAAGATTTTTCTTTAAGGACAAAAGCGACGACGAATCATTCAAGGCCGAAAAGCTTTTGCAGGCGATGATAGACTACGCGCAATGCCGAACTTGCCGCAGAAAATTTTTGCTGAACTATTTTGGGGAAGAATATGAGCCGAGCGCGAACAGCTCGCAAGACCAAGACGCGCGCGACAAAAAGGCTTTGCAAGGCCAAGACGCGGCGGCTCGCGGCGGAGACTCTTTGCAAGGCCAAAACGCCGCTCCGTGCTGCGACATTTGCGAAAGCGGCGGCCTTCCGCTAAAAGACGTGACGGTGCCCGCGCAAAAATTTTTGTCCTGCGTTTACCGCGTTGACCAGCGCTTTGGCGCCGCCCACATCATCGACATTTTGCTTGGTTCCCGCAACGAAAAAATAAAAAAGTTCAACCACAATTTTTTAAGCACATGGGGAATCGGAACAGAACTTTCCAAGCAGGCTTGGTTCGAGCTAGCGGACGCGATGCAAAACGCCGGCCTAATCGAGCGCGTAGGCGAATGGAACATCGTAAAAGTGACATCGCTTGGCCGCGACCTTTTGCAAAACCGCGACAAAATAGAGCTTCCCGTACGCATAGAATTTGGCGCGCAAAAAAAAGCGGAGCTGGCGCTTCCCAAAAAGAAAGCGCTTCTGCGCAAAAAGGCGGACTTGCAAGACGACGCGGCCACGCTGGCGCTATTCGACCGCCTAAAGGCTTGGCGAAAAAAATTCGCGGAAGAAGAAAACGTTCCGCCCTACTTTATATTCAACGACAAAACATTGATTGAGATTGCCAACCAAAAGCCGTCAGACGCGCGCGGGCTCTTGTCGATAAGCGGCATCGGCGAACTCAAGGCAAAAAAGTTCGGCGGCGACATTATCAGGATAATAAACGGAGAATGACATGCAAAAAATATTTTATGACACGCGAATGCTGGACCAAGCCGCGCGTGACGCTTACGGTTTGACAGAAGACATAATGATGGAAAATGCCGCCGCCGCCCTTGAACGCGCTGGCAGCGACCACTTTTTCTCGCCGGACAACAAATACATTAACCGCCCTTGCGTTTTGATTTTGGCGGGCGGCGGCAACAACGGCGCCGACGGGTACGCTTTGGCGCGTCGAATC
>CADBBB010000111.1 GCA_902792795.1 uncultured Spirochaetaceae bacterium | reverse complement strand
AAATTTCTTGGAACACAAACATCAACTGGCTGCGAACGGAGTTTATCGGAGACGCCGACAACCCGGAATGGGATTTCTTGTCCGTAAACTGGGACGACAAGGATTGCGTCACTTCGCATACGCTCAACGCCACTTTGGCCGCAAACCAATTTGGAGAGCGCTTCAAGCAGAGCCTGACATTTACCGCGACTCTTCCTCCGCAGGTTGACAAATATTTTGCGACGCTTAACTTGACTTTTCCGTATGTCACCGCTTCCGCCGACACAGGAATTTCCAAAAAGAGCGCCACCGATTCCGACTGGAAAAAAGAGCCCTTCCGCCAGTCCTTGTCGGTTTCCGTGCCCTTGTTCAATTCCAAGCTCAGCTTGACCGAATCGTTCAACTACGAGCTGGAGGACATGCGCTACGATTCCTTTAAGACTTCGCTTTCTTACGGCGGACTGCAAGCCGCCTACACGATGCGCTACACGACGCCTTACGACTTTGACAGCGAAAAGGGCTGGGTTGCAAAAACTGAAAAGGAATTCATTCCGTACTCTTTGTCGCTTTCTTACGCGTCGTCAGGAAAAAAATTCAAGAAGTGGAAGAACAGAATTGAGGTGGCTCCTGGAATTTCTACGAGCGTTTCTTACGACTTTATCCGCCCCACGCAGTCGTTCTTCACATTCGCTCCGTCGGTCACGTTCAAGCTGCATAAATTTTTCTTTGTAAAGTTTTCGATGGAAACGCGCAACGACGTCATCTACCGTTACTTTCAGGAAGCGGCGGGAACGCCCGGCCGCATTCCCGGCGAGACCAATCCCTTTATCGACTTGATAAACGGCTTTAGGTTTGACGACGAGGAGCTTAGAAAGTCGAGCGGCTTTAAGCTTAAGTCTTTTATAATTCAAATGACGCACGACTTGCACGACTGGGACTTTAACATGAAGATGAAAATTTCGCCGCGCCTTGTCACGGAAGGCGGAAAAAAGCGCTACGACTTTTCGCCCTTCTTCTCGCTTTCTGTCGTGTGGCGCCCAATGGACAGCATCAAGACCAAGATTGCCGACAAGTACGGCGACTTTGTTCTTAACTCAAGCGACGCGGATGAGTAGGAACGGTCAAGGCGCGCTTCGCTCAAGGCCTTGACTCGTTCCTTTTGCGGCGCGGACAGAATTGTCGCGCCGCAATAATCAAAACGCGGAATTAAAATGCGGGTCCCAGCGACGGCAAAA
The DNA here is from genome assembly GCA_902792795.1 of uncultured Spirochaetaceae bacterium. Classification (GTDB taxonomy): domain Bacteria; phylum Spirochaetota; class Spirochaetia; order Treponematales; family Treponemataceae; genus Treponema_D. Next base: position 5,254 of record CADBBB010000111.1, on the reverse strand, counting down.
AATAAGTGGAGCCTCCCGCCATCCGCTCTGCGCTTGTTGCCTTCGGCCAAGCGTTCGCTGGCGGGTCCTTCCATTCTTTTTTGCCTGCGTCCCACATTTTAATTCCGCGTTTTGCATTATGCGTCCAGCGCGCGTGGGAATGTGAAAAAAAGCGCGAAGGAGCGGGGCGCCAGACGAAAACACTCTGTTTGCGCCGCCGCGTAAGCGGCGGAGTAAAATAGTTTCAAGCGCAAACAGTGTGGAGCGACGATATCTAGCGGTTTCGGCTGGCGCAGCCGCGACTGGGAGCGTTTTTTTTATTCGTCAACCAACGCGCGAGTGACGCGGTTTTCGTTGTAGAAGAGGAGGACGGCGGCGCCTAGGAGGCAGCAGGCGGAGGCGGTTATGGCCACTATGCGGTAGCCGAGGCCGCTTGAAGTTGAAATTGTGGCAAGGCTTGTAAAGGCCAGCATGGCGGCGCTTTGGCCCAGCTTAAATGCGAACGTGCGCGCGGCGAAGAACATGCCGGAGCGGTTTTGGCCTGTGGCGGCGGTCTCGGCTTGCGCCACGTCGGCCACCATCGCTTGCGGAAGAATTCCAAAGGCCGCCATCGGGAAGGCCGCCGTCAAAACGATTATCGCCGCCTGCGCCTTTTGCGGAAGCGCCAAGGATTGGCCGCAAAGGCCGGTGAACAAAAAGTCCGCCGCAAAGAACGCGAACGCCGCCAGCACCACTTTTTTCTTTCCAAATTTTTTTGCAAGAACGTTCACCGGGGCGTAAAATATAAGCGACGCCGCGGTAAGCCCCACAAACATAGGCGTGGCGTAGGTTTCCGGCAATTTTAAAAGCGCGGTGACAAAAAAAGGCAGGCCCGTTTGGAACATCGTGAGCGCGAACCAGTAAATCACGTCCTGGCCCACAAAAAACCTAAAGTCCTTGTTGGAAAAAGTCTTTGCCAGCGAACTGAACATCGGCGTCTTTTCGCCGGACGCTTCCGGGCAATATTCTTTTTCTTTTAGGAAGATTCCGGGAACAAGCATGAAGCAAACGGCCAAGGCGGAAAATATGGCGAACGTAAGGCGCATGGCCGCGACCCGTTCCATTCCGCCGGAAATGAAGGCCGTCCAAACTACGGGCGCGATGTACGAAATTGCCGTTCCCACGATGAATGTGAGCGAAATGCAAGTTGACAGCGCGAGCTTTTCTTCCTGAGTTTTGGCAAGTTCCGCTATGAGGGAAGTGTAGGGCGTGTAGTAGCATGTGAGCAAAAAGTAGTAGAGCAGGATGAAGACAAAAAGCCACACGACATTTAGCGCAGTAATTTTTTGTATGGGGGCGCAAAAGACCAAGACGGAGCTTAGGCCAAAGGGAATGGCGGAATAGCGCAAAAAAGGAACGCGGCGCCCCAGCGGAGAGCGGCAGTTGTCCGAAAGGTTTCCCACAAGCGGGTCGGTCACGGCGTCAAAAAGGCGGCCCAGCGCGGTGGCAAGGCCTACGACCGTAAGAAAGCCAAAGACCACGAGGCCTTGCGGAACAAAAAGAACCATGCCCGCGGCCGCTTCCGCCTGGTCGGGCTGGTAAAAATACACAAGCCAAGAAGCCACAAGGCCGCTAAGAATCGGCCATCCCAATTGTCCCACGGCATAAAGCCAAATCACTGAGCGCGTAAGTTTTTTCATAATAGATATTATAGCACAAATTTAGAATAAGAGCGTAAAAAAACGCTCCCAGTCGCGGCTGCGTCAGACGGCACCGCTAGCTAGCGTCGCTACACGCTGCTTGCGCTTGAAACTATTTTACTCGCCGCTTTCGCGGCGGCGCAACCAGAGTGTTGTCGCCCGCCGCCCCGCTTCTTCGCGCGTTTTTTGGACTGTATTCAACATCCACCATAAATTTGACTTTATGCAAAAAATTTCTTATATTTAAAGGCATGGCTAAGAAGAAAAACGCTAACAACAGTGAAAAAAAGACGGCGGAAGCGGAAACGGCCCAGATTTTGCCGATAGAACAGATTTTGCCGCCGTCGCTCAACTTGCTCGCGATACAAGGGCGGCCCATTTTTCCGGGAATATTTTCGCCCCTGCAAATAAGCGGCGAAGACGACCAAAAGGCCGTGGAAGACGCGATGAAAGCCGACGGCTTTATTGGAATCGTTTTGGTCAAGGACGACAAGCAAAAGAATTCCATAAAAAATCTTTGCTCCGTTGGAACTGCCGCCCGCATCATAAAAAAAATAAATTTGCCCGACGGCGGCGTGAACGTGTTCATTTCCACGATAAAGCGCTTTAAGATTCGTTCCGCCTTGCATGAAAAGGCGCCGATGGCCGCGATGGTGGACTACCTTGACGACGAGGAGGACGACACTTTCCAAGTCAAGGCGCTGACCCGCGCGCTCATCAGCGAGATGAAGGAAATAAGCGAGAACAATCCGATGTTCAGCGAGGAAATGCGCCTCAACATGGTCAACATCGACCACCCCGGAAAAATCGCGGACTTCATCGCGTCGATTTTAAATATAGAAAAGAACGATCAGCAAAAGATTTTGGAGACCGTCAACGTCCGCCAAAGAATGGAGCAAGTTCTTGTCTTCATAAAAAAAGAGCAGGAACTTTTGCGCATCCAAAAAAAGATTCAGCGCGAAATAAACGAGCGCGTCGAGAAAAACCAGCGCAATTATTTTTTGCGCGAGGAGCTCAAGTCAATCCAAGAGGAGCTTGGAACCGACGCGGAAGGAACGGCCACCGACTACAAAAAATTTAAGGAAAAAATCGAGGAGTTAAAATTTGAAGGCGAGATAAAGGAAAGCGTCGAAAGCGAGCTTTCAAAATTCCAAGTGATGGACCCCAACTCGCCGGAATACATCGGAACGCGAAACTTTTTGGAACTGGTCTGCGCGCTTCCGTGGAAAGACGCGGCCCACGAAGACTACGACTTGAACAAGGCCAAGAAAATTTTGGACGGCGACCACTACGGCTTGGACGACGTCAAAAAGCGCATAGTGGAATTCTTGGCGGTGCGAAAGTTAAAGAAGGACAACAAGGGCTCGATACTCCTTTTGGTGGGGCCGCCGGGCGTAGGAAAAACCAGCGTCGGAAAGTCAATCGCGCGCGCGATGAACAAACCCTTCTACCGCTTTAGCGTTGGAGGAATGCGCGACGAGGCCGAAATAAAGGGCCACCGCCGCACTTACATCGGAGCGATGCCAGGAAAAATCATCCAGGGCCTAAAAATCGCCAAGAGCCGCGCGCCGGTTTTCTTGATTGACGAAGTTGACAAGATGGGGCAGGATTCGCGCGGCGACCCGGCCAGCGCCTTGCTTGAAGCGCTTGACCCGGAGCAAAACGTCTCCTTCCGCGACAACTATTTGGACTTGCCCTTTGACATAAGCGACGTTTTCTTTATCCTTACGGCGAACACTTTGGACACGATACCCGAGCCGCTTGTTGACCGCGCGGAAATAATTCAGATTCCCGGCTACATCGACCAGGAGAAGTTGGAAATCGCGCGGCATTATTTGATTCCCAAAAACCTCGTCAAAAACGGCCTCAAGAAAGGCCAGGTAAAGTACACGAGCGCCGCGCTTTGCCGCATCGCCGAGGAATACGCGCGCGAGTCGGGCGTGCGCGACTACGAAAAGGCGCTCGACAAAATCAACCGCAAGCTTGTGACCGAGCTTTTGACCGCCGGCGATGGTTCCGACGCCCAATCCGTGGCGGACAAAAAACTTTCCATTGACGCGCCCGACTTGGACAAGTATTTGGGAAAGCCTGTCTTTGACGAAAGCTCCATCAAGCGCGCGTCAAAGCCGGGAACCGCGATTGGCTTGGCGTGGACCAGCATGGGCGGCGACACGCTTTTGTTGGAAGCGGTTTCGTTCCCCTCAAAGAGCGGCGGCCTTACCCTTACCGGAAAGATGGGCGACGTTATGAAAGAAAGCGCGCAAATCGCCTTTAACTGGGCGAGGCGCCACGCAATTTCAAACGGAATGAAGGACGCCAAGTGGTTTGACGAAAACACCGTGCACTTGCACATTCCCGAAGGCGCCACGCCCAAGGACGGACCCAGCGCGGGAATCACGATGGCCGCCACCTTTGTGTCGCTCTTTACAGGAAAGACTCTAAAGCCAAATCTTGCGATGACCGGAGAGCTTAGCCTTACAGGCCAAGTTCTCCCGATCGGAGGCCTCCGCGAAAAATCGGTGGCGGCCAAGCGCAACAAGATAAAGACGATTCTGATTCCCAAGCAGAACGCGCGCGATTTGGACGAAATGCCCGCCCGCGTCAAAGCCGGCATTAAGTTTGTGCCCGTCACTGATGTTAGCGAGGTAATAAAAGCCGCGTTTTAGCGGCGCGACTGGGAGCCGCTAGTCTGTCATTCCTATCTCTTTTAGCCAGGGCAGGAGCCAGCGGTCGTTCCACTTTGTGGTGTGGACAAAATCGTTGTTGCCCATGCCAAAGCCGTGGTCGCCTTTTTCGCCAAGGATAAAGATGTGGGCGACGCCGGCGCGGCTCATAGCCTTGTCCATTTCCTCGGAATTGCGATAGTCCACCGTGCGGTCGTCTTTGTTGGCCAGCAAAAATACCGGACACTTTATTTTGTCGGCGTGGAGCTCAAGCGAAAGCGCGTCCTTGCGCTCTTGGCTTTGGTCGTCTTGCAAAAGGCTTTTGCGCGAGCGGACATGCGCGATTGGGTCTTGCATCGAGACGACCGGGTAAATGGGAATTATGAAATTTGGCGCGAGCGAAACTCCCGCGTCCACTCCAAGTTTTTTCAATTCGTCTTGGCCGGAAAATTCCGCCGCCATCAAGACCAAGTGGCCGCCCGCGCTAAAGCCGGCCGCGCCGATTTTTTGCGGGTTGACTCCGTATTGGGCGGCGTTTTTGCGGACCAGCATAATCGCGCGCTGGACGTCCTCTAGCATGGCGGGGTGGTGAAAGCCGTTCCCGCTAACGCGGTACTTTAGGACAAAGGCGCTTATTCCCTTTGAGCAAAACCACAAGGCCACGTCCTTTCCTTCGTGGTACATTCCCAAGTGGTGGTAGCTTCCGCCGGGGCACACGATGACCGCCGCGTCCGACGTTTTTTGGAGCGGCTTGTAATAGTCCAGGCGCGACGAAAGGCCTCTCATCGCGGGAACGTCCTTCCAAATCTTTTGGCGGACGGGCTTTATCTTTAACATTGGATATTCCGAAGAAGGCGTCGCGCAAAAAGCGCAGGCGGCGGCGGCAATCAAAGCCGCGGCAAACAAAAATTTTTTCATGCCGCCCATTCTAGC
>CADBBB010000110.1 GCA_902792795.1 uncultured Spirochaetaceae bacterium | reverse complement strand
AGGCCAAAACAAAATGGATGCCTCCTGTAAAATACAGGGAAGCATCCATTCAGTCTGCCTAGTTCATAATATGTGTCCAGAATTATGGGTACATATCAATTTTGGGAGCGGCTTTTTTTTTGCGCTTTTATGGCTTGCAATCACTTTACAAATTCCATCCGTTCCGAATCAAACAAACCCAAGTCCGTAATCTTCAACTTTGGAATGACGGGAAGCGCCAAAAATGAAAGGGTCATGTACGGCGCGTTGAGCTTGCAGCCCATCATGCGCGCCCAATGGCAAAGGTCCTCGTAGTCGCGCGCGACTTTTTTGCACAAGCGGCTTGTCATAAGGCCCGCGACGTTAAGCGTAATGTCGTGGACGCGCACGCGGTTGGCAACCGCAAGCCCGCCCTTGTTGGCAATGATTTTGTTGACGCACTTTACGATGTACTTGTCTTCGGTTCCCACGCAAATTATGTTGTGCGAATCGTGGGCCACGCTGCTTGCAAGCGCTCCGGCTTTTAAGCCAAAGCCGTTCACAAAAGCCACAGCGGGCTTGGCGTTTGGATTGTAGCGGTTCACGCAAACCAATTTTAAAACGTCGGTCTTTAAGTTTGACTTTAAATAGCCGTTTTCCAAGCTGGCGTACATCAAGGCGCTTTCGGTAAAGACTTCCTTGTCGATGGCCTTTATCGCGCGCACTTGCGCGGTGTCGGAGCGGACGGCGATGTCGGCGGCGGTGATTCTCTTGCGGTTAAAGTTGTTTATGCCTTTTGTACTTGTCGGCTTAAAGTAGGAGCGGCTTCCGCTCACAACGATTTGACCGTTCACGACAACCTTTTCAATTTTCATTTTTTTAATGCCGCTGGCAACGATAAAGTCCGCGCTGTCGCCTTCTTGCAAAAGGCCAACGTCAAGCTTGTAATGCTTGATTGGATTGTAGGTGGCCGCGCGCAAAACGTCAAAGGAATCGTAACCTTCCGCGACAAGTTTTTTGAGCAGCCCCCAAAGAAGGCCTTGTTCCAAGTCGTTGGGATGCAAGTCGTCAACGCAAAACATAAGTTTTTCGGGCGCGACCTTAAAAAGCGGAGCCAAAGCCTTTAAGTTTTTGGCGGCGGAACCTTCGCGGATTTGAACGAACATTCCGCATTGAATTTTTTCCAAGCCTTCTTCGTAGGAAGCGCTTTCGTGGTCAGTGGAAATGCCCGCCGCCGCGTAATTTTTTAAGGCCTCGCCGCTAAGCATCGGAGCGTGGCCGTCAACTGGCTTTCCGACTTTTTTGGCGGCGGCGATTTTTGCCATTACCTCTTTGTCGCCGCCCAACACGCCCGGAAAGTTCATCATCTCGCCAAGGCTCACCACCCGCTTGTTCTTTAAAAGGCGGGCGACGGCGGCAGAATCCAAGACCGCGCCGGAAGTTTCAAATTTTGTGGCCGGAACGCAGGAGGGAACGGCGAAGTAAATTTTCATCGGAGAGCGGGCCGCGTCCTTTAGCATAAAGTCAAAGCCCGCCGCGCCGCAAACGTTGGTAATTTCGTGCGGGTCGGCGACCGCCGCGATAACGCCGTGCCTAAGCGATTCATACGCAAAGTACTGGGGCGTGACCATGCTGCTTTCTATGTGAACGTGGGAATTGACAAAGCCGGGCAAAAGGTATTTTCGTTCAACGGTTTGGCAGCGCTCAATTTTTTTTATGCGTCCGTCCTCGACAAAAACTTTTCCGCCGTAAACTTCCCGCTTTACTACGTCAACTATTTTACCTTCAAATATTTTCATAATCCGCTATCCTTGATTATGCCATACAAATCCTGATAAAGGGTGGCTCCGCTGTAAAATTTTTCGCGCGGAATTTCCAAGTCAACAGGAACGCCAGCGTCAACGCAAATAGGACTTCCATTGTCAAAGGCGACCATTTCCATGGCGCTTGACGTGCGGAAAAGCGCTCCGTCGGCGCTTTGCGTATTTTTTACCACCGAGGCTCCGCCGCCACTTTGAACGCCGATCACTTTTGCCAAGCCTTGATATTTGCACTGCGCCGGAAAAGCGTTCCCGCAAGAAAAAGAAAAATCGCTTGTCAAAACGTAAAAGTCGTAGCCGGTCTTTGCAAGCTTATTGCCGTTTTCATCGCGAATGTCAAAGTAATACTTTGTGATTGATTTGTCCAAAATGTTTCTTATAGGCAAATACAATTGCTCGCAATCTTTTAGGAAGGACAGGGCGACGACGCATTGTTTTACAGAGCCTCCGCCGTTGCAAGAAAGGTCCAATACAACCTTGTCGACGCTTGAATGGTTCGCGATGTCGACAAAGGCCGCCTTAAAAAAAGCGTATGTATTCAATTCGGAAAGTTCGTCCCATTTATCCGCGGGCGGGGGATTAGGCACGGATGACGGATCATACTCTACAAATCCGTCAAAAGCAACAACAGCCATTTTTTCATAGTCGCCTTCCTTGACATAATAAAGGCCGGGGGCTCCGCCGGCGCTTTCCCGCAACTCCTTTATTCTATCTTCCACGACGCGCATTCTCTGCTCACGCGGGCCTGCAAAGTCACGCATGACATGAATATAATAATAATCAACTTGGGAATGCGGCTGGTACAAGGACGGAGCGTAGTAAGCTGTATGGCTGTCGTCAATATAATTCATCAAAAACTTTCCCAAAGCCAAATCATAAGTGTCCGTGTCAGCACTAAGCAAATCAAAGCCCAGACCCGCGGCAAAAATGCTGTCGTTAAAGCTCGCGATGTTTTCCTTTCCAACCACAGTCCGTCTGTCTTTAAGGGAATAGTTCAAGTCAAAAGTCATGCACAGGGTTCTGTAATTGTATTCGGCCATCAGCTGGCTGCGCGCCGGACTGTTCTTGCGGCCAAACTCGTAGGCTCTTAGAGTGGCGTAATCATCGCCAGCGCTCGTAACATCAAAGTAATAATCCGTTCCGCTAAAACTGCATGAACCAATCGGCAAAAAAATCGCCGCAAGCGGTTGGAACGGAACGTACAAAACATTGTCGATGACAAACATTTTTAGCCCGTAGTCGCCAAGCCTAATCTCGGTTTTTTCTTTTGTCTTTACCTGCGTTGTAAAGCTGGACTCCACAACTTTAGGCGAAAGCTCGCTTGCTTGCTCGATAGACACGACAGGCATAACTCCGATGCCATTGTTCAGAGAAACTATTGATGTGATGATTCTGCAAAAGTCGTCGCTGTAAACAGTTTGGTTTAGAAAGTCAAAACAAAGCTCGTCGCCGTCCCATTCGCTAGGCCAATAATGACCTTGGTCGTCCGTACAGTTTTCCGGATTGTACTTGTATTTGTAAACGAAGCCGGATTTTTCGCATTGCCAGCCTCTGTCGTTGGCCCCAGAAATAAAAAGGCAAACGTCTTCAAAACTCAAAAAGGGAACGTCTTCCCAACCCGCAAGGTAAACCGTCTCAAGCTGCAAATATTTTTTCCCGTTCGCCAAATACAAGTTGGACGCGACCTTGCCCGCCACTGCCGTAGCTTGCGGGAATTGGTATCCGCCAAAACCTACGCTGTTGTTGGAATTGACGAAGTTCTCGCAAGAAAAAAAGGCGAGCGCGAAAGCCAACAATAGCGCGGGCAACAATAGCGCCGCGCTGATTTTAACAAAAACTTTTTTCATTTGCGTCTAACCGTAAACCTCGTCTTTGGCGCCTTGTTCTTTTCCGCGCGCGCCTTATACTCGTTGTACAAAATTTCTTGGGCGCGTTTTACAGGCTCGCCGGGCTTGGGCTTTAGGGCAACCCAAGAGCCGTCGCTTTTTAGTTCGTAGCTGTTGATGTTGGACTCAAAGTAAACGTCAAGAACATGCTTTATTTCTTTGAACGCGGCGGCGTCCAAAATCGGGAACATAAGCTCGATGCGGCGGTCAAGGTTGCGCGGCATCCAGTCGGCGCTGGCCAAATAAATTTCGGGCGACGCTCCGTTCTGAAAATAAAATACGCGCGAATGCTCCAAGTAGCGGTCGACGATGGAAACGACGCGGATATTTTCGCTCATTCCGGGAACGCCGGGCAAAAGCATGCAAATGCCTCGAACGTTGAGCATAACGCGGACGCCGGCGCGGTTGGCGCGGTACAGGGCCGCTATCACTTCTTCGTCGGCGAGCGAGTTCATCTTGGCGATTATCAAGCCAGGCGTTTGCGGGGTGGAAAGCTCAATCTCGCGCTGAATCATCAAAAGCAGCTTGCTCTTTAGGTCGACCGGCGCCATGCTAAGGTACTTCATCTTTTGCAAGGCCGAATAGCCGGTTACGATGTTAAAGAACTTTGTCGCGTCGTTTGCGATTTCGTGGTTGGCGGTAAAGAGCGAAAGGTCGGAATAGATTCGCGCGGTTCTTGGATTGTAGTTTCCTGTGGCCAAGTGAACGTAGCGCTTGAAGGAGTCCTCCTCGCGGCGAATCACCATCAATATTTTTGCGTGGACCTTGAGGTTTACCAAGCCGTATACGACAAGCACGCCCGCGCGCTCAAGCTCTTCGGCCCAGGCGATGTTGCGCTCCTCGTCAAAGCGCGCCTTAAGCTCGACCAATACCGTGACTTGCTTTCCGTTGCGCGCGGCTTTTTCAAGCGCCGAGATTATCGGCGAGCCGCGGCCGGTTCTGTAAAGCGTCATCTTTATCGAAAGAACGTTGGGGTCGTCCGCCGCGTCGTTCAAAAATTTTACGACAGGATTGTACGACTCGTAGGGAACGTGCAAAATCACGTCGCGGCGCTTTATCGCGTCCCAGTAAGGCTCGTCTTCCGGGAGCGCGGCGTTGGGGAAATTTTCCCAGCGCTTGTTCCGCAAATGGTCGGTGTTTTCCGCGTCGCCCACCTCGCATAAGGCCGCGGCGTCAAGCAAGCCGTCAAAGGCGTAGATGTCGTCCGACTTTAGCTTTAGCTTTTGCGCCAAAAATTTTTGCAGCTCGGAACTGCGCTTGTCGCAAACCATTCGCACGGCAAAGGACGACTGGCGCGCCACCAAAACTTCCTGCATCGCCTGCACGATGTCGTTGGCGTCCTCGTCAACGGCAAAGTCAGCGTCAAGCGCAAGGTTGAACAAGAGCGCCTGCGAAGATTCGTAGCCGTCAAAAAGCTGCGATCCGTATTGCAAGACCAAGTCGCTCACGGTGGTAAACTCTTTTACGATTTCTTTGTCGCTGGGAAGCCACACAAGGCTTGGAATGGCGTCAGGAATCTGGACAAGCGCGACCACTTGCGACCCAGGCTTGGGCGCGAATTCTTGGCGAGCGATTTTTATTCCGGCAATCGGCTTTAGCAAAAAGGCCGCGTGCCATTTGAGGTTTGCCACTTTAGGAAACTCGTCGCTGTCGGTTCTAAGCGGAGTGAGGAGCGGCAAGATTTGAGCCTTGAAAATTTCTTGCGCGAATTCCTTTTGTTGCTCCGTGAACTGCGCGGGCCGCTTGTATACAAAGCCTTCCCTTGCCAAGGCTGGAACAATCTTTTTTTTGAGCGCGTCTTGCTGCTCGCTCATAACCTCACGGGCGCGCGCGCTTATGTCCTTGAGCTGCTGCTTGGGCGTGCGGCCTGAAATGTCTTTTCCGCCGGGCGCGTTTTTTAAAAGGCGCTTTACGCTGGCCACGCGCACTTGGAAGAACTCGTTGAAGTTGCTTGTGACGATAGAAAGAAATGTCAGCTGCTCCAAAAGGGGAATGTCGCCCCGCAAGCCTTCGCGCAAAACGCGCGCGTTAAACTCTATCCAAGAAAGCTCGCGGTTTAAAAACTTGTCTTCCGCCGCTTGTTTTTTAACGCTTTTTGCCGCCGCCATTTTCTTCCTCCAAAAATTTGCCGCCGCTAGGACAAAATCACCTTGTAACCAAAGACGTTTTCAAACATTCCGCCCTTTTCGCCCAAAGCCTGCCGCTCCAAAACCGTGTTGTGCCTGTTTCCGGTGTAAATCAAAAGCGAGTCGCGCTGCTTTGCGATTTTAAGCTCGGTGAACTTTTGCGTGTGCGAACGGTCAATCGCGTCGGCAATGCGAATGATCGCCGTAAGCTTTAGAATCGCCATGCGGCTGGCGCGCGGCAGCATTTGAAAGTGGTCGTCGTCCTGCGGATTGGAATGCCCGCGATGGTACTTGGCTATTTGTGAAACGATCGTGATTTCGTTGTGGGTCAAGCCAAAAAATTCCGAATTGCTTATGATGTAGGCGGAATGTTCGTGGTGATTTTCCATGCGGACAAAAATGCCTATGTCGTGAAGCGTCGCCGCCACTTCCAGCAAAACGCGCTCGCGCTCGCCAAGTCCAATCTCCGCCTTGAGCGCGTCGTAAATCTTTAGCGAAACGTCGGCGACAAAGCGCGCGTGGCCTTCGTCGCCGTGATACTTGCGCAAAAGGTTCAGCGCGCCGGCGGTGATTTGCCTGTAAAAGTCGCTCTGCAAGTCTTCGTTGGGAGCGGCCAGCTTGTTTATCAAAACGCCAGCGCGCAAATTTGTTTCGGGAACGATTACGCTCGCGACGTTCGTGATTTCCACGAACATCTTGTAAATCAAAAGGCCCACGCGCATTTGCGCCGCGTCGTTGTAGGCAATCTTAAAGCGAGCCAGGCATTCTTCCACCGAATAGTCTTGGATTTCGTCAACAAAA
>CADBBB010000109.1 GCA_902792795.1 uncultured Spirochaetaceae bacterium | reverse complement strand
AAAGGATCAGAAGCACATTGATAATGGACATTTGCTCGTGGAAAACTCCTTTGAAAAATACAAGGCCTTGATGATAAAGAACGGAGCGCGCGACGGTCAGTTCAAGATGAACCTCTTGATGCAGGACGAAAAGCGCCACGCCTGCTTTAAGGAATTGGCCCGCTAAAATGAAACTTGGCGCATTCAAGGCCGTCATATTTGACTTTGACGGCACGCTTTACGACAACACCGGCATTGCTAAGGCAATGATTCTAAAAAATCCCTTCCGCTTCTTTTTTTTGAAGGCCGAACGCGACGCGCGCAGGCGGCTCAAAGGCCGCGACTTTGAAAGCCCGGAAAATTTCAAGAAGGAATTTTACGCGATGGCTTCGGAGTCGGCGCGGTGCCGGACGGAGGCCTTTGCCCGCTGGTACGAGAGGCGCTACCTAAAGCGCATGGCCAAGGCGCTGGCAACAAAGCCTTTTAGGGCCCGTCCGCAAATTTACGACGTCTTCAAGGCGATAACCCAAAGCGGAAAAAAAATCGCGCTCTACTCCGACTACAACGACATAGAAATGCGCGCCTTGGCCTGCGGAATAAGCCAAGAGGCGCTGGACTTGTGCCAAGGCTTTTATTCGTCGGAAACTTTCGGCTGCCTAAAGCCGGCGCCGCGCGGATTTTTGCAAATAGCCGCCTATCTTGGCGCGCGGCCCAAGGACTGTTTGGTCGTGGGCGACCGCGACGACACAGACGGCTTTGGCGCGCGCTTGTGCCAAATGCAATTTGTTCAGATTAAGACAAAAAAAAGCAAGGACGTTTTGGACAACGCCCACCCGGTCATGTCTTGGGAAGATTTCGCCGCGCAAATTTTAGGCGAAAATAAGATTTTAGACTAAATTTGCGCCGGCCACTGGTTTTGGACAATGCCGGCCAGCTCCACGATTTGCTTGTGCGCCTCTTTTAACATTCTCGCCGCGTCCTGCTTGGCTGAAAGCGTTTGGTCGGGCAAAATAGGCTCGCCAACGCAAAGGGTCACAAGCGGATGCTTCACTCCAAAAAAGCGGCGGACGGCGCCGGCCTCGCGGTAGCGGATCGCCATAGGAATCACAGGAATGTCGTAGCGGCGGGCAAATTCAAAGGCGCCGCGCTTAAAGGGCCGTATCGGCTGGTACCAAGTCCAGCGGCAGCTTTCAGGAAAAACATGCAGCCACTTTTTGCGTTCGTGAAGCGCGTCAAAGGCCTTGTAGAATTTTTTTGTTCCGCTAAAATTTTGCGCCACTGGAATGCCGCCAACCGCGCGAATAAGATCCGCGTCTTTTCCCATAAGGTTTTCGGCGCGGGCCGGAAACCAAAGGCGCTTTCTTACGGCTTGAACCACCGCAAGGTAATCCCAGCGGTAAACATGGTTGCAGACAGTGACGGCGCCGTTTTTAAAGAGCGCCTTGTTCTTGCGCAGATTTTGCAAGCCTTCAAATTTTATTCCATAGCGGACATGCTGCAAAAAGAACACGAGCGTCCAAATGCAGGCGTAAACAAAATTGCGCCACAAAAAATATTTGAGAGACTTGTCTATGAACGGATAATTTTGGTCAACCACAACGTCGCGCAAATGCTTTGGACGCAAAAAGGGTTCGTCCGGCTTTTGCGGCCAGACGCAATCCGTCGGGGGAACGTATGTTCCCTCCTTGACTATGTGCTCTTGCATCAGCGCGTTGTAGTGATTTCGTTCCAGCCGCTTACCACGCGGTCGATGACGCTCTTGGCCAAGTCCATCGACATGCGGGCCTTTGCCATCGCGGTGGTCACGTCGTGGATGTCCACGCTGTCTGGGTCTGTGATGAGCTGGCGCTCAAGCGAGGCCACGTCGGTCTGCTGCTTGTTCATCGCGCCAAAAGCTTCCGACAAATATTCGCCAAAAGATTTTTCCTTAAGGCGCTGGTTTTCTTCCGCCCCGGAAAGAATGTTCACATGGGGAGAGGAAGGAAGCGGATTTGTGTTCTTGATGTTTTCAAGGCCCTGCATTTGCAAGACAGGCATTTCGTTGATTTTCATATTTCCACCCTTCCCCTATATTAGCGCGATTAGCGTCCTATTTCAAGAGCCGAGTTGAACATGTCCTTGCTTCCTTCGATGACCGTCGTGTTGGCCTCGTAGGCGCGGCTGGCGGAAATTAGGTCCACCATTTCGTTGACGATGTTCACGTTGGGGTATTCCACGTAGCCCGCGCGCGGCCCGGTCTTGATGGCGTCCGGGTGGTCGGGGTCGTATACCAATTTGCCTTCGCTTGTGTCGACGACGATTTCGCGGACCTTTACGCCCTTGCCGGGGCCGTTGTCCAAGTTTGACGGAAGGTAGGGAGTGCGGAACGTGGGATTTGAGTCGGCGACCGGCTGGAAAACGACGCGGCTTCTTTTAAAGGGGCCGCCGTCCTGCGTGCGGGTCGTTGACGCGTTGGCGATGTTGTTTGAAATCACGTCGGTTCTAAGCCGCTCGGCGCTTAGTCCGGTTGACGCTATGTTAATCGCAGAAAAGAGTCCCATGATATACTCCTATATATTCAAAGCTATTGCGGCGCGATAATTTTTTTCGCGCCGCAAAAGGAACGTGTCAAGGCTTCAAGCGAAGCGCGCCTTGACCGTTCCTACCTGTTCGGCTGCATGGCTGTCTTGACCTGGCTGAACTCAAAGTTTTCCAGCTGGCTCAGCAAGCGGTACTGCATCTGAACTTTGATGATGTTCATCGCTTCCGTCTCTACGTCAACGCTCGAACCGTTGGCGTTTTCCGTTGAATTCCAATCGACCGTACGGCGCGGCTTGACTTCCTGCCAGTCCATCACGTTGTGGATGGAAAAATGGCGCGGATCCGTTCTCTTCAAGTCAAAGGAATTTCTTGCGTTTTCCTCGGAATCAAAGGCGCGCTTGAGCTCGCTTTCAAAATTCACGCTGGAACGCTTGAAATTGGGAACTTCCGCGTTGGCGATGTTGTTGGCCGTGACTTGGTAGCGCAAGGCGTTGACGTCCAACGCCCGATGCAACAAGTCAATTGATCGATTGAATGAGTTCATACTATTATTGTCGGAATTTTAGCGGCGGAGTTTAGGGTTAAAATTTGGCTGGATAGGCGGCTTTTAGGCGCTTGTAGAGGTTTTCGTAGAGGGAATCGCCGCTGTAAAAGTCCTCGTAGGGGATTTCCAAGTCAACGGGAACGCCCGCGTCAATGTCGATGTCCGTTCCGCCGCTAAGGGTCCGCAATTCCCTTGAAGAAGACGTTTGGAAGGTCGCGCCGTCGGTTGTTTGCGTCGGTTTTACGACTCCAGCGCCTCCCCCGCTTTGCTTTCCGACAATCGGAATGTTCAGCTGGTACTTGCACACCGAGGGAAAGTAGTTTCCGCAAGAAAACGAAAAACCGCTTGTCAAGACATAAAAGTTGTAGCCGTTTTTTGTGAGCGAGGCGCCGTTTTCGTCAGTCACGATATACTTGAACTGTGTGACGGAATTGTCCAAATGGTTTCTTTCCACAAACGCAAAGTTCGCAGGGTCTCCCAAAAAGCACAGGGCGGCCAAACATTGGTTGACCACTCCGCCGCCGTTCACCGAAAGGTCGAACACGACGTTTTTTACGCCCGAATGCTCAGGCTTCGCCAGATCGGCAAAGGCGGCCTTAAACAAGGCGTAAGTGTTCGTCGAAGCCAACTTTTCATAATAATTCGGGTCTGAAGGGGAAATGTTGTAAGGGGCGCCCATTCCAAAACCGTCAAAGGCGATGACGGCCATTTTTTCCGTTCCGCCGTCAGAGACATAAAAGAGCCCCGGCTTTCCGCCCGCGGCGTCCCGGAGCTTCTGCAAGTCTCTTCTTATGGTTCCAAGCCTGCTGTACCTTGGACCTAAAACGGCCTTGCGGTAATCGTTGTAAGCGCTTACGGCGCCCTTGCTCTGGTACATCGAAGGCTCAAAGTAGCTTGTGTGGCCGTCGTCGATGTAGCCCTCCAAAAAGCGGACAAGCGCCTTGTCGTAAGTCGCAGTGTCGGTGGAAAGCAAGTCAAAGCCAAGTCCGGCCGCGAAAATGCTGTCGTTAAAAAGAGTTATGTTGTCCTTTCCAAACTGCTCGCGCTGGCCCTTGAGGCAATAGTTCATGTCAAAGGTCATGCACAAAACGCGGTAATTGTATTCGGCCATAAGGCGGCTGCGGCTTGCTCTTGGCGAGCGGCCGGACTCAAAGGCCTTGTGAACAGTGTTCCCGTCGTTAAAGACGTCAAGAACAATATAATAGTCGTCGCCGTTAAAGACACAGTTTGCGATTTCCAAGAAAACCACCGATAGCGCCTGGTATGGAACGTAAAGCTTTCCGCCAATCACGAACATCTTTAGGCCGTAGTCGCCCAAGCGGACAACAGTACGCTCTTTGGCCTTTGTTTGGACAGTTTGCTGTGAGGGTAAAATTTTAGGAAGTGCGGCGCTCGCTTCGGACATAGCTGTCACCGCGTCTCCGCCATAGCCGTTGTTCACGACGGTTGTCGAGCTTATCACGCGGACAAAGTCGTCGCTCCAAACCGTTTGGGTCTTGGGGTCAAAGTACATCGCGTCGTTATACCAGTCGGCGTTCCAGTCGGTTGGCCAATACCTTGGGTCGCCGTTTTCTTGATTGTAATTGTATTTGTACACGCCGTTTTCGACGGAAGTCTTCCAGCCCCTGTCGTTAAAGAGGCTTATCATGCTGCAAGCGTCTTCAATAGTTACAAAGGGAACGGACTCCCAGCCGTCAAGGTAAACGGTGTCCAAAAAGCCGCAACTTTGTCCGTTAACGCCATCGTATATGTAGGACTTTTTTTTGCCGACAATAGTCGTCGCGTCAGGGAAGAAGTAGCCGCCTATTCCGACGGAAGATCCGGTTCCTGTGGAGTCAACCGACGAAACGTCGTTTTGGCACGAAAAGAGGGCCAGCGCCAAAAAGAGAGCGAGCGCGGCGCGGCATGTTTTTTTTGCAAAAGTGAATTTCATTCCTGCGCTCCTTTAGAAAGTCCAAGCCGCTCCGATGGACGGCGCGACGCAAACGTTTCCCCTTGCCTCAAAGGAAGTCTCGTAACTCTTGCCCTGCTTGTCGCCGCTTCTTGCCAAAGTTCCCGCGTCAAAAAATCGGACGGCAAGGGAGCCCAACAAGGAAACGCGATCCGAAATCTTAAAGGTTCCCAAGAGCTCGGCGCCGATTCCAAAAAGGAAAAGGTTTTCTTCTTGCGTCCAGCTTGAAGAGACGCTTCCGCCGGAAACCGCGGCGTAAATGTCCTTGCGTTTTTTGACTTGCATCCAGTCAAACGAAATGGAGCCAAGCGCGGCCAAGGTCAAGCGCTCTCCAAAATGAAAGGCGTATCCGACGCCCGCGCAAAGGGCCAGCGAAGGGCCTGCCGAAACGTCGTCTTCGCCGTCCAGCTTAAAGTCCTCGCTCACGACCAAGCCCGCGCCCAAAGTTCCCGCAAGGCAAAAGCCGTTGCTTGCCTGGCCAATGTAGCGGGCGGAAATTTGGGGAACAAAGGCGTCTTTGCAGTCATCTCCCCTCACGTTCACCGAATAATAAGCGGGTGTCAGCGACAAGCCGGCGGAATGGCTCCAGCCTTGTCCAAAAACGATGGCGCCGCAAAAAGCGACGGCGGCCGCCAAAAGAATTTTTTTGACGCTTTTCATAAAAGCTCCTGCGCTTTTTTATTTTAAAAAGCGCCGCCCGGTCAAAGGCGGCCGCCTATTCCCGCGAGCGGGCGGACTTGACGAGACAAAAAACAACGCTCGCGGCGTAAAGCAAGACAAAGAGAATCGTAAGAGGCGCCCTCATTCCCAAAAGCCAAAGGGCTTCCACGGCGGCCGGCATGAGCAAGTCAACCGCGAACAAAAGCCATTCAACGGCGGCCTCGCCGGCTTTGAGCATGGCGCGTCGGCTTGGAACGAACAAGACTTTTTGCCGCTCGTTCAAGGCCAAAAGCATCAGCAAAAAGAAAATGGGCTTGGCAAAAAGCGCGAACGCCGGATGCGGAAGCGGCTCGTTGAGCGCCCTAAAGGGCAGGTAAACCGCGTAAAAGCCGGCGTAAAGGGGAAAAAGCTTTTCAAGCCGGTCGGCCAGCTTGTCCTTTTTAAAAATGAACAAAAAGGCGGCCGTCAAAACGCCCAAAGGCAAGAGGATTTGTTCAATAAAAATATGGAGAAAATTCCGCCAGAAGGAATCGGGCGTTATAAAATAGTAGGGGGAAAAAAAGTACTTGTAGGCGCAAAAAACGGCCGCCAAAAAAACGCCCATAAAAGCGTTGAAAAAACGGGGCGCGTCGGCTCCTTTTTGCCCCCGCAACCAAATAAAGAAGGCCAGCGGAAACAAAAGCGTCAAAAATAAATGCATGCGGAACATGATAGCGCAAAGACGGAATAAATTCAATACAAAAAACATATGCGGGCGGCGGCGGCTCCCAGTCGTCGTCGCGCGTTTTGGCTTGCGCATTTTTTTCGTTCCGCTACTAGACTAACTGCCGCATTTTCTGGTATAATCATCTTTACGCTTAATTTACATGTGTGTTTTTTGTAACACGAGGAGGCCAGTTGGCAGACAATAATAAGGGACCGCGAATCAATGAACGGATCCGCGTAAGAGAAGTGCGCCTT
>CADBBB010000108.1 GCA_902792795.1 uncultured Spirochaetaceae bacterium | reverse complement strand
CTGCTTTGACTCCCAGTACACGCTTGGCGAGGCGGTCGAGCGCCTCAATTGGGGACATTCGCCTTTTGCCTACGCGGTGGACTTTGCCGCCGAGATGGGAGTCAAGACCCTTTATCTTTTCCACCACGATCCGGCCCATTCCGACAAAAAGCTGGAAACAATCTTGCGCTTGGCGCGAAAGTACGCGAAGTTCGTCGCGCAAAAGCACGTCAACGTAAAGCTGGCCGTCGAGCGGACGGAGATAGAGCTATGAACGGGCAGGAATTCGCGCTGACCTACAATTTTTCCTGCGACGAGCTAAAGACCTTGGCTTCGCTCTTCCGCGAGCGGCAGGACAAAATTCCGCGCTCCTTGTATAATTTTTCAAGGGCCGTTCAAGACAAGGTTTACGCCTGCATGTCAATAGACGAAGTTGAGGAAGGTTGCAAACATGAAAGCCGCTAACAAAATCGCGTCCGCTCTTTTTTTGGTTCCGTTTGTTTTTGTCGCGTTGGCCGCCGGCGGATTTTTTTATTTAAAGTCTTTGACCGAGGCGCGAGACCTTCCCCAAGAGCAAAAAGTTTTGCGGCTAAAGATAGAGAAGGGCGACACGGCCAAAAAAGTGGCCGCGCTTTTGCAAAATGAAAAGATCATAAAAAGCGGCGCCGTCTTCTACGCCTTGGCGCGATTTCCAAAAGCGGCCGCGCTCTTGACAAAGGAAAGTCCGCAAATCTTTTGCGTAAAAAGCGGCGTTTGCGACCTTGCAAGCTCGATGGACGCGGCGGCCATTTACAAGGAACTTTCCGCCGGACACGAGGAGCTTGTCAGCGTTTCAATTCCGGAAGGCCTCACCGCCACAAAGATCGCCGCCCGCCTTGACTCCGCGGGAATTTGCTCCGCCCAAGACTTTATGAACGCCGCCGCCGGCCTTGAAGGCTTTTTGTTTCCCGACACTTATTCGCTCGCGCCAAAGAGCGCCGCGAATAAAGTAGTCCAAATTATGACGGAAAACTTTTACAAAAAAATTTCCGAGGTTCCGTCGCTCGCGGCCATGAAGGCGGACAAGGCGGCGCTTTTGCGGACGGTGACTCTCGCTTCCATAATCGAGCGCGAATACCGTTCCGCCGACGAGGCGCCCTTGATAGCCAGCGTGTTCACAAACCGCATAAAGGCGGGCATCGGCTTGTATTCCTGCGCCACGGTTGAATATGTCATAACCGAAATTTTGGGCCGGCCGCATCCCGACATAATAACTTACGACGACCTGAAAATTCAAAGCCCCTACAACACTTACATAAACGCGGGCCTTCCGCCGGCCCCGATATGCAATCCTGGCCTTGTGGCGCTCAAGGCCGCCGCCGAGCCCGCCAAGACGGACTACTATTACTTCCAGCTCATGGACGAAAAGGCCGGCCGACATGTTTTCACCAAGACACTTTCCGAACATGTGGAGCAGGGCGCCATTTTCAAGACCAAGAAGGCGTCGCGCTGATGGCGGGCCTAATATCGCAGGACACGATAGAGCGCGTCCGCCAGACCGCCGACATCGTGTCCGTAATAAACAACTACACAAACCTCACCCAGCGCGGCTCCCAGTATTGGGGCTGCTGTCCTTTTCACAACGAAAAGACGCCTTCATTTGCCGTTGACCCGGTCCGCCGCTTTTACCACTGCTTTGGCTGCGGAGTCGGCGGGGACGTGATAAAGTTCACGATGGAGATGGAAAAACTTTCCTATCCCGACGCCATAAAGGAGCTGGCCCAAAAGAACGGCGTGGAAATCACTTACGAAGGCGGCGGCTACGTTCCCGAAAAAAAGGACCAGGACCTTGACACAATCCGCGAAGTCTACGACCGCATCGCAAGCACCTTCCATTTTTTCTTGACGCAAACGGAACAAGGCAAGGCCGCGCTTGAATACATAAAGGGGCGCGGCCTTACAGACGAAACGCTCGCCAAATTCATGCTGGGATACGCGCCCGCCGACCGCTTTTGGCTAAAAAAATTTCTCAAGGAAAAAAATTACTCCGACGAATTCTTGGCCAAGACCGGCCTCTTCAGCAAAAAATACGCCGACCTCTGCATATTCGCCGGCCGCCTGATTTTTCCAATTTTTGACAGAAAGGGGCAGGCGGTCGCTTTTGGAGGCCGCATATTGGGCGACGGCGAGCCAAAGTACCTCAATTCGCCGGAACTCGCGCACTATCACAAAAGGGAAACCCTTTACGCCTTCAACTTCGCCAAGAATTCCATCCACCAAAAAAAGACGGCGATTTTGTGCGAAGGCTACATGGACGTGATCGCCTACCACCAGTGCGGCATAGACATAGCCGTCGCCCCGCTGGGAACCAGCTTGACGGAACAGCAGCTGAAAATCCTTCAAGGCTTTTGCGACACCATTCTTTTGTCCTTTGATTCGGACGGGGCGGGGCAGAACGCCACCAAGCGCGCCATCTTGATGTGCCGCAAATTCAACCTTACGACAAAAGTGATACGCCTTGAGGGCGGCAAAGACCCCGCCGAAATTATGATAAAATTTGGCGCCGAAATCTTGACGAAACAAGTCCAAAATGCTATATTAGATAGTGATTATCTGTTGTCCAAAATAAAAGCGCAATATCCGTCGGAGTCTCCGGAAGACAAGACAAAAGCCGCCTTGGCTTTTTTTCCGTACGTCGATTCGCTGCAGTCGGACATTCAGAAAGAATCGAGCCTTGACCAGTTGGCCGGGGCGTTCAATCTTAAGCCGGAGGCAGTCCGAAAAGACTTTATCAATCGCAGCCAAGCGCGCTCGCGTCTGGATACAAGGTCAAATCAGCCGGAAGGCCAAACCAATCAGCAGATAAAGCTAAACGCTGAGCTTAGGGCCGTTTTGGCAGTCCTTTCCAATCCAGAAGAATATGTAAAAATGCGCGCGGAGCTTACGAGCGACGACTTTGAGGATTCCTTGGCAAAAGAATTATTTATAAAAATGGAGGAGCGTTACAAGAAGGGCAATTTGACCTTTATGTCTGTTATAGATCAATGCGACGAAAACGTCCAACGGTTTGTTACCGAAGTGACCGGAAGCGAAGAGTTTTCAAAAAAAGAAAGCCAAAGCGAGTCGGATTGGACGGAGATTATTGACCGCGTGGTTTTGGACAGCATAAAGCTTATCAAGCGGAACGCATTGGAGCGGCAACGAAAAAAGTTGAACGACCGTCTGAGGGACTTTACCCCTAAAACGCGCGACGACGAGAATTACCTAAAGGCGCTTATCTCCGAAATATCGCAGCTGGACATAAAAATTCAGCGGCAAAAGCAGTAAGGAAAAAAAATGGATAAAGAAGAGCTGGACTCTTTGCTTTTAAAAATTACTGAAAAAGGCAAAAAAGAATTCAACTGGGACGAAATCGCCGACATTTTGGGGCAGGATGTTGTCGCCGACCAAGAAAAAAGCGAAGCCCTTATGACCGAGCTTGAAAGGCGCGGCATCCTCATCCAAGAGGAAATTCCGCCGGACCTTCCCGACGACGAGGACGAAGACAACCTTGTCGTGGACGACGAGGACGCCGACATAGCGGAAGACCAAGAGGCCAAAATCGCCGAGCAGGCGGAAAAGGAAGCCGCCATTCCCGCCAAAAAGCGTTTGATAAGCTCCGACAAGGACGGCGCCAACACTGACGACCCAATCCGCCTTTACCTGCGCGACATCGGAAAGGAAAACCTTCTCACGGCCGAGGAGGAAGTCGTTCTTTCAAAGCAAATGGAAAGCGGCGAAAACATCATAAAGGACGTTATCAAAGGCTCCGGAAAGCTCATCCCTGAATTCTTCACGGTGGCGCAAAAGGCCTTCACCAGAATCGACTTGCACGAGCCCGGCCGCCCGCGCAAGGAAATCAACGAGGAGATGGCGGAAAAGCGCCGCCTCAAGTCGGCCTATTCCGACTGCCTAAAGCCGATTCTTTCGGAGATAAAGCAATACATGCTTTTAAAGCGCCAGCTTTTTGAGCTTGACTCCAACGCGAAAATTCTTGAGAACAAGGACATCATAAAGCTGCAAAAAAAGATTGTTCCGTACTTGCAAAAGGCCGACATCCAGACCGAGGAGTTGGAAAAGTTCTCCGCGGAATTCATCGACGCCAAGCAAAAGATTGAGGAATACCAGCACAAGCAGGAAAAGCGCATGAAGCAGCTGCGCATAAAGGACCCCGCGGACTTGCGCAGGCTTGGAAGGCGCATCGCCATCAGAAGCGAGCGGGCCAAGCTTGAAAAAGAGCTGGGCATGAACGCCGACGACATACGCGACGTTTATTCGCAAATCCAAAAAATCGAGCGCCGCTTGGTCCGCCTTGAATTTGAGTTTGAGAACAGCATCGAAGACATCCTCAAAATGGAAAAAGAAATCGAGCGCGGACGCAAGATGATGGAGGCGGCCAAGAACCACTTGATCAACGCCAACTTGCGCTTGGTCGTCGCCATCGCCAAAAAGTACACAAACCGCGGCTTGCAGTTCTTTGACTTGGTTCAGGAAGGAAACATAGGCTTGATAAAGGCCGTAGAAAATTTTGAGTACCGCAAGGGATACAAGTTCTCGACATACGCCACTTGGTGGATACGCCAGGCGATCACCCGCAGCATCTCCGACCAAGCGCGCACAATCCGCGTTCCTGTCCACATGATCGAGCAAATCAACAAGGTTGTCCGCGAAAGCCGCAACCTCATGCAAAAGCTTGGCCGCGAGCCCAACGACGACGAAATCGCGCAGCAGCTTGGCTGGCCTGTGGCGCGCGTAAAGACCGTCAAGAACGTGGCGCGCGAGCCCATTTCTTTGGAAACGCCGATAGGCGAGGAAGAAGATTCTTTGCTGGGCGACTTCATCGAAGACAAGGAAGTGGAAAATCCCGCCAGCCAGACGGCCTACACGCTTTTGCAGGAACAGCTGCGCGCGGTTCTTTCCACGCTTCCTCCAAGAGAGCAGGAAGTGCTTAAAATGCGCTTTGGCTTGGAGGACGGATACTCGCTCACCTTGGAGGAAGTGGGTCTTTACTTCAACGTCACGCGCGAACGCATCCGCCAAATTGAGGCAAAGGCCCTGCGCCGGCTTCGCCACCCAAGGCGAGCTACCGGTCTAAGGGACTACATAGAGATATGAGGCCAAGCGCCGTCCTCGCAAAAGGCGGCGCTTGCAATTTCTTTTATTTTATTGTATATTTTTAAAGATTACGGCAAGGGGAATGTCAGATGGAAAAAACGCTTGATTCAAAAGTTTTTGACAACTTGGAAAAGTTGCAGGGAATTTTGTCAGAAAAGCATCAGGTTCAAGTAAAACTTGAAGAAGTGCCCAAACAATTGAGCGCGCAGGAAGAGCTTTTGGCGCGCCAAAAGAAAGAATACATTGAAAAGAACACAAAGTACGAAGCTCTTAAAGAAAAGATCGACGGCATAAAGGATGAGCTCGAAGAGGCCGTCAAGTTGCGCGAAGAGGGCGAAAAGGGAATGGACAACATTTCCACCCACCGCGAATACGAGGCGCTTGAAAAGCAAATCTCAGAAGCCAGCGCCCAAGAGGCGGACTTGCGCAAAGAGCTCCAAAAAGAAGAAAAGAATTTCGCGGAGTTGGACGAAAGCATCAAGACTGACGAAGCGATAATCAAATCTTCCGAAAAGAGCCTCAACGAATCCCGCGCCTCTTTGGACAAGGAAGCCGGCAGCCTTAAAAAAGAGCTTGCCTCTTTGGAAAAGAAAGAGGCGGCCTTGGCGCCTTACATCGATCCCGAAATCAAGTATAAATTTGAGCGCATCATCCAGCGCAACAACGAGGGCATCGTAAACGTAAAGAACGGCGTTTGCGGCGGCTGCCACATGATTTTGCCGGCCCAGTTCGCCAACGAAGTTCGCGACGAAACTGAGATTTTGTTCTGCCCCTACTGCAGCCGCATTTTGCGCTGGCAAGAAACAAAGGACGGCGAGGAAGAGACATACTTCACTATGGAAGAAGCCGGCAGCCTCGCCGACTTGGACGACGACGACTTGCTTGACGGAGACGAGGACGACGAAGACATTTCCGACGAAAACGAAGAGGGCAAGGACGATTACATCGACGACGAGGACGACGAAGAAGAAATCGAAGAGTCCGAAGAGGATTCTGAAGAATAGGCAATTATTGCAGAAGAAATATAACCGCGCCGCCAATCAATGATGACATTCTTTGGCGGTGAGGCAAAGTCCGGGCTCCGCCGGAAAAAATGCCGGGCAATTACCGGGAGAAAGACGGAAGTTGCAAATTTTCGCTTTGGCGGAAACTAACATAACCCGTCATTCTACAGACAGCGCAGCAGAAAACAAACCGCAATTTTTGCGCGAGCAAAAATTGTAAGGGTGAAAAGGCGGTGTAAGAGACCACCGGACGCTTGGCGACAGGCGCCGCATTGCAAGCCTCATTTGGAGCAAGGTCAAGAAGCGGTTGTTTTTCCGGAACATAAACCGCGGGTAGACCGCTAAAATTTTTAGGCGACTAAAAATTCGGATAGATGGTTATGGCCGCGTTCGCTTTTGCGGATTAGGTTGCCAGAACCCGGCTTACAATTTCTTCTGCTTTTTTGAATTTACTTGCGGATAGGGGAAACAAGCGGGTGAAAATATCGTCAAAGGCCGACAGGCTGATAATCAAAACTAAAAGCCGACTTATTCCCATAACGCTTGTCACGCTAGTTGTCATAGAGGAAACCGCAGCATCAAAAAAAATCCACAATTCCCCGTCCATAACAATGCTTTCCGATAAATGGAAGGAATACGACTATCAGGCGGTCTACGACACCAGCGCCATCCTTCTTGAAAAAAAGCCCTTTAACAACACGATTTTGGTTTACCGGGGCTACGCGGCCTTTTACTTGGCGGTGTCGGCCACAGAATCCCAGCAGGCCCAAAGCTACATCGAAGAGTCCATTCACTGCCTGCGCCTGGCGACGATGGGCGCCAAAAAAAAGACGTTAGGCCAAATCTACTACATGCTCGGAAAGGCGTATTTCTACAAAAATTCAATTTCGTCTTACCATTATTACGCGGACTCCGCCGTTGAATATTTTTCAAAGGCAAGGGAATGCGGCTTTAAGGCCGACGACATAGCCGAATACTTGGGCCTAAGCTACGCGCAGTTGGGAATGACGATGGAAAGCATCGCGGCCTTTAGCGAAGCCCTCTTGTATCGGGAAAGCGACGCGCTCCTTTTGGCGATAGCCGAGCAGTATTCAAAGGCCGAGCAAAACGCGGCGGCAAAGCAATACTTGTTCCAAATAATACAGAGGTCCAACGACGACTCGCTTGTCATAAAAAGCCGCGCGCTTTTGGGGAACACGCTCATAAAGGAAAATGACTTTGACGGAGCGCAAAAGGAGTTCGAGGCCATTTTGCAAAAGAATGAAAATTCCGCCGAAGCCCACTATGGAATGGGCCTTGTCTATGAAAGCCAAGGCGACATGGTCAAGGCCAGGGCGGAATGGAGAAAAACGCTGAGAATTCAAGTGAACCATACTGGGGCGCTAGAAAAAATTCAGCAATATAAGTAAAATAGGAATTGGGGGAAATATGTTCAATAGTTTTGTGACAGACATAGGAATCGATTTGGGAAC
>CADBBB010000107.1 GCA_902792795.1 uncultured Spirochaetaceae bacterium | reverse complement strand
AGAGTGCCCATTCGGTCTCGTTGCCGCCGATGGCATACATATCCTGTCCGTTGTCCATCTCGTGCACGTTCTCAAAGGCAAAGATGTTTTTCTGGGCGTTGAGATAGTCGAACTTGTTCCATTGTGCCGACGTACCAGCCATCAGACCCACACGGTGCTTCTGGGCGAAGGTGTAGTCGAGCAGGAAGTAGTTGTCCCAGAGGTAGGTGAACGACTTGTTGTCGCTCTTGTATCTTGAACTCTCTTCGGTAGCGATGGGCTTCCATGCGTACCGTGGTGTGAAGTTGTCGGCATACCAGAATTTGGCATCCACGCCGAAAGTACTTCTGAACTTCAGCCATTTGGCAAGTTTGAGTTCGGCAGTAAGGTTACCCAAGAGGTTGTAGCCATTGGTCTTCTGCTTGTCGGTAACAGTGGGGCCAATGGGGTTTTTCGTGCTGCCATACCAGAGTGAGTTGCCCTCTGGCCCCGTCCACTCACCGTTTTCGTCTTTTACGTCATAGATGGGCAGGGCTTTGTAGGTGTTGCCCAGGTCGTAACTGCCCTGCTCCTTCCGGTCGGCACTCACGGTGATGTTGTTCGAGAATTACAGCCAGTCGAGCACCTGGGCATCGCTGTTGGCCTGGAAAGTGAAGCGGCGGTAGCCTAC
Organism: uncultured Spirochaetaceae bacterium; assembly: GCA_902792795.1. GTDB lineage: Bacteria > Spirochaetota > Spirochaetia > Treponematales > Treponemataceae > Treponema_D. The sequence continues at coordinate 6,071 of CADBBB010000107.1, read as the reverse complement.
ACTTTTCACAATACCCGTCTGGTTGAGGAATCCCCCGGATACGTAATAGTGCGACTTCTCGTTACCACCGGAATAACTCACGGTGTAGTTCTGCATATAACCCGTGCGCAGCAACTCGTCTATCCAGTCGGTTCCCTTACCCAGAGACTCGGGATCCGACCATGCTGGGTTGGTGTTGTAGCCTGCATTGGCCATCATGTCGTTACTTAAAGCGGCGTATTGGCTGGCATTGAGCAAGTCAGGGGTGTGGGTGGCGTTCTGGATGGCCAGATTGGCCACAAAAGCCAGCGAACCTTTTCCCGACTTGCCTTTCTTCGTGGTGATCATTACCACGCCGTTGGCACCGCGCGAACCATAAATAGCGGTAGCAGAGGCATCCTTGAGCACGTCGAGCCGCTCCACATCGGCCATGTTGAGGCTGTTCTCGGAATTTTGCAGCTTGCCGGAATTTTTGCTCTGAAGCTGCTGCAAGCGAAGCTGTTCCGCCTGGCCGCCGTCGTCGCCCTTTTTTTTAGGCTGGCGCACTTCGTCCGTGGTGGAAGGCTTTATCTTTCCCTGCGAAATGTACTTGAACCATTCGTCCATGTAAAAGACAGGCTCGTTGGTGTTGTTCTCAAGAATCGACTTTTCAAAAAACTCCCTGTGCTCCGGACGGAACAAGGAAGGAAGCAAAACAGAAAAGCGCAATAGCATTCGTTTTGGAAGAGGAAAGTTTTTGCTCGCAGTCTTTGGCGCCATAGAGTGGACAAGTTCCCAATACGCCATCGTGACTTGCTGGCGGTAAACCATCTTGTCCTTTATGTCCTTGCACGAAAGGTACTTGGAAAGAACCATATGCAGGCGGTTGGAAGTTTGGCCTTCGCCGGCTATGGCCGTCTTATAATATGTGGGGTCGTCAAAATAATGCTGGCTTTCGTCTTCAAAAACTTTTTCTACCGGCTTGAATTCTTTTATGGACAAGTCAACTTCTGGAACCGGGCCGCTCTTTTTTTTGGGAGCGCTTTGTTCCATAATCATTTGCTCAAAGTTGCTTTCTTTGGCTCCTATTCCGCCAAAGATGTCGTCGCCCGCTCCAGCCGAGTCTTCCGCATCAGGATCGCTGGGGGTGACGCTGGCTAAAAGAGCCGCGATGCTAGGGTCTAAATTCTCTTCCATACTAAAGAATTATTCTAGCGCGATTTTGAAAAAAAGTCTAGGATTTTAAACCGCGCCTTTTGAAACAATCTTAGAACTCGCGGCCCAAGGTTGCTCCTTCATTCTTTAAGGGGCCGGAGCCGTTGACCAATGTGATTTCTATCGTTTCAAAAACAATGTTGTCAACATAGGAAATTGAGCATGTCACTTCCTTCAAGTTGTCGGGAATCTCGATTCCCAAGTCCGAGCCCTTGTTCACGGAATTTACAAAGCTGCAAGTGTCCTGGTCGTTATACTCGTTCAAGTGGAATTTTCCGAGCGAACCTTTGACATATTTTTTGCCGTCAACTTCCTCAAGAAGAAAAACTTCGCAGTTGAAGTTTGAATACTTGGTCTTGTTGATCATGCGAATTTGGTTGTAGTGAAGTCCGGAACCCGCAACCTTAAATTTTATATGCTCCGCCGAAAGTCCGGCCAAACAAAAAAGAAGGGCAAAAATTCCAACGATTATTTTTTTCATAAAACACTCCTATAAACACTTTGTCAACATTTATTAGACAATTATAAATGTTTTTCCTGTCACTTTCAATAGAAAAAATCGCAAAAATAAAACTTGACTTTTTCTTGGGCTAGGCTATAATTCTTTCTCAAGGAGTTTATATATGAAGAGAATTGCCATTATTTTTTTCGCGGCCGCAATGATTGCCGGTTCCGCGCTTGCGCAAGGCTTCAACGATTACAACGACCAGCAAAACTATGGATACGGCGGCGGCTTTCAGGACGACGGAAGCTCGCAAGCCTTAATTACACCCGTAAAAAAAGCGCTTAGAATGCGCGACGACACAATCGTGATCCTTCGCGGCAATCTTGTCCGCCGCATCGGCGACGAAAAATACTTGTTCCACGACGCGACCGGCGAAATAATTGTTGAAATTGACGACGACAAATGGGGCGGCGTGACCGCAAGCCCCAAGGACACGCTGGAGCTTTCCGGCGAAATCGACCGCGACATCAACAAAGTCAAGGTTGACGTTTACTTGGTGCGCAAAGTTTCAGGAGCCGCCCCTCAGCAAGGCTTCCAAGAAAACTAAAACTCTTTGCCTAGCGGACTGTCGGCGCCGACCAGCTTGATTTCTATTACGTCGAACAAAGGATAATCTTTGTATTCAACAACATAAGAAAAGTCGCCGACTTTTTCGGGCACGGCGATGCCAAGATTGCTTCCGCGCTTTATCAACTTAATCACGGTAATGGCGTCGTCTCCGCCGGCATCTCGCAAGTGGACCGAGCCCAAAGATTCTTGCGCGACGAGCTTTTCGCCGCGGGCTTCCAAGATAAAAGCCTCGCAGTCAAAGTCCGAAGCATTGGTATTGTTAAAAACTTTGATTTGGTTGTAGCGCTTGGCGCTTCCGCCAACCTTGAACTTTATGTTTTCCGCGCCCAAAGCGGCCAAACACAAAAACATTCCGACAAACAAAAGAATAATTTTTTTCATGACAAACGCTCCGTTAATTTTTCTGTCATATATTTAGACAATCAAGGAGCCGCTTTTTGTCACTTTTTTTATAAGACAGAAGAACGACAGTCCGCGCGAGCGGACCTGTGGATAATTTCCTTGCCGTAATGCCGTCGCTAATTGGAAACACGCAGCCTATTTGCCATCGATATTAGGCCTCCACCGCGGATAATATTGTCTATATATACGACGGCAGACTGGCCTGGGGCGACGGCGCGTTGGGGTTCCTTGAATTTTATCAGCCATGGAGTTCCGACAAAGGCCGCCGCTTCTTGGGCTTGCGCAGAGTTTTCGTCTTGCCCGCCCGCGCTTTTCGCGCCGTCGTAGCGTTCCACCGTACAAGCCACAGGCTTTGACGCCAAGCGAATTTTCACCAGCGCTTCAAAAGGCGCGGCAGGCTCCACCCCGCCCGGCCAAACAAAGTCGTCTGCGACCAAAGAGTCGGAATACAAGTCTTCGTTTTTGGCCAGCACCACCAAATTGTTTTTGGCGTCAATCGAATGGACGTAAACCGGATAGTTCACCGCCACTCCAAGGCCGCGCCGTTGGCCAACCGTGTAATGCTCGATTCCCTTGTGGCGGCCCAAAACGTGGCCGTCCAAGTCAATTATGTCGCCCGGAATTCCAGGCCGGTCCGAAAACAAATCGTCAAAATATTCTTGGCCCACAAAGTCTTGGCTTTCCTCGCGGTTAGCGGCCTCAAGGCCCGCCGCGCGCGCAAGCTCAAAGACCTCGGACTTTTTTACTGCCGCCAGCGGAAAGCGAACTTTTTCCAAGGTTGTCGAAGGAACGCGGTATAAAAAATAAGTTTGGTCTGTGCTCAAGTCCGCGGCCGTGGCAATCATCGCCGGGCGCGCGTCAGTTCCAAAAAGGCCGCTTGTAGGACGGACGATTTTGGCGTAGTGGCCGGTGCAAAAGTAATCATAGTTGATTCCAACCTTGGCGGCCTCTTCAAGCATAGCGCCAAACTTTATGTTTCGGTTGCACATTATGCAAGGGTTGGGAGTGCGGCCCGCGCGGTATTCGCGCTTAAAGTATTCCAAAACTTTTTTGTTGTATTCTTCCTTCACGTCGACCACATGATACTCGATGTCATGGTCGGCGCAAAATTTTTCGCATTCCGCTATGTTCTCTTCTTCACCCGGGCCGTAGCAAGCCTCGCGCGAATGCTTTGAACTTGATTCCGCCTTGGGAAGAATGCGGCCGTCCCACAAGGACATAGTCACGCCGATGACTCGGCAGCCGCGCCGCTTTAAGAGAAGGGCCGTCAATGTCGAATCCACGCCGCCGGACATTCCCACCAAAACGGTGGCGCCGGCGGGCGGAAGTTCCAACGCTTCAAATTCCATCGCGCGCCGCAATCTTAAGCGAAGAGCGGAGTCGAAAGGTATCTGTCGCCGGTGTCGGGCAAAAGAACTACGATTGTCTTTCCCTTGTTCTCCGGCCGCTTGGCAAGCTCGATCGCGGCCCAAACTGCGGCGCCGCTGGAAATGCCGACCAAAACGCCTTCCTTCTTTCCAATCAAGGCGCCTGTCTTAAAGGAGTCCTCGTTGGCGACAGGAATTATTTCGTCGTAAATTTTTGTGTCCAAAACTTTTGGAACAAAGCCGGCGCCGATTCCCTGAATCTTGTGCGTTCCAGCCTTTCCCTGCGAAAGAACCGGAGAAGTGGCCGGCTCCACCGCGACGATTTTTACGCCGGGCTTTTTTTCCTTGAGATATTTTCCTGTTCCTGTAAGCGTTCCGCCCGTGCCCACGCCGGCAACAAAAATGTCAACAGCGCCGTCGGTGGCCTCAAAAATCTCGGGACCGGTGGTGTCGTAGTGCGCCTTGGGGTTTGAAGGATTGTCAAACTGGCCAGGAACAAAAGAGTTGGGCGTGTTGGCCGCAAGTTCGTTGGCCTTGTCAATCGCGCCCTTCATTCCCTTGGAGCCTTCGGTCAAAACGATTTCCGCGCCGTAAGCCTTGATGAGCTGCTGGCGCTCGACGCTCATTATTTCGGGCATTACGATTATGACCTTGTATCCGCGCGCGGTTCCGACGGCGGCCAAGCCGATTCCAGTGTTGCCGCTGGTGGGCTCGATGATTGTGGCGCCCGGCTTGATTTTGCCCGACTTTTCCGCCTCGTCCAACATCGACTTTGCGATGCGGTCCTTGACGCTTCCGGTCACGTTGAACAATTCAAGCTTGGCCAAAATCTTGGCCTCCAAGCCAAATTCCTTTTCGATGTGGCCCAGCTCCAAGAGCGGAGTTCCGCCAATCAACTGGTCCGCAGTTTTGTAAACCTTTGCCATATATTCCTCCTATTCTTTTTGCCTTCATTCCGGCGCGACAATCTTGTTCGCGCTCAGATCATATACATGTAACTTTCTTGGCTGACGCTTTGGTCGACCAAATCCTGCAAGGTCACGCTGTCCAAGTAGTCGTCGATCGCCTTTTGCAAGCCTTCCCAAAACTGCTGGGTGTTGGCGCGGCCCTCAGACTCCCCGCCGTCGCTTTCGTCCGCGCTCACGGGGCTAAGGTCGCCTTCCGTCACGCGCAGAATCTCGCCCGCCGTGTACTTTTCGGCGGCGCGGCTAAGCTTGTATCCGCCCGCCGGCCCGCGCACGCTTTGCAGCAAGCCGTACTTGCTCAAAAGCCCCGTGATTTGCTCCAAGTACTTGATGGAAATGCCCTCGTTCTCCGAAACGTCCTTGAGCGCGATGTAGCTTCCGCTCGAGTGTTGCGCCAAATAAATCATGAATCTTAGGGCGTACCTGCCCCTCGTGGAAATCTTCATAATTCGATTATAGCGCGTCTTTTAAAATTGTGCAAGTATTCCTAGCGAAAAAATAGGAAATATTTTTAAATTTCGCATAAAAAAACCGCCCGACCCTCAGGGCAAAGCGGTCTCTGTGTTTTCTATGGACATCTTTTTCTGGGCGCGTCCCCGCATCCGCGGGGCCGGGCTTTGCGGTGTTCCGCGCATTTCGCGCTCCATTGCCGCTTGCCATCAGTCAAGCGGCAACGGCCTCACGGCCGCCCCTACAATCCCTCGCGCGCCGCTCTTAGTATCCCGGCCGGACAAAGACTTCCTTGTTGTTGGGGTCAATCGCGCTATTGTAAACGCGCTCCTTCCATTCCTCCTGCGGAACATCCTGCACGCTCGCCGAAAAATGCTCCGGCTCCCTCTGCAACACCTCGGCCGCAGTCTTAACCAACGCCTCCGCCAACTTCTTCTTCAACTCGTCATTCCTTCCCGGATACATCTGAACTGTTATATGCGGCATAATCTCCTCCTCCGCTTGCAATACTACCGCGTCCCGCCTAAAAACTCAATAGCAATAACACCATAACGCCCCAACCCAAACAGAACGCTTTAAACAAAAAAAAAGCCCGGCAGCCTGCCCACAATCGAAGAGCCGTGAAGAAAAGCGCGCCAG
>CADBBB010000106.1 GCA_902792795.1 uncultured Spirochaetaceae bacterium | reverse complement strand
TTTTTACAACATTTCCATTGTGTTCACCGAGCTCTTTTCGGCCGGAATCGTTTTTGTAATGTGCAGCTGGACGATTCAATTCAAGAGCGTGTTGAAGAGCGGCGTTTTCACTCCGTTAATAATAATGCTCGCGGTTGAGTTTGCGGTTTTGGCCGGAGTAATTTATCCGCTCATCGCGCGCTTTGTTTGCCGCAACGGAAAGCCTTTGAAAATTTTGCGAGCCGGCGCCGCTCCCTTTATGGCCGCGCTTTTTTCCGGCGACACAAACTTGGCCCTTCCAATAGAAATGCGCCTTGGAAAAGAAACGCTTGGAATCCGCCAGCGCGTCAACGGATTCGCCTTCCCGCTGTTTTCTATTTTCGCGCGCGGAGGAACGGCGCTTGTCTCCATCATTTGCTTTGTCGCGATATGGCGCTCTTACTCGACGCTGAACATAGAATTTTTTGACATGCTGGCGATAACGCTAACGGCCTTTTTGCTTTCTTTTGTGATGGGAAATTTGCCGGTGGGCGGAACGTTCATGACCTTGACGGTCTTGTGCTCGATGTTCGGACGCGGAATGGAAACGGGTTACTTGCTCTTGCGCCCCGCCGCCGTCATCATCGGCTCTTTCTCGGCGCTCTTTGACGCGGCCACCGCGATGTTCGGCTGCTACATTGTGGCCAACAACACGCGCGCGATTGAGCGCCACAGAAGTTGATGGAATAACAAAAAAACGCTCTCGCGAGAACCCAACCGCCCGCTAATGTGGCGCTCAGCGCACTTTACGAAATCTCTTCGGGTTCGTCGCTTTTGGGCGGGGCGTTGTCGCGGAAATATTTTTTGTTCTTGTCCAAGAAGGCGTATGACGAAACTGGCTTTCCAAAGAAGAAGCCTTGGAACTTGTCCGGCTTGAGCTTTGAAAGAATTTCAACGTCGGCTTCAGATTCAACGCCTTCCAAGCAAACCTTCATTCCCAAGTCGTGCGCCATGTTGATGATGTGCTCAATGACGCGCCTCTCGCTGTCGCCGTCCTTTCCCTTTACGGCCTTGTGGACAAAGGTGTAGTCCAGCTTGAGGGTGTTGGCGTGCAAGTTTTGCAAGTAGCGCAAGTTTGAGTAGCCTGTTCCAAAGTCGTCGATGTCAACGTTGATTCCCAGCTTGTGCAGCTCGTCAAAGAGGCGCTGCAATTCATCGTGGTCTATGTAGCCGCTTTCGGTTATTTCAAGCGTGATGTTTTCCGGGGTGACTTTTGTTTTTTCCAGAGCGCATTCCACGTCAAAGAGGATGTCGCTTCGTTCAATCTGAACGTAGCTCAAGTTGACGCTCATGTGGAAATTCTTGTCGTACTGGTTCCAAATGTGGCACTGGTTGAATGCCTTCATCAAAATCCAGCGGCCCACCGGCGCCATAAGTCCGGTCTCTTCCAAAACAGGAATCACTTGGTCGGCGGGAAGCTTTTCTTCGCCGGGCGGTCCCCAGCGCAAGAGCGCTTCCGCTCCGATGACGTGAACTTGCTGGCCGCCGGTCTTGGGATTGAACTGGGTGGCGTCAATCACCGGCTGGTAGTAAATCTCAAAGCCGCTGAAGTTGTTCTTGACCGACTCGCGCAATTTGTTGCGCAAGTCCAGCTTGTTTATGTGGCGGGAATATTCGGAATTGTTGAAGAAATACAAGTTGTTTTTGCCGCTTTTCTTTCCCATTGAAAGGGAGAAGTCCGCCTTTTTGATCAAGTCCTTTAGGTCGCTGCTGTCGTTGATGAAGGCGACGATTCCGGCGGAAATTGTAAAGACAACCGAATAGTCCAAGTCAAATTCAATGTCGCTTATGCGGCGCTTTAGGCTTTGGAAAAGGTTCTGCGCGTCGGTGGCCGTTCCGCCGCCGATGTTAAGGAGGGCGATTTTGTTTCCGCTGATTCTGTAGGCGCGCGTCTTGTCGTTCTGTTCCTCAATGCAAGTTTGGGCCACCACGTTAAAAATTCTGTCGCCCGCTTCAAGGCCCAGGCTGGCGTTTATGTGCTCCAAGCCCTCTATGCGGATGGCCAAAATAAAGCCGGATACGCTTCCCATCGCGCGCCGGACTTCGTTGTAGTCGGCGACCATTTGCGATTCAAGCGGAAGGCCTGTTATGTCGTCGCGCTGGTTGGCCTTTAGCGCCGCAGTTCCTGTCAAAATGTTGGCGGCGGGAATGTACTTTGCGCGCAGCGCCACCGGAACATAGTTCCCGGCGGGCGCCTGCATTCTGCATTCAACTATAAAGTCGTTGGAGGAATTTTCCTTTTTTCTAAGCTTGCTTAAGCATTCGCTCAAAAGCCTTTTGTCGTCGTTGTGGACGATGGAAGTTATGGCTTGGAGCGCGTTTGAAAAATTCGCCGACGGAAGCTTTAAATATTTGACGCAATCGTCGCTAATCGAGCAAACGTCCTTGTTGAGGTCGATTAAAAATATAAAGTCATCCAAGTCCGAGCTTTTTACCGAAGCGGAAAAAGCCTTTGGGCCAAGAATGTCGTCGTTGTTGTCAGCCATTATTCTATTTATACTATTCTATACCATCTTCGACATAAAAACAACCCTTTTTAAAAAAAAGTTAAAAATTCCGCTTTTTTTGCAAATATAACAGAAAAGTAATACACAAAAATCTCTTTTTTTGTTATATTTGTCAGAATTGGTTGTTGAAGATGAAAATCAGGGAATTGCTTTTTGGCCTTGAAGAAAACGAGCTCATAAACAAAAACCGCGAGGCGGTCAACGAATTTTTGATTTCCGTCACGCGCGTGGCCGCAGTCATTTTGGGAATTCTTATGCTCTTTTTGGCCTTTCTCTCGTTCGCCTTTGGCTATACAAGCGCATATAAAAAGATATACATTCTTTTCTTTTTCCTGGACTTGTTGGTCTACGCGCTTTCCCGCGCATTTAAAAAGTTTTACAAAAAGCATCCTGTGGTTTTGGTCTATATTTTTTTCGCGCTTTATTTATGCTTTGCCATAAGCGCCAATTTTGGTTACGACCGCGACCAAGAGTACGTTTCCGCCGTCGTGGCGATTTTCATGCTTCCGCTTTTGCTTTTGGACAGAGCGTGGCGAATCAATTTGCTGGTGGCCGTTTCGTTGGCCGTAAGCGCGTTTCTTTCCTATAGACTAAAGGACAGGCATTTTTTTAGTTCCGACATGGTCAATCTTTGCGTCTACGCCTTTGCGGGAATTGTGATGGGAAAAAGCGTGCGCATGAACCGCTTGAACGGCTTTGAGGCGGCCCGCGTCCTTACGGTGGAACGCAACACGGACTCGCTGACCAAGCTGGCCAACCGCCGGAACTTGTTCGAGCGCTTGAGGCGCGGAAACGAAAGCCTTTTGCAGCGCCCCACCGGAATGTTCATGATTGACATAGACAACTTTAAGAAATACAACGACCATTACGGCCACCGCGCCGGCGACATTTGCCTTGGCATGATAGGCCGCTGCTTCGCGGACTTTGGCGAAAAGAACGCATTGACATTTTTCCGTTACGGCGGCGAGGAATTTTGCGCGCTCTGCTGGTCAAAGGATTACATGGAGCTTGCCGCCGCCGCGGAGGCTCTTTTGCAGGCCGTCCGGGACTTGCGGATAACCTTCAACGTGGAAGACAACTCCAGCGGCATTGTCACCATAAGCCTTGGCTACGCCGCCTTTGACCAGACCGACTTGTCCTACGATTTTGAAAGCATGATAAAAACCGCCGACGCCGCCCTTTACAGCGCCAAGAGCCACGGCCGCAACTGCGCGCGGGGAGCCTAATCCGCTACGTCGGCTTCGCCGCGTCCTACGGACGCTATGCGGCGGCTTTGTTTGCAAAATTCAACAAAATATGGTATTATAAAAATGTTGGAGGTTTTTTATGTCAAGCGCGATGGATTATATAGAAAAACAAATACAATTGTTCTCTCTTAAAGAAAAATTGCAATTGCTGGCATACATCGCCAACAATGTAAATCTCAGCGAAAAAGAATTCTCTCTCACAAATGCGCCTCGGCGCAGTTCCGGCGGCCTTACGGGAAAATTTTGGATGGCAGACGATTTTGACGAAACTCCTGACTGCTTTAAGGAGTATATGTAATGTATCTTATCGACACTCACGCGCTTTTGTGGTATTTGCGCGATTCCGAGGAACTTTCTGATGTCGCAAAGAAAACCATAGACAATGCGGAGAATGTTTTTGCAAGCATTGCAAGTTTATGGGAAATTGCGATTAAGCGGAATATTGGAAAACTTGATTTGGATTTTTCAATCAAGCAAATTGAGAATTTATGCGCAGAAAAACAAATTTCGATTCTTCCCATAACGGCGGAACACTTGGACGCTTTGGAATCTTTGCCAAACCATCACAAGGATCCATTTGACCGCCTTATTGTCGCGCAGGCGAAATGCGAGAATCTTGCAATCATTACCCGCGACGCAATAATTCCAAAGTACGACGTCAAAACTGTTTGGTAGTCCAAATAACAAAAAATAAATTTGCCAAATCCTCGGACCTATGCTAAAATTACGCATTAATCTTTGGAGGAAATTATGAAAACATTTTCCAAGGTCTTGGCGATTCTTGCCTTGACATGTGTATGGGGGGGGGGTAATAGCCTGCTCAAACAATTCTGACCCGGCGCCGATTTATCGGACGGTTACGTTCAACTCTGACGGCGGAACGGCGGTCCAAAGCCAAAGCGTCCTTAACGGCCAAAAGGCGGACAAGCCCGACGATCCGACCAAAACCGGCTACACCTTTAACGGCTGGTTCAAGGGAAGCGAAACTAGCGCCTACGACTTTGACACCGCCGTAAACGAAGACATCACTTTGACCGCCCATTGGACGGCCAACACTTACACCGTGACCTTTGTGACGGAAACCGGAGCCAGCGACCCTGACCCTGCCACGGCCACAGTCACATTTGGACAAAAGCTGGCCGACATTGCCAGCGTTCCCACAAAGCTTGGATTTAATTTTGGCGGCTACTACACCGAGCAGTTGGCCGAAGGAACAAAGTTCATCGACAAGGACGGAAAGGGCTGCGCCGCTTGGAACATCGCTTCCAACACAACGCTTTACGCTGCCTTTGGCGTGGCGATAATCTACAATACTAACCACGGCGCTTTTAATATTGATGTGGAAAATTCCAATCCCGACATTTACATTGTTGGAAAAGGTTTAACTTCGCTTGCCGCCTTGGACGGAACGGCCAAAGGCTACACCTTTAATGGCTGGTCAAGGACGGCCAGCGGTCCGGTTATTACAGAGCCCGCGATTTCCACAACTGAAGACACGCCGCAAACATTCTGCGCCTTGTGGACACCGATAGAATATTCAATCACATACGAAGCGGGCGGCTTTGAAAATCCCAACAGCGGGACTACAAGCTACACTGTTGAGGACGCTGCAATCAATTTATCTGACGCCAGAAACGGATTTGAGTTTGACGGATGGTACGACGCGGCGACTGGCGGAAACAAAGTTGAGTCAATTCCGCAAGGCTCTACGGGAAACAAGACCCTTTACGCGCGCTGGACTAGCGCGCTTGGAACAAAGGCAAGTCCCGACACATTGGGCGACATCGTGTTCAACAACGGCAGGGCGATTGACTACACCGAAGGTCTTATTTTGCATGCCGACGCCAAGGCGGCCGCGATTGCGGTTTGCTTTAACGCGGATGGCAGAAGCTTTGGCCTTAAGCAAACGCAAGATTTGAATTTTGTTAAGGATACGACTTGCGCCGGTTGGAACGCGACAACTGCAAATAATTTTAATGACGGCTCGGGTAACACGAGTAAGATAACGGCGCTTGCCGATTACACCCAAGAGAATTATCCAGTCATTTGGTGGGTGGACCATTATAGCGCCGTCGCGACGAACCTTGGGACATATTCAAGCGACTGGTATCTTCCCGCCAAAAACGAAATTGTTACCGAGCTGGAAACTGAGTCGATTCTAAACACGTTGAACGCCTCCATCGCTAAGATAGGGGATGGAGCCGATCCTTTGGTGAGGGTCGTGCAAAACGTCGCTCCTTACTATGTGTCGTCCACTGTTAAACAAATAGGGCAGATATATGTAATAGATTCTTCTTACGGCTGTAATATGCATACTTTAACAGAGGTTAATACAAAGTATATTCGCGCAATCCACAAATTCCCTAGCGAGTAAATCCCGTTCAGCGTAAAACAAAGCGCAAGCGCGGCGGCTTTTCCAAAAGGGAAGGCCGCCGTTTTTTATGGTCTTGCAAACGACGGCGCGAACTGCAATAGACAAAAAGCGCAAAAAGCAATATCCTATAAGCATGAAAAGCTCAACTAAAACATTGCTGATTGTCGTCGCCGTGATCGCCATCGCGGCTTTGAGCGTGTACCGCTTTTTTGTGGGGAACTACAATTCCATCGTGACTTATGACGAGGCCGTGGAGGCTTCTTGGGCGCAAGTTCAGAACCAGTACCAGCGCCGCTTGGACTTGATTCCAAATTTGGTGGCCACGGTAAAGGGCTACGCAAGCCACGAGCAGGACACTTTTGTTCAAGTGACGCAGGCCAGGGCCGCCGCCGAATCCATGTCGGGAGCGGGCGTTCCGCAAAGCGCCAAGGAAATGGAAAATTTCCAAGCGGCGCAAAACACTTTGACAGCCGGCGTGAGAAACCTTTTGGTCGTGGCGGAAAACTATCCCGAGCTTAAGGCCAACCAAAATTTCTTGGCGCTGCAAGACCAGCTTGAAGGAACGGAAAATCGCATAGCCGTCGCGCGCCAGGACTACAACAAGACGGTTCAAGTCTACAACACTTTCATCAGAAGATTTCCG
>CADBBB010000105.1 GCA_902792795.1 uncultured Spirochaetaceae bacterium | reverse complement strand
GCGAGGCCTTTTACAGCGTCGGCGAGGACGGCTTCATAATCCGCTGGCAGGACGGAATCGGCGAGCGCTTCCAAGCGTCCGACAAAAAAATCATGCTGGCCGCTCCGTCTCCAAGCGGAAAGGAAATCGCCTATTACGAAAGGGACGACGCAGGCTATCACAGCGTAAAAGTTTGGGACGCGGCCGCAAAGAAAAACAAGCGCTCGATTTTGTTCAAGGTTCCAGTCACAAGCCTTTGCTACAGCGCAAAAGGAACGTATCTAATAGCCACGACAGAAGAGCGCGACGGAATTTATTTTTACACGGCGTCAAACGGAAAGCCCTTCACCAAAATAAAGGACTTTGGAATGACAGCCACTTGGGCGCGCACAAGCGAAAGCGAAAAAAATCTTTTGCTTTATTCCGCGCATGACGGAAGCCTCTCCTACTATAGCTTCAAGACAGGAAAGGCGATTAAAAAAATCCAGACGGAAGCGGGCCTAGAAAGCCCCACCTTGTTCGCGCGGAACTTTTTCTTGGCCGGCGTCAAGAACGGCGCGATTGTAATCGCAAGCGCGGACAACGGAGCCAAGGTCAAGACTGTGGCCGGAAAATCGCCGCTGATTTTTGACGCGCTCCAAAGCGGCGGCCAAGAGCAAGGCGCGGCTTTGGCAAAAAGCCTTTCTTACATCGACGGCTCAAACGGCCTTTATTCAATCTATAAAGTCGAAATAACAGAAAGCGGAGTCAAAGGCCCGGCCATCGCCAAGAACATAAAGACCGAAGGCGCCAAAATTTTTTGCGCCGCGTTTGTCGCCGGACAAAAAATTTATTTGGCCAGTTCCGACGGAAACATACATTGCGCCGACGTCACGGAAAATTCCTTGCCCGCCCCGCTCGTCCTAATTTCCAACGAAGTTTACCAAAAAATAAACGGCGTATGCTCGGACGGCCAAAACCTTTATCTTTTGACCGACGCGGCCATACTCAAGACGGACTACGAAAGCAAGGCCGCCACAGTTTTTGAAAACACGCGCGGCTGGACAAAAATAGACTTCGCTTTTGGAAGGCTTCTCTTGAGGACTGACGACCGCCACTCAGGCATTTACCAAATGGACTCTCAAACAGGAAAGGCCGCGCCCTTGCTTGACACGCCCAACCGCGTAAAAAAAATCAAGGCCGCGACGATAAACGGACAAAAGGGCGTTTTGATTGTTGAAAATTCAAAAGTAAACTTTTATTCCTTTGACACGTCCAGCCTCAGCGAATTGTATTTGGGAAGCGGAATCCAGGACGCGGCGGCGATAGAAGGCGACACCCTCGCGGTGGCAAAGACAGCGTCTTCCAATCCGCCGTCACCGCTTGTGTTGGCAAGCCTAAAAACGCGCGAGACTGTTCCCGCAAAAATGGAAGGAGACATAGCCGTGAGCCTTGACGAAAGCCAAGGATACTTGTTCGGCTCGCGCCTTCTTTCAACTGGAGAGGGATATTCCACAAGCGTCTTTTGCATGGGCGTAAAGTCGCTCGCGCTAAAAGAGCTGGCCGCCTCCCCTAAGGAAGAAAGCGACGCCTTTGTCCGAGCGGACTTTCCGCTTGTATTTACAAAAGTCGGCTCAAAGGACATAAGCGTGATCAACGTAAAGTCGCTAAAAAAACATTCGCTAAAAAGCGGGTCGTCTTTTGCCGTGGACATCGCCAAGGTCGGCGGCCGCTTGGCCAGCCTCAACGAAGACTCAAGCATAACTTGGTACAACGTCGAGCAGCCTCTTCCGCTCGCGGAATGGTATGTCGACGGCAAAAACCAAATCGTGGAATTTTAGCGGCTTTACTTTCTTGCCAACGCTTCCTTGTAAACGTCAAGATACTGCTTGGCGGAATCTTCCCAGCTAAAGACGCTCTTCATGCCGCGCTCCTGCATTTTCTTGATGTGGTCCTTTTTGTTGTAGTAGGCGTAAACCGCCCAGCCGATTGTGTTGTAAAGGGCGCTCGGCGATATTTGGTCAAACATAAAGCCGGTTCCCTCGCCTGTCTGCTCGTTGTAGTTTTGGACCGTGTCCGCCAAGCCGCCCGTGTTGCGCACGATTGGAAGCGTTCCGTAAATGAGCGAGTAGATTTGATTAAGGCCGCAAGGCTCGTAGTGGCTTGGCATGACAAAGAAGTCGCTTCCCGCTTCGATAAGGTGGCTCAAGGCGTCGCTGTAGCCGATATAGGCGCGGAAATTGGGCAGCTTTGACTGCAAGACGTTGATTTCATTTTCGCACCAAGACTCGCCGCTTCCCAAAACAACAAACTGAATGTCCATGTTGGCGCAAAGGCTGTAGACGCAGCCGTAAGTGGGCGCGAAAAGTTCGGCGATACCCTTTTGGTCCACCAAGCGGGTGACCACGCCAAAAATCGGAACGTCGGGGCGAACAGGAAGGCCCATTTGCTTTTGCAATTCCGCCTTGCAAACGGCCTTTCCCTTCATGCTCTTTACGGAATACGTGGCGGGAATTTTTTTGTCAACCGCCGGGTTCCAGGCCTTAAGGTCGCAGCCGTTCAAAATGCCGCGGACAACGTCGCTTCGCACGCGCAAAAGGCCGTCCATTCCAAAGCCGCCTTCGGGCGTTTGGATTTCCCGCGCGTAAGTCGGCGAGACGGTCGTTATCATGTCGGCGCAAGAAATGCCGGCCTGCAAAAAGTTTATCGCGCCGTTGCGCTCAAAGCCCGCGCCGTAGTAAAGGCCCCAGTCGATTCCCAGAGCGGGAAAGCTGTCCTTGGAATACTGGCCTTGGTAGCCAAGGTTGTGGATAGAAAGAACGCCCGCGGTGTTTCCAAAATCCTGCCAGCGGTAGACGTGCTTTAGAAGAGCCAAGGCCAGGGCGGCCGACCAGTCGTGCGCGTGGATTATGTCGGGCTTCCAGTTAATTTTTCGGCAAAGCTGGAAGGCGCCGTGGCACAAGATTGAAAAGCGGTAGGGGTTGTCGTGAAAGTCCGTCTCGCCGGGAACGCCGTAAATTCCGTCGCGGCCAAAACTTCGCTCGTGCTCGATGAAGAAAACCTCGCACTTGGGGCAGCCGGGCATCGTGGTCTTGTACACTTCCGTCCAAGCCTCTCCGCCGCCAACGCCGACTCCCATAGCGCCGGCAAGCGGCGTGAGCGTCTTTCTGTCTATTTTATAATAGCGGGGAAGCACGATTTTAACCTCGTGCCCCATGTTGGTCAAAACAACGGACAAGGCGCTCACCGCGTCGGCCAAGCCGCCTGTCTTTGCAAAAGGAACCGCTTCAGAACTTACCATTAAAATTTTCATATTTCCTCCAAATTATCTTGCCGCTTTGGCGGCCTTGTAAAAGGCTTCCCGCGAATTTATGATTGTCTTTTCGTCAACGCAATAAGCGATTCTAAAATAACCCTTCATGCCAAAGCCCTTTCCGGGCGCGCACAAAATCAAGTTCTTTTCCAAAACTTCCACAAAGGCCCCGTCGTCGTCGCCAAAGGCCTTGGGAACCTTTGCGAATATGTAAAAGGCTCCCTGCGGACGAACGTATTCTATGCCGGCGTTGTCCAAAACATCCATAAGCAAATCGCGCCGCTTTAGATATGACGAATAATCGACGGGCGCGTTCCAGCTTTTGGCGACGACTTTTTGGAAAAAAGCCGGAGCGTTGACGCAGCCGGAAATTCTAAAAGCCATCGTGGCCGCGGCGATAAATTCAGCCTTTTCGGGATTGGCGGGGTTCACGCAAATGTAGCCAACGCGCTCGCCGGGCAAGCTGAGATTTTTGGCAAAGCTTGTCACAATCACCGTGTATTCGTATTCCGGGAACACGGGCGGAAGTTCGGCGCCGTCGTAAACAATAGCGCGGTAAGGCTCGTCGCAAATCAAATACGGATAGCGGCCGCTCTCCTTTCCAAATTCCTTTAGCGCGGAACAAAGCTCGCGGATTTCGGCGGCGGAATAAATCTTTCCCGTAGGATTGTTGGGCGAATTGATTATGACCGCGACAGTCTTTTTGTTGAGCGCCGCCTTTATCGTGCCGACGTCCAGCGAAAAGTCTTTTTTTGTCGGAACGGGAACGAGCGTTCCGCCGTGATTTTTTGCGTAATGCGTGTATTCCGCGAAAAAAGGAGACGGAACGACCACTTCCTCGCCGGGCATAATCAAGGCCTTGATTGTCGAAGAAATCGCGCTGGCCGCGCCCACTGTCATTATCACGCAAGAAGCGTCAACAGCCACGCCCTGCTCCTGGCTTTCCTTTTGGGCCATCGCCGCGCGGCATTCGTCGTAGCCCGCGTTTGACATGTAGCCATGCGCGCCGTGGCTTTGGTCGCGCGCCACTTCCGCAATCGCGTCCAAAACTTCCTTTGGCGGGTCAAGGTCGGGGTTCCCCAAGCTAAAGTCGTAAACCTTGTCGGCGCCGTATTTTGCCTTTAGGATTTTTCCTTCCTCGAACATTTTTCTGATCGCGGAAGCGGTTTTGTCGTTAAGAAGATTTTTAAAATATTCTGAAATCATGCCAAATATTATAGCGCAATTTCGCGTTTTACGCTATAATTTTTCTATGGAAAAGAAAGAAAAGTCTAAAACACACGGAATAAAGTCCGCCCTTGTGGCGGTAGCCGCGGCCACGGCGTTGTGGTCAATTTTTTCAGGCGCGGGCCTTTTGCAAAAATTCGAGCTTCGCGTTTACGACATTCTTTTGGCCACTCGGCCTATAACGGAAAAGGCGCCCGACTTGGCCCTTGTGGAAGTCGACGACGCTTCGCTGGACAAACTGGGACCCTGGCCTTGGAGCCGCGACATAATAGCTGACGTTCTTTTGCGCTTGCGGGAAGTCGGAGCCAAGACCGCCGTCTTCGATATCGAATACCTTTCATTGTCAAAAGTGGCCGTCAATCCTGACGACGCGCAGCTTTTGATGCAAAAGGCGGGAACGGCGGAAGGCGCCCAAATCGCGGCGGAAGTCTTTCGCGACAACGACGAATTCTTTTCAAAGGCCGTCCAATTTTTCGGCAACACTTGGCTCACGATTAACAAGGAGCAAATCGTCTCCGTAAGCGACGAAGACGACGAATACGCCCGCCGCCGCTTTTTGATAAACGGCATCGACGACAAAAACGACTTGATAAAAAAAGGCAACGACACGGAAAACAAAATCAACGGAACCGAGCAAGGCTTTTCGCCCGCCCACCACCGCTTTGTAAAAATGGCCACAGGCGCGGGCTTCACCAACATCATCGTAGACAAGGACGGAACCCGCCGCCGCGTGGAGCTTTTGAACAAGCAAAAAGGCGGCTACTTGGGCCAGCTTGTTTTCGCGCCGCTTTTAAAGGAACTTGACGTTCATTCCATAACAAGAAAAGGAAACGTAATGATTCTCCACGACGCGCTCAAAAAAGACGGCAAGCGAGGCGACATAAAGATTCCGCTTGACCAAAACGGCTGCATGCTCATACACTGGGCGCCCGGCGAATACGTGGACAGCTTCAAGCACGAAAGCGTAATGATCATAAACCAGCTTTTGGAATGCGAAACCGCGCTCCTCAACAACTTGGGGGAATTCACGCGCGTTTCCTTGACCGACGCGGAAGGCGTTCCCCTTGCATACAACGCGGAAGTTGAAGGAATTTTCGAGGATTGGGAATACATAAAAAATTTCCGCTCCTACATCTTTGACAACTTGAACGGCTACGACATCGACGGAAACTTGGTCGCAAGCGAGTCGGCGATGGGAGAAAGCGTTGAGGAATTGCAGGCCTCCTACTTTGAGGCTCGCAAGGAATTTTTCAAGCGCGTCCAAAATTTTTACACGGGCCCTTACAAGTCCGAAATCCAAGTGGCCGTTGAAAGCCTCTTGGGAACAGGAGCCATCGATTCCGAGGACGCAAGCTCAATCCTCGCTTTCTTTGACGAAACTTTTGACGGCATAAAGAGCTTGACGGAATTGTACTTGGACACCTTTGACGGAATTCAAAAGAAACTCAACGGCGCCTTTTGCATCGTGGGAAACATGGCCACCGGCTCAACCGATTTGGGAAACACCCCCTTCAAAAACTACTATCCTAATGTCGGTACTCACGCCAACGTCTACAACACAATCACGACCGGCCAGTTCTTGACGCCGCTTTCGGCATGGTGGGCCATTGGAGCGGCGGCCATTTTGTTCGCCGTTTTCGCGCTGGCCACCGCAAAGGCAAAGCCATCCATCCAAAATGTCACAGGCGGAATCATCATAGCGCTTTCAATCGCAGCGGCCTTTGTGTTCATGTCGCTATTCAGCGTGTACGTTCCGATTGTGGCCGCGCTCTTGATAGAATTCTCAGCATACCTTGCCCTTATGATTTTGCGATTCGCGTCAAACGAAAAGGAGCGCGCATTGATAAAGTCAAAGTTCGGCGCCTATGTAGCGCCGGAAGTAGTTGAACAGATTATCCAAAACCCAAAGTACGCGCAAGTCGGCGGCGACAACAAGGAACTAACGGCGCTTTTCAGCGACGTGCGAAAGTTCTCCAAGTTCACCGAAATAGTCAACAACATAAACGGCGAAGAAAAAGGCGCCGAACAGCTTGTAGCGGCGCTCAACAACTACTTGGGCGCCCTTAGCGACGCTATTCAAAGCGAACAGGGAACAATCGACAAATACGTCGGCGACGAAATCGTTTCATTCTTCGGAGGCCGAAGAAAAAATAAACAAGGAATTTTTCAAGGAATTCAAGTACGAAAAATGCGCCGCGCGGCCTTGGAAAGAAGTCGCCGCCGAAGAAAACTGGGACGACGCGCAGACAAAAAAATATTTGGCTTACGTCGCCGAATACAATTCCAACGGCTGGATTCCAATGCTTTTGCAATCCCGTGTCGGCCTCAACAGCGGCCGCATGGTCGTTGGCAACATGGGAACCGAGAAGAAGCTCAACTACACAATCATGGGAAACAACGTGAACCTCGCGTCGCGCCTTGAAGGGACCAACAAAGTTTACGGCTCATGGATAATGTGCTCGCAAAGCACTTACGAGCTTTTGCAAAAGTCAAGCCGCGCCGACGAAATCGTCACCCGCAGCTTTGACGCCGTTCGCGTAATCAATGTTGAAAAGCCCGTTCGCATTTACAACATTTTGGGCTTTAGAAACAAAATGAGCGACGCCCGCCTAAAGGCCGCCGCCATCTTCAACAAGGGAATGGACTACTACATGAAGGGCGCGTCCGCTCCAGGCTACCAAAAGCCTCAGTCGGAACTGGAGGAAGCAAAAAAATTCTTTGACATGGCCGCCCAGCTCTACCCCGACGACGAGTCCAGCGCCACATTCTCAAAAAGATGCTCGGACTTCATCGCAAACGGCATTCCCCAAGTCTGGGACGGCGTCTACACGATGGAAACAAAGTAACGGCACACAGCCCTCTACTCCGACGACGCCTCAAGCGCGATCTTCTCCCAGCGCTGCTCCGACTTTATCAAAGACGGCATCCCCGAAGTCTGGGACGGCGTCTACACGATGAAGACGAAGTAAGGCTAATTTGCAATGAACAAAGCCGGCACAACACCAGCAAGAGTGTCGGTGACGCCGTCGTACTCGACATCGCCATTGTACCAGACGATGCGGCTGTCAGAGTAATTATAGCGGGGAGAGCGCAGCCACCACATACCGCAACCCGTAGTAGACTGAAAAGCTCCCGTTGCCATGGCAAAATCCGTCGAAATGCGCATGCGAAAAGTGCTGTCTACATACTCGGTACCCTCGGCAAAGCCGTAGGCGGTTGTAGTAACCTCTTGCGTGCTCAGCAAGAAAATTTTGTCGGTTGTGCCAGCGCAAGCGTATTGGTTTTCGCCGCTGTTCCACTGGCTTGCGTTTGCGTCGGGGTTTGTTGAGCGCGCGCTGTTGTTAACGCTTGTCGCCGATATGGCAGCCTCCTGCTCGCTGGTGAAAGCACTTTGCAAAAAGCCTTTCCCAACATATGTTGGTTCCTGATTATCGCCAGTTTCGTATACGCCGTTTAGCCAAGCACGGATTGTGGAATACTTGTAGTTGTTGGCGTAGACAGTGGCGCTGCCAATCGTTCGACTGTTTTTGTTTAGATAATACTGGACTCCAGCTGTCAATATGCTT
>CADBBB010000104.1 GCA_902792795.1 uncultured Spirochaetaceae bacterium | reverse complement strand
GCCTTGTTTGTAAAGCTCAACGCATCTAAGCTTGAACTCCAATGTGTAGCGCATAAAAATACCCCTTTTACTTTTGTCCAGTAAAAGGGGTACATATCACATTCGGACCGCCGCCTTCCTAGTTAGCAAGCAATCTAGTCGTTAGCCTTACAATACCGGCTTAAAGCACTGGCTTCATGGCTGTCATACGGACGGTCAAGGCGCGCTTGCGCTTAAAGCCTTGACTCGTCCGTTTTGCGTCGCGATTAAAATTATCGCGCCGCAATTTACGCGCGTCAAATAACCGGTTTCATAGCAGTCATATAGGCACGCAATCTTCTTCCGACGACCTCGATCGGGTGGTTGCGGATTTCGGCGTTGACGTTGACAAGCTCAGTGTTGTTGACGCTGTTGTCCTTTACGTCAAGGCCTTTTCCGATAACGTCTGTGTGAACGTTGGGCATAAAGTCCTTGGCCATCATCGGAGCGGCGACGCGGCTGAACAAGTAGCAGCCGTATTCGGCGGTGTCGCTGATTACGCGGTTCATCTCGTACAAGCGCTTGCGGTCGATGAGGTTTGCGATGAGCGGAACTTCGTGGAGCGACTCGTAGTAGGCCGACTCTTCCTTGATTCCCGCGTCAACCATAGTTTCAAACGCCAATTCGCAGCCGGCCTTTACCATCGCCACAAGCAAGATTCCCTTGTCAAAGTATTCCTGCTCAGTGATTTCTTCCTTTGACTCCTCGTTCTTTTCAAACGGAAGAGCGCCTGTCTCTTCGCGCCAAGTCAAAAGGTCGTGGTCCTTGTTGGCCCAGTCCTTCATCATTGTGCTGGAGAACTTTCCGCTGATGATGTCGTCCATGTGCTTTTGGTAAAGGGGAGCCAAAAGCTTTTTGATTTCCTTGCTAAGCGCGTTGGCCTTGATTTTGGCGGGGTTTGAAAGGCGGTCCATCATGTTCGTGATTCCGCCCCACTTGAGGGCTTCGCTTACAACGTTCCATCCGTGCATCAAAAGCTTTGTCGCGTATTCGGGAGCGATTCCCTCGCTCACCATCTTGTCGTAGCAAACGATCGTGCCGGCCTGCAACATTCCGCACAAAATAGTCTGCTCGCCCATAAGGTCTGACTTAACCTCGGCGATGAATGAGCTTTCCAAAACGCCGGCCTTGCTTCCGCCCATTCCGACGGCAAGCGCCTTGGCGTAGGCCCAGCCCTTTCCTTCGGGGTCGTTGGCGGGGTGAACGGCGATCAAGTCCGGAACGCCAAATCCGCGCTGGAACTCGTGCCAAACTTCCGTTCCCGGTCCCTTGGGGGCGCACATTACGACCGTGATGTCGGGGCGGATTATCATTCCTTCCTCAATCATGTTGAATCCGTGGCTGTACCAAAGAGCCGAGCCCTTCTTCATCTTCTGCATTACTTCTGTGATTACGGGAGTGTGCTGCTTGTCGGGAGTCAAGTTTCCGACCAAGTCGGCTGTCGGAATCATTTCGTCATAAGTGCCGACCTTGAATCCGTTCTCCGTCGCGTTCTTCCAAGACTGGCGCTTTTCTGTGATGGCAGACTCGCGCAAGGCGTAGCTTACGTCCAAGCCGCTGTCGCGCAAGCAAAGTCCCTGGTTCAAGCCCTGGGCGCCGCAGCCAACGATTACAATTTTCTTTCCTTTAAGAGCGTTCACTCCGTCGGCGAATTCTTCCTTGGCCATAGAGCGGCAATGTCCCAACTGCAAGCGCGCCTCGCGCCACGGAATTTTGTTAAAATAATTTTCACCCATTTTTGTCTCCTGTGTGATTGGTTTGTGTTTTCGGTGGAATTATAGCGCGCGGGGAATGTTGCGTCTAGTGAAATAATTTCAATTTATTGTTGCGTTTTGCGCAAGATGGGGATAGTAAGGTTATACCAGCGACACCGAGACTCTTTTTCCCAACGCCCGCGCGAACCTTTCTATTGTTGAGAGCGATGTGTTGAACGAAGGGTCAAGCGCGTTGTCAACCGCCGTTCTTGTCGTGCGCATTTTTTTTGCCATGGCGGATTTGCTAATGTTTTGCCGCTTCATTTCGGCCTCGAATTGGGCGGCAAGAACTTTTTTTGTGGCGAGTTCCTGGGCTTCTTCATACAAGCCCTGTTCTTTCATAAAGTCAGAAAAATTTTGTCCGCGTCCTTTCATTTTTGCCGCTCCTTGTAATCCTTAAGCCTCTTTTTTCCTATGCCGATTTCCTTTAACGGCGTTCGGTCGGACTTCTTTTTAAAGCCGTGAAGCAATATCATCGCGTCGCCGTCAACCGTAAAAAAAACTCGGCATATTCCGTCTGAAACTGTTGAGCGAATTTCCCATAGGTCTTTGCCCATTTTTCTGCATAACGGCAGTCCTATTGGGAATCCTTTTTGGGCGGCAAAAATGTCCGCCCCCACTTCGCGCCTGTCGTCTTTCGCAAGCTCGAGCAAAAAATCGCGGCACGGCTGCTTTCCCTGTTGCGTTTCATAAAACACAATTTCAAGCGGCGTCTCGCGTTCAATAACATTACTGTACATTATATTGTGCGTCCTGTCAAGAGAATTTTTTCTTCACATATAAGATATAAACGATTGCGCAAAATTCATCTGAATTTAAAAAAAATCGTAAAAAAATTTCGAGGTACAATTCCGCATGCCGCGGAAGCCCCCAAATTCCGCGCAAATGTAGCGTCCATAGGACGCGGTGACCCCGCTCGAAATGACAATTATGGTCTTGCCATCGAAAACACGAGCGGATGTATAGTAAAAAGATTGAATACAATTTAATTTTATGCAATTTTTCTGCAAAAATCTATTGCTTTTTTTGGCAAAGCGCTTTATACTCAACATTGTAAAAAGAATTGAAGAAGGACTGCATGGCGAGTTCAAGGCAAACCTTGCAAGGCGTTTCTTTCAAATATTTTATGGAGGCATTTCTATGAGAGAAGAGTGGAACGGTTTTAAAGCCGGCCGTCTTTGGCAGGACGAAGTGAACGTCCGCGAGTTCATTCAGCTTAACTACACTCCGTACGACGGAGACAGCAAATTCCTTGCTGCGCCTACAAAGGCCACTAAGGAACTTTTTGACGAGCTTCAGCGCTTGCAAAAGGCCGAGTACAACAAAAAGTCAGTCGGCCTTGACGGAAAAGAGAGAAGCGGCGTTCTTGACCTTGACACCGACATCGTCACAGGAATCACAGCCCACAAGCCCGGCTACATTTTCGCCGACGGTTCCAAGAAAGACTTGGAGCAGGTTGTGGGACTCCAGACAGACAAGCCGCTCAAGCGCGCTTTCATGCCTTTTGGCGGAATCCGCATGGCCGAGCAGTCTTGCGAAATGTACGGCTACAAGCCCAACGCCGAGCTCCACAAGATTTTCACAGAGTACCACAAGACCCACTCTGACGCGGTCTTCCAGGTATACAATCCCGAAATTCGCAAGGCCCGCTCAGCCCACATCTTGACTGGTTTGCCGGACACATACGGACGCGGACGCATCGTAGGCGACTACCGCCGCATCGCGCTTTACGGAATTGACTTCCTCATCGAGCAAAAGCAGAAGGACTTTGCCAACATCGGCGACGGAACAATGACTGACGACGTCATCCGCCTCCGCGAAGAAGTGGCCGAGCAGATCAAATGCTTGGGCCAGATGAAAGAGATGGCCAAGATGTACGGCTTTGACATTTCTAAGCCCGCCAAGACAGCCAAGGAAGCCTTCCAGTGGCTCTACTTCGGCTACCTTGCCGCCATCAAGACACAGAACGGCGCCGCTATGTCAGTTGGCCGCATCGCCACCTTCCTTGACATCTACATCGAGCGCGACCTCAAGAACGGAGTCATCACGGAAGAGCAGGCCCAGGAGCTTGTCGACCACATCGTAATGAAGTTCCGCATGGTCCGCTTTGCCCGCATCGAATCTTACAACCAGCTTTTCTCTGGCGACCCGATTTGGGCCACATTGGAAGTTGCCGGCCTTGGACAGGACGGCCGCTCAATGGTAACAAAGAACGACTACCGCTTCCTCCATACATTGGAGAACATGGGACCGTCACCGGAGCCCAACATCACGGTCCTTTACTCAAAGCGCTTGCAGGAAAACTTCCGCAAGTACGCGGCCAAGATTTCAATCGACACTTCTTCAATCCAGTACGAGAATGACGACATCATGCGCCCGATTTGGGGAGACGACTACTCAATCTGCTGCTGCGTTTCAGCCACCCAGACTGGAAAAGAAATGCAGTTCTTCGGAGCCCGCGCCAACTTGGCCAAGGCCTTGCTCTACGCCATCAACGGCGGAAAGGACGAAGAAGCCGGCCTTACTCCCGGCGCGCAGGTTGGACCTGAATTGGCCCCGATCACAAGCGAGTACCTTGATTACGACGAAGTTATGAAGAAGTACGACCAGATGCTTGAATGGCTCGCCGGCTTGTACGTCAACACGCTCAACGCGATCCACTACATGCACGACAAATACTACTACGAGGCCGCCGAGTTGGCGCTCATCGACACCAACGTTCGCCGCACATTCGCGACAGGCATCGCCGGCTTCAGCCACGTAGTAGACTCTCTCAGCGCCATCAAGTACGCCAAGGTTAAGGTTCTTCGCCGCGACATCAACATCACCGACAAGAAGGGCAACAAGATTTTCGCGCCCAACATGGCTTACGACTTTAAGGTAGAAGGCGACTTCCCCCGCTACGGCCAGGACGACGACCGCGCCGACGAAATCGCCAAGTGGCTCCTTAAGACTTTCATCGGAAAGATCAAGAAGCACCACACATACCGCAACGCCGAGCCGACAACTTCCATCCTTACAATCACTTCAAACGTTGTATACGGAAAGGCCACAGGCGCTTTGCCCAACGGCCGCCCGGCTCACGCTCCGTTCAGCCCTGGAGCCAACCCCTCTTACGGCGCGGAAACAAAGGGTCTTATCAAGTCCCTCAACTCTGTCGCCAAGGTTCCTTACGAGTACTCTTTGGACGGAATCTCGAACACACAGACAATCAACCCCGACGCTTTGGGACACAACGAAGAAGAGCGGGTTGAAAACTTGGTTAACGTTATGGACGGATACTTCGAGAAGGGAGCCCACCACCTTAACGTCAACGTCTTTGGCGTTGAAAAGCTTAAGGACTGCCAGGCTCACCCCGAAAAGCCCGAGTACGCCAACTTCACAGTTCGCGTTTCTGGCTACGCCGTTCGCTTCATCAACCTTACAAAAGAGCAGCAGGACGACGTTATCGCCAGAACCTGCCATGCTTCGATGTAAGCGGGCATTGCGGGTTGATAATTGCAAATCAACCCGCAAAACGAGCGAGTCAAGGCTTTAAGCGCTAGCGCGCCTTGACCGCTCGTATTCTCGCAACTAAGGTTGTACAATTTGCAAAGCCGGCGGCGTACTTAGCCGTCGGCTTTTTTTTGAGGACTTTATGACAGACGGCTACATCCATTCAATAGAATCATTCGGAGCGGTTGACGGACCGGGAACGCGCTACATTGTGTTCACTGCGGGCTGTCCCTTGCGCTGCAAATTTTGCCACAACCCCGACACGTGGAACATGGCCGACGGAAAAAAAATGTCTCCGGCCGACTTGCTGGCCGACGCGGTAAAGGACCGCGCTTACTGGGGAAAGAAGGGCGGCATTACAGTCAGCGGAGGCGAGCCTCTCGCGCAGCTGGATTTTTTGCTGGACTTCTTCACGCTCGCAAAAAAAGAAAACGTCAACACTTGCATTGACACTTCGGGCGGCCCCTTTAGCGACCAAGGCGAATGGTTCGACAAATTCCAAAAACTTATGGAAGTGACCGACCTCTTGCTGATGGACATAAAGCACATCGACCCTGCGGAGCACAAGGAGCTTACGGGGCTGGACAACGACAACATAATAGCGATGTTCCGCTACTTGGACAAAATAAAAAAGCCCATTTGGATCCGCCACGTTTTGGTTCCCGGCGTAAGCGACAAGGACGAGTACTTGGAAAGAACGCGCGACTTTATCCGCTCTTTGGGGAACGTTGAGCGCATCGAAGTTCTTCCATACCACACGCTTGGCGTCGCAAAGTACAAGGAGCTTGGCATCCCCTACCGCTTGGAAGGAGTTCCCTCTCCTACGGCGGAACGGGTGGAAAACGCCCGCCGCATTTTGGAAGTGGACAAGTATGATGCTTGGAAAAAGTAGGAACGGAGATTGTAGGCAAGACCAAAAACGCGGCGGCCTCTGTCATTGCCCGGCTTGACCGGGCAATCTTTTCCCCAAAAGATGTCCGGGTCAAGCCCGAACATGACATTTCTAAAAAATTTGCGAATTTTTGCAAAAAAAGAGACATTTTTTAAATAAAATTCATATCTTATAGGTATGAAAAAACTATATCTAAACGCGGCGATTCTTGCCGCGTTATTTTTTTGCCGGGCCGAACCTGTTATGTCATTGCCGCGCTTGACGCGGCAATCTTTGGACCAAAAGATGTCCGGGTCAAGCCCGGACATGACAGGCTTGTCGCCTATAATCGTCGCGGAACGAAAGGCTCCGCCGCTTGTGGCAAACCTTTACTGGTCGGGCGCGCTTTACGCAAGCCAAAACTGCGAGGGGGGCGCGGGCCAAGAGTCCTACGCTTTTAGCCACGGCTTCAAGCTGAACTTTGGCGCCTTGGACGCCCGCCTCTTCAATTCCTGCAAAAAGACAAGCGGCGCGGATTTGTGGGCGATCGACTCATTTGACAGCTACGAAGAAATTTTTTGCAACCGCCGCTGGAGCGTGAGCCTTGACTTGTCAAAATTTTCCGATGAGTTTGGCGGAACTGTGGCGCTCGGCTCGCTAAAGTTTTACAGCAAAAAAAGGCTCGCGCCATTTTCCGCCAGCATAAGCCCTTTTGCAGGAGCGTTGGGCGACGCTGGGG
>CADBBB010000103.1 GCA_902792795.1 uncultured Spirochaetaceae bacterium | reverse complement strand
TTTTGAATTTTAGACCACTTGGCCCAAGCGCCCTTCGCGCTGTCGCCAAGCTTTTTGAGCCATTCGTTCATCTACCCCTCCCGTGAACGAACTACACGATTTACAATGATATTATTATACAATTATAGCATACTTGCGTAAATAATGCAAGGATTATTTACAAGAAATTTCATAGAAAAAAAAACAAAAAAAAGCGGACTCTAAAGGCGGGTCCCAGCGACGAAAAAAAAGAGCCGGAGCCTCCCGTCATCCGCTTGCGGCTTGTTGCCTGCGGCCAAGCCGCTTCGCTGACGGGTCCTTCCGTCCTTTTTTTTCTGCGTCTCATTCCTTCGGAATGAGGCCTCTTAAGGCATTGCGCTCAGGCGTTCCGCCTTCGGCACGGCTCCCGCCCCTCTTTGTCCGCTTTTTTTATCGGTTTACCGTGATTTCTTGCATTATTTACTTTAATAGGACGGTGACGGAGCGGAAGCCTAGGGGCTTTAGGAGCGCGGAGATTACTTTCTTTGCGCGCTCGTCGGCGTCGTCAAGGAGGCCGTCGGCAAGGATTTCGTCGGCGGCCTCTTGCTTGGCGGCCTCGATTTGGTCAAAGATTTCCTGAGTTCCGATGCGGTTAAAAAGCCGCTGCTGCTCGTCAAAAACTTCCTGCGACTGGATGTCGTTACCCAGCAAGACCGTGGGCGGAATTTTTACAGTGACGCTCTTTGCGTCCGGGGAAACTTCCACCTCGCAGTCGCGGACGTTCTCGATGCCCGCGCGCAAAACGCCGGAATAGCGCACGATGCTAAAGGCCTTGGAGATGGCGCCCTTCTTTTTTATCGTGATGATGTCGCTGTAGCGCATTTTGTAAAGGACAAGCTCTGCGCATTCGGCCAGCTCCCGCTCCACCGCCGCCCGCTTGTTTTGGACGCGCGCGGCCTGCAACTTAGAAAGCGTGAACGCCGCCAGCGCGAAAACCGCCGCGGCCACCAAAACGATTGTCACAACGCGCAATATCACTTTTGCCGCAAGCGTCTGCGCAAAGGTCTGTCCGCCCTCGCGGCGGGAATTGTTTTTGTCCATAAGGACATTATAAAGGCAAGCGGAATTTTTCGCAAGCGTATTGCGGCGCGAAAATAAAACTCGCGCCGCAAAAGGAACGAGTCAAGGCTTTAAGCGAAGCGCGCCTTGATTGCCCGCGCTCGCGAGAGCGCAGTTGAATCGCTTCTTATTGCAAAATTAGCGTAGCGACATACCGTTCCTAAAAGCCCGGCCGTCTGAACAGTCGCCGCGGAGCGCTTGACAAAAGTTAGGGGGGGGGTATAATAGAAGAAACTCAACGACTTTGTATAAGCCGAAAAATTCTGGCGGAAAAATCCGCCGCAAAAACACACGAGGTATTCTAATGAAAAGAATCTCAATCTTGGCCGCGGCCCTTCTTGGCGCCGTCTTGTTCTTTGGCTGCTCAAGCGACAGCGACAGTCCGGCTGTTCCCACAGGCCCCGCTCTCCCGGC
Organism: uncultured Spirochaetaceae bacterium; assembly: GCA_902792795.1. Lineage (GTDB taxonomy): Bacteria > Spirochaetota > Spirochaetia > Treponematales > Treponemataceae > Treponema_D. The sequence continues at coordinate 10,163 of CADBBB010000103.1, read as the reverse complement.
CGGCGTAGGAACAAACGAATTTGCCGGAAAGACATTGACATTGTCAAACACTTACTTGGGAACGACACGTGAAAGAAAAAATGTCTTCACAGCGAACACGATAACCACAATACAAACAAAAAAATCACAGAAACTCAATCCGTCTACAGCTACAACTCAACGACAAAGAGCTTGTACACAAGGCAGCTCGCGCCCAGCGTCTCCTACATCGAAAGAGGCGGTGTAAAAAAGCTCTACAAGGAGAGGGAATCCTATTACTTCACCACAGACGCCGAATACCTTGCGGCTTATATAGACTGCAACGAGCAAATCTATGACAATCTTACCAAAGAGCAGCTTGAGGCGGAGGCAAAAGCCAGCCGCTATTGGACATTCATGTCTTACGGATACACAGACTCGACAGGCGAGGACGTCGTTTCTAACGAAATAATCGCCAAGTTCAACAAAGTCAGAGCGGCCAACATCACCTACTACCTTGTACACATCAATGCTTACGAAATCAGCGGCTCGACAGTCAAGATTATTAACGACTCAAGATTTCCCGCCGGCTTGGGCTTGAATGAAATCTACGGAGTTTACAATTTTACCGGAACTTTGATGGACGGATCGACACCCACTTACACCTTGACATACAGCACAAACGTCTACTCAGACCCGGCGCTTGTAAAAGCCGACGGCACAGAAGGATACAAAGTCGCCGCTGTAACTGCCAACGCGCTTGTCATTTCCGAAAAGTCCTCAAGAGAGTCCGCCACAATCCCGTACTACATGTCATACGTAGCCGCGCCTGAGACTATCTCATACACAACGACAAAGAACGACGACAACACGGTAACATTTGACTTTGGCGCCGCAGGAAAAGCCACAGCCACATACGCCACATCGACAAACGTTCCTGACATGACACTCGCGGATACATGGACAATTTCCAACTAACACGCGGAACTAAAAGATTGCCGCGACAAGCGCGGCAATGACAGAGAACGCAAGCGGGGCTTCCTTTAGGGGAAGCCCCTTTTTTTGCTTGTTGCAACAATCGCGTGTTTTCATTATTCTATAGGCATGAACATTGCCGCCTCGACAGAAAAGCAGACATTCTTAAATCAAAAATTCAGTCGGCGATAAACCTTAACGAGCAAGGCCTTTTGGCGCGATGCGACGCGCCCAAGACTGCGGGCGGCGCTTGGACGGCGGACATGCGCTTTTGCTTTTCTCCCTTCCGCTTTGACGGAACGGAGGAGGAAAAAGAAAGCGGGCAAGTTTTGTTTACAGGAAAAGGCTTTGGAGGCCGCCCCCTTTTGGCCATAATGCAGGGGAACGACAAGGCGCAAAAAGCCCGCGCCACATTCGCCTATTCCGCCTGCGCCGCGCAAGCGATAAAAGAAGACGCGCTCCTTCCGGCAAACGGCGCGGGCGGCGTCCTTTACAAAGAAACAAAAAACGGCGCGGACTTGCTTTTTTTGCCGCAAAACATTTTTGAACTTTGCGCCCACAACGCGGACGCCGCCGACTACACAAAATTGCAGGCCGTGTGGCAGGACAAAAATTTAAGCGGCGCGCGGGCGGTCTCCTTTGTCCGCGCCGTTCTAATCTACCAAGCGCTTTGCGGCCAGCTTCCCTTCGCCGCGCAAGATTTGGAAGAACGGCAGGCCGACATTCTTGACGCGCGCTACCTTGCGCTAAAGGACACGCTGAACGGAGCCAGCCAAAAGTTGAGCGGCCAGCTTTGCTACGCGCTTGAATACGGAAGCGCGGCCTTTGAGGCCAAAATGCGGGAGTCCGGCCTTAGCGCGAAAGGCAACAAAAAAGACGGCGCGCAAATCGAATGGCTAGACAAGGAATTCGCGCTGGCCGAACTGGCCGCGGAGCTGGGACTTTTGCCCGACGGAAGCGTGGCGGCCGTGGAACGAAAGAGCGCGGTGGGCCAAGAAGAATTTGAGGCGGCGGCAAAAAAACTTTTGCAAAAAAAATCTGCCCGCGCAAAGGCCAGCCGCGCCTTGCGCCGCAACCGCGCGCTTTTTATCTTTGGAGTCTTTTTAATCGCGGCAAGTCTCTTTTTTGGCCGTTCCGTCCGCAACGACAAGCTTAACAGCCCAACGACAATTTCCTTGAGCGCGCGGGAGACGGCGGAAGTTTTCTATAGCGGTTTCCACACGATGAACACAATCTTGATGCAAGCCGCCGGCAAAGGAAAAGACGCGCAAAAAATGATTGAGTCCACGGCCAACTTGCATGTGGCCAGCAAAATGCGCGACGCCTTTAACCAAACCGTGGGAACGGTGACGCCAGAAATTTACGTCTACCGTTCCGACCTAGCGGACAAGTGGATTTACGGAATAACAAATTTCAAGCTGGGCGAAGACGCTTCCACCCTAACGCAAGCTGACGACAGAAAGAGCGCGCCCACGCCAAAGCAAAAGCCCCTTCCGCAAAAAGAGCTGGAAGGCCAAACAAAAGCGCTGTCCGCAAGCTACTACCGCGTCCACAACGAAGGCCCGCAAAGCGACATCAGCGTTGAAAAAGTCCAAGGAACAGTCACGCTGACCTTTGCCAAAAAGCGCTGGCTTGTGACCGGCCTTGACCTTACAAGCCAACAAAGCTCTTGTTCCCTAAAGGAATTTTTGGACGACCGCGAGGCCGCGCTCAACGAATGCGCGGGCGACGCGCTTTTGGCCGCCCGCAAACTAAAAGAAACATACGAATGGATTCCCAGCGACAAGGAAATGGCCGCCGCTAGGATTGAAACAGAAACAAGGATGAGGCAAGAATGATCAAACAACCAATCGCAGACCAAGAATTGCTAAAAAAGCTTGAGGGCGTGGAGCCGGACGGAATGACCGTCTTTGTTGCGGCCGACGGAATGTTCCGAGGCGCGCTTTACAACGGAACGCGCATGGTAAACCAAATGCGCGCCCAGCACAACTTGGGCATTTTGGAAACGCTCATTTTGGGACAGGCGGAACTTTGCGCCGCCCTTATGATCCAGACCATGAAGGGCCGCGAGCATCTTACTTTTAGATACGACACGGACGGACCGGCCGCCGGATTTTCGGTGGAGGCGGACTCAAGCGGCTACGTTCGCGGCTACATATTTCAGGACAAAATTCCAATCGAGCGCGAAATCACAAGCTGGGACTTGACCGACTTTTTTGGCGGCGGAATCGTTTCCATCACCCGCGACATCGAGGGAGCCAAGGCGCCGCAAACAGGCACGACCGAAATTAAATTCCGAAACATAGCCAAGGACTTGGCCTGGCACTTCGCCAAATCCGAGCAGACTAACACGGCCTTTAACACGGGAATCCAGTTTGACAAGCAGGGCCGAGTTATCGGAGCGGGCGGCCTTTTCATGCAGGCGCTTCCTGGAGCTGGCGGCGCAAAAGAGGACAACAAGGTTGACGCGGAAGCCAAGCGCGACGCGATAATTCAAAACGCCGAGCGGGCCTTTGGCGCCTGCCCTTCCCTTGGCCAATGGTTCAGCGAAGGCCAAAAACGCGAGCCGCTGATCAAAGGCCTTTTCCGCGAGTTTGACCCAAAAATTGTTTTGGAGCGCGACGTGATTTTTGACTGCCCCTGCTCCTCGGCCGCATTCGCCGACTCAATCAAGCACATAGGAAAGGCCGAGCTTGAGGACATTCTAGCCCACGACCCCGACCCGATTGAAGTCAGCTGCAAAAACTGCGGCAGCGTTTACAAGATTAGCAAGGAAATGCTAAGAAAGTGAGAACAAAAAAGGCGGGCCGCTTGGTCCGCCTTTTTTTGTTTTGTAATTACTTATGTAGTATAAATTCCACGCGGCGGTTCTTCCACCAGTTGGCGGTGTCGCTAAAGTCCGCGACCGGCTGGCTGGCTCCCTTTCCTTCGGAGCTCAGGCGGTCCGCCTTGATTCCGTACTCAACAAGGCGCTCCTTTACAAAGGCGGCGCGCAAGTTTGAAAGCTTGAGCAAGGTTTCGTCCTCGCCCGCGGCGCCGGTCTTGTTGGCGTGGCCAACGACAGTGACCGTGTAGTCCGGGAACTTCTTTAGGATTTCGGCGACGCGCTTTAGGACGCGGACGTTGTTGGCGGCCTGCGCCTTTGTCACCTGGCTTCCGGCGGCCTCTTCGGCGGTCTTAAAGTCGGCGTGGTTGCTTCTAAAGATGATAGAAGGAACGGCCATCTTGAGAACGTCGCCTTCAGGAATTACCAAAATGTCAACAGGAATGATTCCGGTCTTTACGCTGGTAAGGCCAAGGCTGTCGGTAACGGTAAAGACGTAAGGATAATCCATCGCCGACTGGACGCGCTCGGCCTTGCCGTTCTTTTCGCGGCTGGTGTTGCTCAAGCCGTCCCAAACGATTTGCGGCGTGATTTTGTCCGTTCCGCTTGTCTTCCAGAAGGCGCCGGGCTTTTTGGTCTCCACGGGATTGTTTATGTCAAAGGACCAAGAAACAATCTTGGCTCCGTTGGCCGCGCCGCCCCGCAAGGAGATGAAGCAGTCGTCGTCGGTTCCGTCGTTGTCCGGGCTAAAGAATTCCGGAGCCACGCTGACCGACAAGGCCGGCGGAGTGACCGAGCAAATGAAGGGGCTTGTCTTTATGTCGACCAAGTTGCCCTTTGTGTATTCAATCTTAAGATGGCCGGCGAAAGTTCCTTCCAAAACTTTTCCGTCCTTGTTCTTTCCGTCCCAAACAAACGAGGCGGGAACGACCTTGGAGTCGCTCTCAAATTTGTAAACCGGAACGTTCTTGGCGTCAACCAGCTCAAAGTTCCAAGAGTCGATTCCTTCGTTGAGGCCGACGCGCAGGCCAAAGGTTTGCTTGGTCAAGCCGGTCTTTGACTCCGGGCTAAAGCCGGGCAAGGCGGCCGTAACGTAAGCGGGCGTCGGGCGGGTGTCCAAAACGATGTTGTCAAACTTTTTGGCAAAGTCGTTTCCGGCCTTGTCCGAAACGCTGACCAAAAGCGAATATTTTCCGTCGGCGGCGCGGTTTCCGTTGTCGTCGCTTCCGTCCCAGTCAAATTTTGCGGGAACTTTTCCGCGCCAGTCAAAGGTCTTGACGGCCTCTCCCTTGGCGTTGACAATCTTGGCGAGCCATTCGTCTTCCACTGTGGAATTTGAGGCGGCGGCCACCACCCTGTCCTTGCGGCTGTCGCCGTCGGGGCTAAAGACTGTGTCGGAAAGAACGATGTCCACGTTGGGAACGACAGTGTCAATCGCCACAGGAAGAGCCTCCGCGCGGGCGGAAGAGCCGTTCATGGACTCAATCGTGATGGAAGCGACATAGGATCCGTCGGCGCAAACTTTTCCGCCGGCGTCCTTTCCGTTCCAAGAAATTTTTCCGGGAACGCTGCCGCTGCCCTTTAGGTTAAAGACGACGGCGCCGCTTGAATTCTTGATTTCAAAATTGTAAGACTTGACGGAGCTGGCCTTGAGTACGCTGGTGTAATTGACGGCCTTGCGCTTTCCGTTGGGATTGAAGGCGGCGTCGCTCGCGGCCAGCATGACCTCAGTCTTTGAAGTGTCCAAGGCGAAGCTTTTTGCAGTGCGGACGCTAAAGGAATTTCCGGCCAAGTCGTCGGCGCTGATTTCGTAGTCGTAGGCGCCGTCGGAGCAAAGGTTTCCGCTTGAATCCAAGCCGTTCCAAGAAAGGTTTTCGGGAAGGACCGAGCCAAAATTCCACTCGCGGACAGGCTTGTCGCTTCCGGCCTTGCAAACTTTTCCGGTCCAGTTCCTTATCGGGGCGCCGCCGTTCTTTTCCGCGACCTGCTTGACCACAAACACGTCCTTGACGCCGTCTCCGTCCGGGCTGAAAATCTCGTCATAAGAAACGATTGTCGCGGCGGGCGGAACCGTGTCGAACGTAAAGAGCGGAGAGTTCACGACCGGCGCCTTGTAGCCGTTTAGGTATTCGGCGTTCACGCGGGCGTAGTATTCTCCGTCGGCGATTTGCGCGCCGCTCTGGCTCTTTCCGTCAAAATTAATTTGCTTGGGAGGAACGTCGCCCTTGCCGCCCTTCCAGCTTTTGACAACGGAGCCGTCCTTGCTCAAAATGTCGACGCTCCAGGCGACGAGCGCGTTTCCGCTGCCCTTTCGCGGCTCTGGAATGACCACTTCAAGCGCCACAGAGGAAATCTTGCTCTTTGACGGAACAGAGAAATAGCGCGAGCCGGAAATGAAGACGTTCGTCTCGGGCTTTTCGGCGGAAAAGATTATATTGGAAACTTCCTCGCTGGCGGAGTTTCCGGCGCGGTCGGTTGCCGCAATCGTGTACTTGTAAACGCCGTCGGCTACGATCACGCCCTTGTCGTCGGTTCCGTTCCACGCGAAAGACTTGGGCTCGCTGTCAGTCCAAACATAGTTTCGGACAACCTTGCCGTCGGCGCTTTCTATCTTGGCCGTCCACTTGTCTTCCTTGGAGCCTTCCTGGCCAAAGGCAAATTCAGGCTTGTCGCCTTCGCCGAAAATTCTTTGGTTTTCTGGAAGGACAGTCACCTTTATGGAAGGCGGCGTGTTCTTAACCACGACCGGCGCTTTTTTTGTGGAATTGGTGTTCTTGCGCTCGTCGGTGGCGGTAATGTAATAGTAGTATTCTCCGTCGGGCGCTGTCTCGCCGTTGTCAAGCGCGCCGTTCCAAACGACCATCGGCGGAACTTCCACCGACTGTTTTTTTGTCAAAAGCTGCTTGGCGAAATTCTTTGCGTTGAAGGCCGTGGGAAGGGCCACCTTGTTGCCGATGGTTCGGACAACCTTGCCATTTGCGTCTTCGATAATCAAAGCCCAGCCCAAAATTTTGTTCTTGTCCTTGACGCTAAATTTTACTTCAAGCGAGTCCTGGACGCCGTCGTTGTTGGGCGAAATGTATTTGGGGCCCTTGGCCTCGTCGGCGGCAAAAAGACCGGCGACCAAGGCTCCTGTCAAAAAGAAAGCAGCCGCGCGAAGTTTTTTCATTTTCTAACGCTCCACAAAAAAAGTTTTAATCCATCTCGATGTCGGGGCCGGAATCGTCCAGCTGGCCCAAGCGCAAGACGGCGCCCATGCTAAAGGCGTTGACGTCCCAGTCGACGTTCTTCCAGCCGGCGGACGGGCAAAGCTCGCTCTTTGACCAGTCATGCTTCTTTACAAAGTCGCTCGATCCCATTCCGATGTTGAACTTGAACACAAGTCCAAGAGTGGGAAGCCATGAGGCGCAGCCGTGCGCCGCTTCCCAAGCGTTGAATTCCCAAGATGAATTGATTTGGACAAAGTCCTTGATTCGGAACTGAATTCCTGAATCAATTATTAAATTCATAAAAAGCGGAGTGGTTACATCCAACGACATTCCCAAAACAAATTCCTCCGTGTGGATGAACTCGCTGGCGGCGCCCACCCTAAAGGCGAACATTCCGGGATAGCCCTGCCAGTCCCAAGAGGAGCCGAGGGTTTTTCCGATATTGTTGGCGGTGGCGGCGACCCTGAAATTTTTCATGAAGGCCAAGTCGCCAAAGTTGTAGATGGCGCCCGCGTCAAGCGTGAGCATCCAGTCGTCGCGATACTTCCATTCGTAGCCAAAGCCCATGCCCACGCCGATGTAAAGGTTTTGGATGATTTGCTTTGAGGCGAAGCTCTTTATGTGGAAGCTGTCTCCAAGGCCCATGCAATTTTCGTCAATCACAAATTCCATCTCGCCGCCAAAGTTGGCCCAGTCGGTTGGAATCACGATGCCCGTTCCAAAAGCCTGCGAATAAAAGTCGGAAGAGCGGCTGCTGTTGAAAATTGAAGTGTAGCCCAAGTCCAGGCTCACGCGCTCCTCCAAGCCGATTATGGCCGGGTTGATCGTTCCGCTGGCGGGAATTACGGACTGGATTCCGCCGCCCGCAGTGGAAATTCCTCCGGTCAAAAGTTCTGGATGGGAAAAATAAAAAAGGTTTTCGCCCTGAATCGGCGGATCGTAGGCCGCGGCTGAAGCCAAGGCGAAAATCAAGGCGGTCAAAGACAAAAGCAATTTCTTCATAAAAATCTCCTGTATAACAGCATATAGTTAATAATTTTCCATTATAGCGAATTGTTTTTGCTTTCCGTCTTCCGCGTGGCTGCAGGTAAATGGAAATTTGACTCGCTTCGCTCGCCCTGCAGAACGCTCAGACGGCCCGGCCCGCAGTCTCGCGCGTTTTTTTGGCTTGCTTCCGTAGCGGTTGACAGCGCTCGGAAGATCGCAAGTGGATAGCTTCTTAAACAAAACGGAACGTAGTGACGCAAGGAGGCGGGCGGCATCGCGAAACTGGGAGCCGCTTTTTTGTTAGCTTTTAACGCGCTTGCCCTACTTGACAGGTTGGCAAAGCGCGCTAGAATGGAGGGGAACTTACAATTATCTTTATGGAGGAAACTATGTCAAACCAATACGCGGGAACGCAGACGGAGAAGAACTTGCAGGCGGCGTTTGCCGGCGAGTCTCAGGCCAGAAACAAGTACACTTATTTTGCGAGCGTCGCAAAAAAGGAAGGCTTTGAGCAAATCTCGGCAATTTTCTTGGCCACGGCGGACAACGAAAAGGAGCACGCCAAAATGTGGTTCAAGGAGCTTGGCGAGCTGGGAACCACCGCCCAAAACTTGGGCGCGGCGGCCGACGGCGAAAACTTTGAGTGGACCGACATGTACGAAGGCTTTGCCAAAACCGCCGAGGAAGAAGGCTTTAAGGCGCTGGCCGCCAAGTTCCGCATGGTGGCCGCTATCGAAAAGCGCCACGAGGAACGCTACCGCGCGCTTTTAAAGAACGTCGAGACCGCGCAAGTCTTTGAAAAGAGCGAAGTCAAGGTTTGGGAATGCCGAAACTGCGGCCACATCGTCGTGGGAACAAAGGCCCCCGCCGCCTGCCCTGTTTGCGCCCATCCGCAAAGCTACTTTGAAGTTAGCGCCGAAAACTGGTAACCGCAATCCCGCGCCGCGAGCGCGGGATTTTTTTTTTATAAAAAAGGAGATTTTATGAAAAAGTTTTTTTCTGTGCTGCTGGGCATACTCTTCGCGGCGGCCCTTTTTGTCACCCTGCTTTTGGGAATTGTCCGCTTCAACTTTAGCTATTCAACGATAGCCAACATCGCGTCGCAAGCGCTCAAGCCCGTGTCAATGGCCCTCCCCCAAGACAATGGCGGCCTCTTTTACCCAGGAAGCGCCAAATTGAGTCTGGCCCAGCTGAACTTTGACAAGTCCTACATCGAAAATTTTGACCTGGGCTCGATTGACATGACGAATCTGGACGTGAACGCCGTCGTCCAAAGCTATCTTGACCAGGCGGGAATCGACGCCAGCCCGGAAATGGTGGCGGAAGTCTTGGCCTCGCCGGAAGCGGCGGCCTTCATCGACAAGTACGCCGAAGAGGTCGTGGACTACATGACCGGAGCCAAGGCCGAGCTTGACATAAACACGGACGACATAAAGGAAGTTTTGAACAAGTCGATCGACATCTACGAAAAGCATACAGGCGAGGTCGTGGACAGAAGCGGAATGGACAAGGCGGTGGAAGGGGAGAACTATGAACTCGCCTCGCATCTCAGAGACGAACTGAACAGGAGAAAGGAGAACAGGAAGGAGTGAGGAGATGAGTAGTAAGGAGTTGGGGAGATGAAGGAGACGCGATATTTCTACGTGCCTGATGCCGCCGACAGGTGTGAACTGCCTGCCGATGAGGCTACACATGCGGTGAGGGTGCTGCGCCTGAAGACCGATGACGAGATATTCCTCATGGACGGAAAGGGCTGCTTCTATAGGGCACAGGTGACCATGGCCACCAATCACCATTGCGGATATGCCATACTGGAGTCGATGCCACAACACAAGGCGTGGCGCGGAAGAATACACCTCGCCATAGCTCCTACCAAGGATCTGGGCAGGATAGAGTGGATGGCTGAGAAGGCCACAGAGGTAGGCTTCGACGAGATCAGCTTCTTAGACTGCCGATTCTCTGAACGACGACAGATGAGGGAAGACCGTATTGAACGCATAGTGGTGGCAGCGATGAAGCAGAGTCGTAAGCCCTGGCTGCCAAAGGTGAACGCCATGCAGTCCTTTGACGACTTCATCAATAGCCACCAGAGTGGTCTTAGATATATCTGTCATTGCTACAACGAGATAGAACGTGCCGACTTCTTCAGCTCATTACAAGGCGAAGACGATCAGGAAGTCATCATACTCGTAGGTCCTGAGGGCGACTTC
>CADBBB010000102.1 GCA_902792795.1 uncultured Spirochaetaceae bacterium | reverse complement strand
AAAAATTTTTTCATGCCGCCCATTCTAGCGCGCTTCCCCGCCTTTTACTAGCCCCGCGCGATTGTATTGAAAAGAAAAAAAACGCTCCCGACTGCGTGGCAGTCTGTATAAATGGGCAAAAGAAGGGGCGGGACGCCCCAATTTTGGGCAGGAACCAAAACGCGCAGACCGCGGGCCGCCCTTTTTTGTCAGTTTATAATATATTGTTTTAACCCCCGCGCGGCCGAAGAATTTTTTTGACAAAATTTAAAAACGGGTTTAGAATATAAGGATAAACAAAAGTTGAGGCGTAGGTGGAAAAATATCGCTACGAAAAAAACGAGCTTTCTCTCATGGAAAACAGCCCCATTCCGCTGGCGGTCTACCAGTATATGGACGGCCGCGTTGTGACGCTTGTTCTTTCCGCGGGGCTCTTGGACTTGTTCGGAATCGCGGACATGGAGGACGTTTACAATGCCATCGACAAGGACAGGTACCGATACTGCCATCCCGACGACATCGCCATGCTGGAAGAGTCCGCCGTCTTGTTTGCCACAAAGGACGAACCCTATAATGTTGTCTACCGTTCAAAAGTAAAGGATAAGTGGCGCCTTATTCACGCGTTTGGAAAGCACATACAAAAGGGCGAGACAAGGCTGGCCATAGTTTGGTACGTTGACGAGGGCGAATTCCACGAAAACGACGCTTTTAGCGGAAATTACCTAAATTCCGCCTTTTCCAACCTGATTCAAACCAACAACGCCGCCCGCGTCCTGCAATACGACTTTCTTACCGGGCTTCCGACAATAAGCCACTTTTTTTACTTGGCGGAAACAAACTTTTACAAAAAGGCCGAGGAGCTCGGCGAAAATCCCGTAATGCTCTTTTTTGACCTTAACGGAATGCGGCATTACAACGCCAAGTTCGGCTTTGCCGAAGGCGACAAGCTGATCCGCGCCTTTTCGCGCCTTTTGGTGGAGACATTTTCCAACGACTGCTGCAGCCGCTTTGGAAGCGACCGCTTTTGCGTCTTTTCCACCGACAAAGACCTTGAGGAGCGCCTTTGGCAGCTTTTTTCCGACGCCGAAGGAATGAACGGCGGCCGCAGCGTTCCAGTGCGCGCGGGCATCTATCCCAGCTCCGTGGAAAAGTGCGGCGCAAGCCTTGCCTGCGACCGCGCAAAGATGGCCTGCGACTCAAGCCGGACGCTCTACCTTTCTCACTTCACTTACTTTGACAAGTCCATGTTGCAGGAGGCGGAAAACCGCCAGTACATAGTGGACAACATCGACCGCGCGATAAAGGAGGGCTGGATAAAAGTTTACTACCAGCCCATCGTCCGCGCCGCCAACGGCAGGGTTTGCGACGAAGAGGCGCTTGCCCGCTGGATAGACCCGCAAAAAGGCTTTTTGAGCCCGGCGGACTTCATTCCGATTTTGGAGGACGCTAACTTAATCTACAAGCTTGACTTGTACATGACCGAAGAAATTCTAAAAAAAATGAAGGCGCAAGAGGCGGCGGGCCTTTATCTCGCGCCGATATCGGTCAACCTTTCGCGGTCGGACTTTGACACTTGCGACATAGTGGCCGAAATTTACAAGCGCGTCCTGGCGTCCGGCCTTCCGCCGTCAAAGCTAACGATAGAAATAACGGAAAGCATAATCGGAAGCGACTACGAGTACATGAAAACGCAAATCAAGCGCTTCCAGGACTTGGGCTTTAGCGTCTGGATGGACGACTTTGGCTCGGGTTACTCTTCGCTGGAAGTTTTGCACGACATTCCCTTTAATTTGATAAAATTCGACATGAAATTCATGCAGCAGTTCAGCGAGAACGAAAAGAGCAGGGTGATACTTGCCGGCATGATGAAGGTGGCGGCGGAACTTGGCATAGACACCATTTGCGAGGGCGTGGAGACCGAAGAGCAGGTGGAATTTTTGAAGGAAGTGGGCTGCACAAAATTGCAGGGCTACTACTATTGCAAGCCGATTCCGCTGGAAAAAATATTCGAGCGCTACGAAAAGGGCGAGCAAATTGGCTTTGAAAACCCCGCCGAGACCGGCTACTACGCGTCTCTTGGCCGCATAAACCTTTACGACCTTTCCGTTGTCACAAATTCCGACGACGAAATGTTCAATCAAGTCTTCAACACGCTGCCCATGGCGATTTTGGAGGACAACGGCGACAGTCTAAAAATCGTGCGCGGGAACAAGTCTTACAAGGACTTTTTGCGAAAGCACCGTGACGAGATTAAGGTTGGCAAGAGCGCGGACGAGCAGGACGGCCAAGAATCGGTGTTCCTGAGCGCCGTAAGGAAGTGCCGCAACGTTCCCGCGCCCGTAATCATAGACGAGCCGCTTTCTTCCGGCCTAAAAATTCATGTGTATATAAGAAGAATTGCCGTGAACCCGGTTACCGGAGTGGTGGCCATTGTGGTTGTGGTGATTGGAATTACAAAAGACTAGGAGATAAATATGGACAAAAAAATGTCAAAGTGCATCGAGCTCATGCGCCTTTTGGTGAGCGACATACAGGGAGCGCCTTTTGTGGGCGACCAGTTTTCGCCGGAATTGTACGCCATTTGGTACGAGCACGCCCAGCGCGACGCCGTGGCCGCCTTTGAGTATTTGGACGAAAACTTCACCAACCGCGAGGAAATCATCAAAGCGATTGACAGTTTGCTAAAATAAAAAACGCTTCCGGTCGCGGTGGCGGCCGCCTGCGCCGCTAGATATCGTCGCTGCGCGCATTTTGCGCCTTGAAACTATTTGACGCTGCCGCTTGCGCGGCAGGCGCAAAATGAGCGCCGCCGTCGGCCGCCCCGCTTCCTCGCGCGTTTTTTGATTTATCATTACCCCAAATCTTTCCTTCAGAATTTCCTCAACTTTTCCGCTAAAACCGCCGATATTGTAAAAAGAAGAATGGGCTCATTGTCGAATTTTGACTTGCGATGGGCCAAAAGGCGGTAAAATGTCCGTTTCAAAAAAAGCCATTAAAGGCAACGGCTTAAAGTTAAAAGGTTCTCTTAAAAAATGCGGCTTTGACCGCTGGCGCTATTTCTTTAACGGAGTGAACGCGGCCAGCGGAGAAGAGCGCTTGTTCTACATAGAATTGATGGCGGAAAACCCCGCGCTGAGCTACGAGCGCACGGTTCTTCCCGAGGCGGAAGGCGAGCCCAAGATTGACGCGGCCGACCTGCAGGCCGCCCTTGCCGGAAACATAGAGACACGGCCCGCGCAAGGCCCAAAAATCATTCCCAGCTACGCCTGCGTGCGCGCGGGGGTCTTTGGAAGCCGCCCCAAGCAATTGAACAGATTTTTTCCCAACAGCGAATTTGTGGCGGCCAAGCGCGGCTTTGACGTAAAGGCCGGCGGCTGCGCCTTTAGCGACAACCAGCTTCACGGCGTTTTGGCCATAACGGAAGTTGAGGCACGCTCCTTTACCGAATGGAAAACCGCTTGCGGCCGCATGGAATGGAACCTTAAATATGAGCGCGACTTTGACGCCCCCGAAACATTTTCAAAAGACGGAACCCATTGGCTGGCCGGGGGCCTTACCGCGCGCTTTTCTGGGATGGTGACGCTTGACGGCCAGGAATACGCCGTGTCGCCCGACCATTCCTTTGGATACGTGGACAAGTCCTGGGGGCCGGCGCTTCCGCTGCCCTTTATGCACATATCTTCAAGCCGCCTTACCAGCATTTTTACAGGAAAGGTGATGAAGGACTCCGGCTTTGCGCTGGAGGCCGACTACGAGGGCCGCCTTGTGGCCTTGGCCAAGTTTGAGAACGAATTTTACGGCTTTGGCCCCCAGCAGGCCGTCAAAAAGTATTCCGCGCAATGGTCGTGCGTCAGGACGCCGACCAACGACGGCAGCGAGGAATTGCACTGGTCGGCCAGCGTAAATTGCAAGAAATACATTCTTGACGTGGACGTTTTTTGCCCCGCGCAAGAAATGTTGGTAAAAGATTACTGGCTCCCCGACGGAAGCCTTTTAAAGGTTTTGTGCGGCGGAAGCGGCTCCGGCGAGATTAGGCTTTACAAGCAAATCAAAAAGTCGCTGGAACTGATTCAGCACGCAAAGATTTTGGGCGCTTCCTGCGAATACGGGGAGCGGGACGGAGTTTGACAAAAAAGGCAAATATGTCACGCCGGGCTTGACAAGAGCGGCGGCCGCGCTATAATTTTTTGCGGAATGGAGTATTACGAGATGATCGCAAGGGCTCGCGCCTTGACAGTCATATTTTTCTCTTGCCTTGCGCTTTTGCGCTGCCCAGGACTTGGCGCCCAAACCGTCGAGCGCCCGGACGAGGAAGCCGTAAACGCCGCGCCGCCGGAGCCTGTGACAATTTCCGGGGCGGTTGTGGAAGGCGGCGAGCAAGACGCTCCTTCCTCGTTTGACCCAACGGACGGCCAGGCTTCGGCCTCTATATTGGGCGCGGCTCCAAGCCTCAAGACTCCAAGCCCCGTTCAGGGCCTTTGCTGGAGCAACAACAACGGCTACTTTGCCCTTACCGAACAAAACGCCATCTTTATCCGCGACGGCTTTGACAGCCGCCTTGTCCACACAATCGGCTACGACGGCGCCACCAGCCTGCAGTTTGCCTGGGACGTGGTCACACAAAGCGACATGTTCATGGCCTTGAGCGCCGGCGGAAAATTCAGCGTGTGGAATTTTAACGACCTGCCCAAGCAAGTGGCCATATCCGGCGAGGTTGAGCCGTCGTACTCTGTGGAACTTTCCAGCGACCGCCGCGTCACCGCCAGCGCCTTTAGCCACAGCGGAAACCACATGGCCGTGGCCTTTGACGACGGAACTGTCAACATGTCCATCGTCTTGCACTACACGCAAAAAATATCCGAAAAGACCCTTGTCGGCCATTTGGGAAACGTCTTTAGCCTTGACTTTAGCCGCAACGACGGCTTTTTGGCCAGCGCCGGTTTGGACGACAAGATTTTCATTTGGAACGCCACGGACGGAAGCAAGGTCAACAGCATGCCCTTCTACAGCGGAAGCGGCGCGGGAGCCTTGTTCACGCCGGACTCAAAGGCCGTGATATCATTGGAGACCCGCGAATTGATAAGCGTCCGAGCCTTTGACGGCCGCCGCCTTATGACCATAAAGCCCAACGGAAAGAACATAAAGGCCCTGCGCCTTTCTTCCAACGGAAAAAATCTGATAGCGCTCACGGGCGAGGACAAGCTTGAATTTTACGAGCTTTCCAGCGGAAAATACATAGGATACGTTCCTCCTTTTAACCAAACCACGCTTACAAGCTTTGCCTTTAACCGCGACGACAGCGTGGTTTTGACCGGCCACGCCGACGGCTCGGTCTACAAGCTAAAGCTGGAGAAAGTGTTCCTAAAGCCGGGCCAAAAAGTGCCCAGAATGCGCCTTGTTGGCCCCGACGAGGTTGTGGTGAAGGGAAGCGCCTTTACCGACAAAATTCCCGGAAGCAAGGGCAAGGCGGACATCTTTAGGGACGGCCAGGAAATCTTTATAGACGTTTTTGGCGGCTCCACCCCCGACCCCTTTAGCTTTAGCATGGGAGCCGAGGCCGGATACAAGAATTTTAAGCTCAAAAAGCCCTTTTACTTTGGCGGAGGCCTAAGGTTCTTCTTTTCGCCGGACTGGGGCTCGTATCCGTACACATACCGCTACGTGGACACGGGCGAAAAGCTGCCCAACCCCTATTATGTTGGAAGCGTCCTTTTTGGAACGGCGGGCCTTGCCCTAAAGCCTTGGAAAAAGGACGTATACTTGTTCTTTGACTTGAACCCGGGACTTTCCATGCAGATGATTTGGAACGGCTCCTTTGGCTCAAAGGCCATAACCAGCGACCTCTTTTGCGCCTTTAACATAACGTCCAGGATGGGCGTTGAATACAAAAAATTCAACGCCGCGGTCATACTTGAATACGACTTTTTGCGTAAATTTACCGCCGGCCTTGAAGTGGGCTGGTCTTTGCCCGTTGGGGGGAGGAAAAAAGCAAAAAATGAAAAATAAATTCCGCCCCATAAAAACATTGACAATTGGAGTTTTTGGACTTACAATTATATGTTGTTTGATTTTTTATTTGTCGGCCTGCTCCAACACCACGGTGGACGTCATGTCAAGCTATGACGAAAGGTTCCCGGTAAAAACCGACAGCGGCGACGACGAATACAAGCCCGGCATAGACGAAGTGGGCTTTGACCCGGCTACGATGCTGGACGATGAGTATTTTAAGACTTCGGACGGAACCCTGCAATTGCGGGGCCCCAAAGGAGGATTGTTTTTTGAATGGACATTGAGTTTGCAGGAAACTGTATCGCTTGACGGAGACACTTACTATCCAAAAAAGTCGGTGATGCCGTTGCCCGCGAACTGCTATCAAAACGGCTCGTCTGACAAGAGCGAGTATTTTATTGTTTACATACCGTTGTCGGGCTTAAAGCCCGGTTCTTATGTAATTCGACTAAGAGCTAAGGGAAAAGGAGGTATCTGGTATTCGGACGAAGCGGCCCTTATAATTTACGATGTAATTCGCCCGTCTGGCGAATAAAAATTGTAAGGCCGTAGAAATAAAATTAAAAACGTTTTTTATGGGGGGGGGCTCAAAAAGTTTTTTTGAGCGAACAAATTTTCCTTAGGAGGAAAAACATGAAAAACATCATGAAATTTTTGGGTTTGTGCCTCTTGGCGTCTTTTGTGGCTCTTGGATGCTCAAACACCTCAGGCGACGCGGTTTCTTACGGAGCTCCAGGCTCTTCTGGAAAAACGGCGATGAAAACCATTACCCTTGTTGCCACAGGCGACGAGGACGCGATTAAGTTCCCTGTGGCCAACTCGTTGGTCTCAGCGTCAATCGTGGCGGGCACTACAGACGCCGACACGCTCAAGTATTACTTGTTCTACAAGAACGAAGTGAGTGGAGCCGAGACCGCTCCGACTGAACCCTTGGAGTTTACGGCCAGCGGCGGCTCTCCCAACATTGGAACCGTTCCGTTGACAATCGCTGACGGCTACTACACTTTTAAGCTTTACGCCACAAAGACCGTTGTAGGTACCATTACAGAAGACAATGTAAAGGGCGCGGCGCTCTTCTTGGGACAAACCCAGGCGGACTTGCGAACTTCCAACGACACTGTTTCTTTCTATCTGACATCCGACACTCTTACTGGCACTGGTTCCGCCAGCGGCGTTGCTGATGTTACGATGGACGACCAAAATGTAGCGTCCGGCTCCGAGCAATACACGCAGGACGGCGTGGCGGCTGGAACTTACAATTTTGAAGTCATTTTTAAGAATAACACTACAACAAAGCAATATGTTTGGAGCGACACTATCATCGTGTCTCCCAACAACGACATTGTTAAAAATGATGTCAACACTATCGCTATTCCGGAAGTAATCGAGCGCGTTCCCGCCGCTCCTACAGACTTTAACGCCACGTTCAAAGACCCTGACTCGGTAGGCTCTGGCTATTACCAAGTTGAGTTTACATGGCTTGCGGCGGCTTCTATAAACGAGTCTCACTTTGAGATTGACTTGCTTGAAGTTCCGGACGGAGCCACATGGGCCAACGTTAAGACCGTTCCCGGCGCGAACAACCCCGCCACGGCAGATGACGCTTCTGACGACTGGGATTTGTCTAGCATGAGCGCCACTGCCAGCAACATTACGACTTATGGAAGGGACTTTTACGGAAACGAGAGCCAAAACTGGATTGCCGGCTCTTTGCGAAAGAACAACAACTGGGCCATCGTAGCCTTGCCTCTTGGAAAGCGCTACCTTGCCCGCATCGCAGCCGTAAACGACGCCGGCCCGTCAAGATACTGCTATGTTAACTTTGACAACGCCAACGTTCCAAGCGCGACAATTCCGCCAACAGGTGAGACAATAGCCCAGGGCTTTAACAAATTTGACGGCACAAAAGAAAAGGTTATCAACCGCTACCGCTTGACATACAACCTTTCGGGTGGAACCGTCACCAAAAAGGACGGCAGCACCAGCACAGCTGACATCGTAGAGTACCGCACTCAAAACGACGAGACAAACGCCGATGCGGGTAAATGGGACACAACAGGAGCCACTCCTGTTGTGACGCCTGGAAAGTATGCTCCAAGCGCCGTAACATCAAACAAGGACGTTCCAAGCGCCGACATCTGGAGCCCCAAGTTGGATTCTGACGCAGACAGTCCCTACACGTCATTGGCAAAGGGCGGAAAAGAATGGACATCTTGGAGATTCAACTCAAGCTCAACTACTACATTGTATGACACAGATCCAGCCTCCGACCCGTACAACCCGCCGGACTACGCTGACGCTGTCGGAAGCGCGATGGGCAAGGGCTACAAAAACCTTGTCTTGTACGCCAGCTACTCTCCGACAACGGCTGCGGTCAACATTCTTGACGACAATCTTTGGACTGTCAGCGTTGAAAACTTTGCAACCACGCTTCCTACTGGAACAGGTGTAAAGGCCAAAGACGGAAGTACAGCGCTTGACGCGGCGGCTCTTAAGGCTGATTCTGAAATCACCTTGAACCTCAAGACAAGCGGAGCCGGAAGCATTGTTTGGACAGGCGCCTACACTGCCGCGCAGACTGCCGCCGGCGTGGATTGGTCTAGCGTGACATACACTGTTAAAAAGACGGATGAAACTTATTATAAGGAAGGACCGGTAGCCTGCACCGTTACATCCGGCACAGGTTTTACGGCCACGACAAACCTTAAGTCTTATGTTCCGGGCAAGTACGCAGTTACATTCAACGCATACGCGCCGCACAAGACATTGCCGTACACCTGCACGATTTACGTCAACATCATCGAGCAATAGGTTTAGTTTTAGTCAATGAGAAAGGTTTGCAATTGCCTTTTGCTGGCCCTTCTCATTCAGGTTGTCGCCTCGTGCGGCAACTTGAATGTTGATGAGCCCTCAAAGGTTTATGACAGTTCAATTAAGACTCTCCCAATTACAACCGGAGAGCCGTCCGTGGCCAAGACAATTTTGCCTTCGGCCTTGGACAGCTCCTCATTGACATATTATTTTACAATTGATGATTTAATTTACGATTTAAAAACACTCCAAACTTTTGATTCCGCTTCAAGCGGAGCGATTTTAAATTTTCCGATAGAGCTTCCTGAAGGATATTACAAGATTCGCGTTTTTGCGTTGACGGCGTCCGCCGCCTCGGGCTATTCGGATAAAGAAAAGTATGAAAAGCCTTCGTCTGAAGGCGGCTTTACCGCCGACCATTTGGCGGCCGCCTGTGTTTTGCAGGGCACGACTACAGTTGACTTGCGGCAAGACGAGACGGTTAGCATAAAGCTTACAGCCAACAACGCTGCCGACGATTATGTCAGCGTTGGGGTTAACTTTTACACTAATGGCTGGACTTTAGATACGGGCAAATTCAACGCCACTTGCGGAATGTGGAACAGAACCGGCTCATTGGTCGGGACAATGTCCGAGGTTGACTTGAACAGCGTTACCAGCGTTGAGCCGGCCATTGACGCGCCTTGTGTGTACAACGCGAGCGTTCTCCCCGGTACTTACACATTTTTTGTAAAATACACAAAATTGTCAAATAATTCTGTCGCTTACACTTGGACAGACACGATAATCGTTTCGCCAAACCAACCTATAAAAAAGAATATAGCTCTTATAGATATTATAGAATACGAGCCCGCCGCGCCCACGGATTTCAAGGCTTCTTATTACAACGTGGACCCAACCGGCGAGTTTTGCTACGTGAACTTTACTTGGACAGACAACTCCGTCAACGAGCGGGGCTTTTTGATAGATTTATTGGCGGTTCAAGATTCCGTGGACGAGAGTTATTTTTCAACCGACATGGCCGCAACATGGAATTCAACTTATGTCGTGGCTGATGTCAGCAAAGTTACCGGCCGGTTTACAAGTTCCGGCTACGAGATAAACGGCGTTGCGACGAAAGAGTTTGACGACGTTCCCGGCCTTTGCGTGGACGGATCGCTGGACAAAAATAGAACAAACAGCGCCACCTTCAAGCTTAGCCGCAACATCCGCTACCTAGCCCGCATCTGCGCCGTCGGCTACAACCACGCCGGCAACTCCGAATATTGCTACCTGGACCTTTCTTCCGGCACCGGCAAAGCGGACTATTCCGACTTTACCACAACGAAGTATTTTAAGGTTGGGGATTAGCGTCAGGCTTGCGCGGGGGCGGTTAGGCCGTGACCGGTACGTCCTTCACGATTTCTTTGACTTCTTCCTCTGTCATGTTAAGAGACTTGGCGATTATTTCCAAGGAAACGCCGTTCGCGTAAAAGCTCCGCGCGTCTTCCACGGCTTTTTCTTTGCGGCCATCTTCGCGCCAGCCGCGAATGGCGCTTTCCTCGTCGAATTCTGTCAAACACATTGCGATTATCTCCTCTTTTTGCTCGCGGACAAAGCCTTCCAAGAAGTTTTCCTTGATTGCCCAGTCGACGGCTTCGCGCGCGGCCTGTCCGATTTCCATTTCCTTTTTTTTGTTGTCTGAAATCCGACCGACAAGCCTTACGTAATCATACAGCGACTTGCACTTTTTGACAAGAGTTTCGTTGGCGCCTTGGTTGATGTTTATCACGTCCGCCGTCCATTCAAAGTCGCCCGTCTTGTCCTCCAGCTCAAAAGCGTCCGACAGGCGGAGCTTGTAACGCTCGGCCTTTTTTGTGTCTCCGTTGTAAAAGACAATGAAGCGAGGATTTGGGATTTTTATCAACGACGATTGGTGCAAGTTCAAATCTTTTTTCGCTATGTGCTTTTGGTAGAGCTGGGCAAAGTAGAAGAGTCCGCGTAGCGGCATGTTGGCGTTAGTCTCGCTCTGCTGCTCGTAAAGCGTCATCTGGCCGTCAACCAAAAACGAAACGTCGTTGTACATCTTGATGAAAATTACGTTCTCAATCGTGTGCGCTTGCTCCGCTCGCTGTCCTTTCCGAAAATGGCGATGAAAAGCCTGTCGCGAATTTTTGGTTGCGGCTTTTCTTCTATTGTGTTTGTCTGCGTTTCGTTCATAGTGAACCTCCGTAATTGTTTTTATACATATAAGGTATAGGCGTTAGCGCGCTTTTGTACCTGTTTTGGAGAAAAAATCGTAAAAAAAATTATTTTTTTTTGGACGCGTGATTTTGTTTTTACGACGCGCGAGGGATTGCATAGCGCCCGCAAGGGCGCGAGTAAATAATTTCCATAAGCTCACCCGAGCAGCGCGAGGGATTGCATAGCGCTCGTAAGAGCGCGAGTAAATAATTTCCATAAGCTCACCCGAGCAGCGCGAGGGATTGTAGGGGCAGACCGAAAGGGCTGTTCCGAAGCGAAAGCGAAGGAATGGAGCGCGCGAGCGCGGAACCCCGCAAAGCCCGGCCCCCGCCCTCGGGGGCGCGCCCAAAGAGCCTTCAAACGGTTGTTCTGACAGTACAATTAAGACTCTAACGATTACAACCGGAGCGTCCGTCGCAAGGTCCATCACGGCCGAGCGGCTGGACTGCTCTTCATTGACATATTATTTTGCAATCACAAATTTAATAAACAATTCACAAAGTCTTCAAATTTATGATTCCGCCACGGACGAAGCTTTCCTTGACTTTCCTATAGAATTGGAAAGCGGCTATTACAGAATAGGCATTTACGCCTTGGACGCGGAAGGAATCGCAAAAATCAGCGGAGACTATCCGACTGACTTTAACGACGGCGACTTGGAAGCCGCTTGCGTTTTGTCTGGCCGCGCCACGGTGGACTTGCGCCAGGACGAGACGATTGACGTGGCGCTCACAAACAACAAGCTGGTCCAGACGGGGAACGTGGCCCTTAACTTTTACACAAACGGCTGGACCTTGGACACCACGAAGTTTACCGCCACCTGCTGCATAAAGAACAAGGCGGGAACTATGGTCGGGCCTGTGGATCCGGTTAGCCTTGCCGGCGTGACAAACGTTGAGCCCGCCGCGGACGCGTCTCCCTTGTATTCCGCGACGCTTCCGCAAGGGGTTTACACTTTATGCGTCAGCTACACAAGAAAGACCGACTCTTCGATTGTATACACATGGACGGATTCGATATTCGTTTCGTCAAACAGAGATATAAAAAAGACCATCGCGTTGATGGACATTATAGACCACGCGCCGGCAGCTCCCAGCGCCTTCAAAGCCGCGTACCAAGACTTTGACCCTTCAAGCGTTTGGCGCTACGTGAACTTCGCCTGGCAGGACAACGCCAACAACGAGCGCGGCTTTGAGATTGAGCTTTTGGCCGTTAGCGCAGGACAGAGCGACGGCGACATTACAAGCGACATGGCCGGCTGTTGGGACAGCCTTACGCCGGACGGAAGCAAGGTGACAGGCTCCTTCACCCAAAACGGAGGCGGCTACAGCCAAAGCTTCGATCAGTCTGGCTACGGCGTAGACGGCTCGCTCTTAAAGAACAGCCAAAGCGCCACCTTCAAGCTTAGCCGCGGCTACCGTTACTTGGCCCGCATCCGCTCCGTGGGCAACTTCAAGGCCGACGCCTCCGACTGGGTCTACGTCGACTTTAGCGCGGGCGGCACCGGCAAGACCGGCTATTCCGACTTTGCCACCGACGCGCGGTATATTAGGGTAGGGGATTAGAGCCGCTCGTATTGTTATTGGAAAGACCATAACGGTTGTTTCGAGCGGTTTTGCCGCGTCCTTGCGGACGCTGCCGGGTTAGGCTGTGACCGGCACGTCCTTTACGATTTCTTTGACTTCTTCCTCTGTCATGTTAAGAGACTTTGCTATTAGCTCAATCGACGCGCCGTTCGCGTAAAAGCTCCGCGCGTCTTCCACGGCTTTTTGTTGCGCGCCTTTTCTTATCATGTCGTAGTCATGCAAATTCATAGCCATGTACTCCTGCCGTAATTGTTCGTTTTCCTTCATCTTTTTGACGAGGGCTGCGAGCCTGTTGGTGAGGCCGTCCTCGCCGGACTCGTTGGTCTGCACGAAGCGGAGCAGGGCTCGCACGCGCTCGTCCTTCTCCTTTTCGTAAGCGGTTGCATTATAAATCACTTTTAAACTTTTGTCATCCAAATTCACGCAATTATTTTCTTGGCATACATTCCTGAACGAGTAGCGCGGAAGGCCGAAGGGCTTCTCGTTTTTGTCCTTGAAGGGGTCGTTCTTGCAGATGAACAAAATGTAGCTGTCCTTAAGCTTGTCGTACGGCTCGCCCTTCATCAGCGCGTCCATGTCGAGCATGGCCTCGTAGTAGCGCATCCTCTTTCCAAGCGCCGCCATCTCGTAGGACTGGAGCTCCACGT